>DXFY01000060.1 GCA_019114205.1 Candidatus Tidjanibacter gallistercoris | reverse complement strand
TATAAAGCCCTTCGGTTGGGGGTTACGGGGGCTTGAGAAGTCGCCTTTTCTACAATGCCCGCTCAGGTGAGCACCCCATACCGGAGGGCGTTTTTGAATCGTAGTTATCCTGCAGTTGTTTTTGAAAACACGTTGTTTAATATAGCAGGGCGGTGGTGTCACCGCCCTGCTTCCCGTTTTTGCGGTATCCGCTATTCGTCCTTGTCGGTTTCCGCATACGCTTTCAACAGTTTCTCCTGTATGTCGGAGGGTACCTGTTCGTAGGAAGCGAACTTCATCGTGTAGGTCGCTCGGCCGTTGGTCAGCGAACTCAGCGTGGTCGAGTACCGGTAGAGTTCGGCGAGCGGTACGCGGGCGGAAAGACGGTCGAGCCCCCCTTCCGATGACATGCCCTCGATGATGGCCCGCCGGTTCTGCATGTCGCTCATCACGTCGCCCATCTTGTCCGAAGGGACGAGTACCTCCACGTTGTAAATGGGTTCCATGATTTTCGGTCCCGCCTTGCGGAAGGCTTCCTTGAAGGCGTTGCGCCCGGCGAGCTTGAAGGAGATTTCGTTCGAATCCACCGGGTGCATCTTGCCGTCGTAAACGACTACGCGGATGTCGCGGGCGTAGGAACCTGTCAGGGGGCCTTCCTCCATCTTCTCCATGATGCCCTTGAGGATGGCGGGCATAAAGCGCGCGTCGATGGCACCGCCCACCACCGCGCTGTAGAACTGCAGTTTGCCGCCCCAGTCGAGGTCGTATTCTTCCTTGTTCTTGACGTTGAGGGTGAGTTCCTTGCCGTCCACCTTGTATTTCGAAGGTTCGGGCATTCCTTCGTAATAGGGTTCGATGACCAGGTGCACTTCGCCGAACTGTCCCGCACCCCCGGACTGTTTCTTGTGGCGGTAGTCGGCGGCCGCGGTCTTGGTAATGGTTTCGCGATAGGGTATCTTCGGTGCGAAATATTCGATATCGATTTTGCTGCTGCCCGTTATCTGGTCGCGCAGGATTTTGAGGTGCAGTTCGCCCTGTCCCTGTACGATGGTCTGTTTGAGTTCTTTGGAATATTCCACCAGCAGCGTGGGGTCTTCGTACTTGGCCTTATTGAGCAGTTCGCCCAGTTTTTCTTCGTCGGCCTGGTTCAGTGCCCTGACTGCGGCGCGGTAGCGGGGTTCGGGGAACACCATGGGCGAAACGACCGTGTGCGACCCGGCCGGTGCCAGCGTGTCGCCCGTCCGTGTGGATTTCAGCTTGACCGTGCAGCCTATGTCGCCCGCGTTCATTTCGGGTACCTTGACACGGTTCTTGCCGGCCACCGCGAAGAGCTGCGATATCTTTTCCTTGTTTTCCGTGCGCATGTTCATGAGCTCCATGCCCTCGGTAACCTTGCCGCTGACTACGCGGAAGTAGCTGATTTCTCCCACGTGCTGTTCAATCGAACTCTTGAATACGAAGAGGATTGCGGGCCCCGCCGGGTCGCATGCGATGCCGTTGCCTTCGGTATCCTTCATGGGCGGACGCTGGTCGGGATTCGGCGCAACCTTGATGATGAATTCCATGATGCGTTTGGTACCGATGTCCTTACGCGCCGAAGCACAGAAAATGGGCATCCAGTCGCGGTTGGCGATGCCCATGCCCAGTCCCTTGCGGATTTCGTCCGGTTCGAGGTCGCCCTTTTCAAAATAGGTATCCATGAGCGTCTCGTCGTTTTCCGCAGCAGCCTCCAGCAGTGCCTGGTGGAGTTCCGCGGCCCGGTCGGCGTGTTCGGCGGGAATCTCCAGTTCTTCCCGTGTGCCGTTGTCGTCCTTGAAACGGAACATCTTCATGAGCAGCACATCGATGAAGGCGTTGAAGCCGGGGCCCGGATTGACCGGATACTGGACGATAATCGGCTTCACTTTCGAGAAGGAGGCGATGCTCTCTAGGGTTCCCTCCCAGTTGGCCTTGTCGCTGTCGAGCTGATTGACCACGCCGACGAGGGGAACGTTGTATGTCTGGGCGTAACGGGACTGTATTTCGCTGCCTACCTCGAAGCCGTTCTGTGCGTTGAACAGCATCAGGCCCACGTCGGCCACCTTGAAGGCGGCGAAGAGTCCGCCGCTGAAGTCGTCGGAGCCGGGGGCGTCGATGATGTTCAGTTTGTGGTCCATAAACTCCGTGTAGAGGATGGTCGAGTAGATGCTGCGGCGGTTGCTGCGTTCGAGGTCCGTGTTGTCGGAGAGGGTATTTTCGTTTTCGATACTGCCTCTGCGGTCGATGACCTTACCCTCGAAAGCCATCGCTTCTGCAAAGGTAGTTTTCCCGGAGCCGGGGGCACCGAGCAGAACGACGTTCTTAATCTCTGAAGTTCGATAATTTTTCATGCGCCGTGTTTATTTAGGTTAATGATTCAAAGCGAAAAAAGTACCTGCGACGGAGGAAGGAAAACACCCTCCGTGCGCCGCGGCCGGTCGCGGTCCCGAAAGGCCGCCCCGGAATTATCGCCCCTAAATATAGGCAAACGGAAGAAGAAAACAAAATGACGCCGTGCAAATCGGCAATAATCGCTGCCCAAATGGAGTTGCCGGAGCGCCTGTTTCCGGGTAGGGAAGTGCGTGTCGGGGCCTTCGCTGCATGCCGGTCGGGAGGGGCTTGCCGCACTGCGGCGGTTTCGTTTTTTCGGCCCGGAGGTTTTCGGGAGTTCCGTAAGGCGGGCGGTTTTCCGATATGCGCGGTTCGTTGCGGCGCACGTCTGTTTCGCGGTCGGCACCGGTCGTCGTGCGGAGCGTCGGCCGTTGCTCCGTTACTCCGCTGCGGAGGCAATCCTTCCTGCGCGGTTCGGACGGAAACTGCGGAATGACTGCCGTACCTGCTGTCCGGAGACGGAAACGAAGGCTGCGGCATGCGGCCGTGCTTCCGTACAGGGGGAATATGGATAAAGGAAGGAAACGCTTCTGCCGGTCGGATAATCGTTACGGATGCATATATTCCGTGATTATCCGTATTTTTGCCGCACGGCGGGCCTTTCCCCGCGTTACGACCGATGATAAAAGCGGTATTCTTCGATATAGACGGGACGTTGGTGAGTTTCAAGACGCACCGGATGCCCGACAGTACCCTGCGGGCGCTGGACGCGCTGCGCAGGAAAGGCATCAAGGCGTTCATCGCCACGGGCCGCCACGAGCTGCTGATTGACAACGTGGACACCTCGTTGTTCGACGGCATCGTGTCGCTCAACGGGCAGTGCGTGCGTTTGGGCGGCGAGGTTGTATACACTCATGCCATACCCGCAGCGGACACCCGTGCTGCGGTGCGTTATGCAGAGGAAACGGGTGTCGCCACCATCTTCGAAGGAGTCGATTTCATCCGTATCAACCGGGTGACCGACCGTGCCCGCGAAGGGGCTACGCTTATTAACCTGCATTTTCCCGAACCGGCAGGCATTGCCGACATACCGGATTATCCCATACTCCAACTCATTCTATTCGGGAACCGGGAACAGGAGGAAGCGCTGCTGCGCGGCATGCCCTCCTGCGAGGCCACACGTTGGACGCATTTGCTCTGCGATATCATTCCCCGCGGCGGCGGCAAAGATGTGGGTATCGGGAAGGTGCTCGAACGATACGGTTTTTCGCGCGAGGAGTGCATGGCTTTCGGCGACGGCGACAACGACATCTCGATGCTCCGTTATGCGGGCATCGGCGTGGCGATGGGGAATGCCGATGCGGCCGTGAAGGCTGCGGCCGATTATGTTACTACCGGTGTCGACCGTTCGGGCGTTGCTAAGGCATTGCGCCGTTTCGGTGTCATCGAGTAGTCGGACGGCGTCGGGGCGGTACTGCTCTTCGTTCGGATGGCCGGGCCGCGGTCTGTGCAGGACGTTGCGAAAGGAGGCGCGGCGTTCGGAAGGGTATCCGTGCATCCGCGGCATTGCGGAACGGAGGGGCGGGAAGCGGCCGCAGGCGGAAAGAACAGGATGCAGCGGACAGGCATTGTCCGTGCCCTCCGCGGCAGGGGAGGCCCGTGTTATTGAAGCTGCCCGTACTGTCTGAAACTGTACGATGCCCCGTCGACGATGATGATGTGGTCCACGAGCTGGATGTCGAAAAGCGCGGCGGCTTCGCCGATTCGTTTCGTGATGGCGATGTCTTCGGGACTGGGAACCGCAATGCCGGAAGGATGGTTGTGCACGATAATCAGGGAAGAGGCGAGTACTTCCACCGCCCGTTTCACGATGAGTTTGTAGTCCACGACGAGCGACGTAACCCCTCCCTGGCTCACACGCGTTTTTTCGATTACCCCGTTCGCTGAGGTCAGATAGAGCGCCCACATCTCCTCGTGCGGCAGACGGGCGAGCAAAGGAGCGAACAGGGCCGTTACGTCGTCTTTGGTACGTATGGCGGACGGTGCGGCGGCTTCCTGCCGGTGCAGGCGCGAGGCGAGCTCGAAAACGGCGGTCAGTACGGCCGCCCGTTTTACGCCGATGCCTTCGGTCATGCGCAGGCGGGTCATGTCGGCGCGGGCCATTGCGGCGAACGAAGCGTCGTAGGCGGCGAGGATGCGTTCGTCTGTCTCCACGGCACTGTGCCCCGCGCTGCCGTCGCCCAGGATGACGCTGAGCAGTTCGGCGTCGGTCAGCGCCCGTACCCCGCGCGAAACGAGTTTTTCGCGTACCTGGCGGTCAGTCAGTCGTTCCATTGCCTGCGGTGTATTGCTCGAAACTGGTATCGATGGTGTCCATGAAGAAGTCGCCTATCTCGTCGTTGCTCACAATCTGGGTGACGGCCCAAGAGGCTTTCTGTTCCGCTTCCTTTTTGGAGCTTCCCGTGCCGTGGCCCAGTTCGATGCCGTCGATGACGATTTTGGAAAGAAACCGGGGGTTGCGCATCGAGGATTCCCCGTCCGTCGCCGTGTTGAAGTGGATGGAGCGTTTGCTCTTCTGGCACCATTCAATCAGACGGCTTTTGAAATCGACTTCGGTTTCGGCGATGTCGCTCATATCGACATAACGGCGCAGCACGCCGTCGATGACGAACCGGTTCGTGAAGTCGTATCCCTTATCCAGGTAAACGGCCCCTATGATGGCTTCGAAGGCATTGCCGTTGATGTGTTTGTGGCTGTACGCGCCGCTGAAGTTGGCTACGATGTACCGGTCGATGCCCATTTCGGACGAAATGTTGTCGAGGGATGCACGACTGACGATGCGCGAGCGCATCTGCGTGAGAAACCCTTCGGTCTGTTCCGGATATTCGATGAACAGGAAATCGGAAACGATGGTCTCCAGAACGGCATCTCCGAGAAATTCGAGCCGTTCGTTGTTGGCGGGACTGCCGTCCGGCAGCATGACGGAAGCCGAACGGTGGATGAGCGCCAGTTTGTACAGCTCTATGTTGTCGGGGGTGATGCCCAGCAGGTCGTCCACGATGGCGTAGAATTCCCTGTCCCGGCCGAAGCGTTTCCTTATCTGTCTTTTGATGCAGTCGAACATAAACGGGTGTCGGAAATTATCGGTTGTTTCCCGAAGGCCGTGGCGGTGCGGCCGGATGGCGGATGCCGCGCGCCGCATACGAACGATTCCCCATAAGAACCGCCGAAGGGCCCTTATGGGGAATCCATGGTTTCGGCCTCCGCTTGTCAGATTTTTTTCAGCAGCACGGTGGCGTTGTGGCCGCCGAATCCGAACGTGTTGCTCATGGCTACCCGGACTTCGCGTTCCTGGGCCGTATTCAGCGTCAGGTTGATGCGTGCGTCTATTTTCGGGTCGCGGGTAAAGTTGTTGATGGTCGGAGGAATCACCCCTTCGGTGATGGCCATGATGCAGGCGAGCGCCTCGACCGCTCCTGCAGCACCCAGCAGGTGCCCCGTCATGGATTTCGTGGAGCTGAGGTTGATGTCGTATATCCGGTCGCCTATCGCACTCTGGATACCGATGAGTTCCGGAATATCCCCGGCAGGTGTCGATGTGCCGTGCGTGTTGATGTAATCCACCTGGTCGGGCGAAACGCCGGCTTCCTTCATGGCGTCTTCCATGGCGTGTTTTGCTCCCAACCCTTCCGGGTGCGGTGCGGTGAAATGGAATGCGTCGGCACTCATGCCGCAGCCGCCCACTTCCGCGTATATTTTCGCTCCGCGCGCTTTCGCGTGTTCGTACTCTTCGAGTATGAGGCCGCCTGCACCTTCGCCGATGACGAAGCCGTCACGGTCGGCATCGTAGGGGCGCGAAGCCGTGGCCGGGTCGTCGTTGCGCGTGGAAAGCGCCTGCATGGAGTTGAAACCGCCTACGCCGGGCTGGTTCACGGCCGATTCCGAACCTCCGGTAATCATGATGTCGGCGCGGTCCATGCGTATCTGGTCCGCAGCCAGGATGATGGCGTGGTTGGACGATGCGCAGGCCGAGACCGGGCAGAAGTTGGGGCCCATGAAACCGTATTTCATGGATATGTATCCGGCGGCGATGTCGGATATCATCTTCGGGATGAAGAAGGGGCTGAAACGCGGTACCTGTCCGCCGTCGAGAAACCCCGCTATTTCGTCGAACATGGAGCGCAGCCCGCCGATGCCCGACGCCCAGATGACACCCGAACGCAGCTTGTCTATCTTTTCAACGTCAATCCCCGAATCGGCCATGGCCTGGTCGGCGGCTATCATGGCATATTGCGAGAAAAGGTCGTATTTACGTACCTCCTTGCGGTCGAAGAAATCCTCCCAGTTGTATCCCTTTACCTCGCAGGCGAACCTCGTCTTGAATTTCTCCGCATCGAAATGCGTAATCGGTGCAGCGCCGCTGACACCGGCTTTCAGATTGGCGAAATATTCCCCCACGTTGTTGCCAAGCGGATTAATCGTGCCGATACCGGTCACTACAACTCTCCTTTTCTGCATAGCAAAATCTTTCTTTTTGGGTTAATGGCGACCGGGGCGCCCGAACGACCCGCCGCTGCGGAAGCCTTTTGCGGCGCTTCCTCTCCGTGTGCACAATAAAGTAATAAGGTAAAATAAGTTAATATTTTACCTTATTAGACCGTTCATCGGGAACCGGGTTATGCTTTGTGTGCTTCGATGTAGTTGATGGCATCGCCGACGGTGGTTATCTTTTCGGCATCCTCGTCCGGAATGGAGATTCCGAATTCCTTCTCGAACTCCATGATGAGTTCCACGGTGTCGAGGGAGTCGGCTCCCAAGTCGTTGGCGAAGCTCGAAGTGAGCTCTATGTCCTTTTCGGCAACGTTCAACCTGTCCTTTATAATCTCAACTACTTTTGATGAAATTTCAGACATAACTTTCGATTTTAGTTCAACAATATTTTGCAAGTAAATTTGGCTTCCGTGCAAGAAAACTCCGTGGCAAAAATAGCATTTTTTCCGTTAAAACTAAAAAATGCGCTTCCTTTTTGCCCCGGCTCCGTCGTTTTTCGCAGTTATCATTCTGCCATACAGGTGTTTGTGCTGTGGCGAATCGGATGCTCCGGAAAGTCCGCCGCGTTTCCGTGCGCTTCCGCCGCCTTATTTTTGCGGTCGTTTGCAAACTATCTGTGAACATGCAGGTTGTCGCTGCGTGAATCGATGCGTCGGATAAAAAACGGCGGAAGGGCCGCATCCCGTTTGGGCGGTATCCGGCTATTCGCTATCTTTAACTGCGATTTGCGTCCCGTGCGGACGGTTCGTATATAATATAATGTAATGCATCAAAAACGACCGAGAGCATGAAACTTCTTTTAATCAGCAACTCCACCAATGCGGGCGAGGAGTATCTCAAGTATCCCATACGCGATATCGCCGGATTCCTCGGCTGCGCCAACGAAGCATTGTTCATACCTTATGCCGCGGTTACCTTCTCCTACGACGAGTATGCAGCGAAGGTGCAGCGCCGTTTCGATGAAATCGATATCCGAATCAGGCCCATACACCGCGAAGCGGACCCGGTACGGGCGGTCATGGAAGCCGAGGCCGTCGTGGTCGGGGGAGGCAATACCTTCGCCCTTATCCGGAAGATGCAGGAGCAGCATTTGCTGGAACCCCTGTACGAACGGATTCGGGACGGACTGCCCTATGTAGGATGGAGTGCGGGCAGCAACGTGGCCTGTCCGACCATCCGGACGACCAACGACATGCCCATCGTGGAACCCGAATCGTTCCGGGCAATCGGGGCCGTCGGGTTCCAGATAAATCCGCACTATTTGGATGCCAATCCGGAAGGCCATGCGGGGGAGACGCGCGAGCAGCGTATCGAGGAGTTCATCGCCGCGAACCCGGAAGTCTATGTGGCAGGCCTGCGCGAAGGCTGCATGCTGCTGGTGGAGGGAAATACGCTGACCCTCAAGGGGCCGAAGCCGATGCGCGTGTTCCGTTACGGCGAGGCTCCGCGCGAGTACCGGACGGGAGACGACCTGTCGTTTCTGATGGAAGCCTGACCTGAGGTGCGGACGTGCCTTTCCGTGCCGCATTGTCGCTCCGGGAGGTGCTGTCGCACCGAAGCAACGGCGGACGGGACGGCTGTCCGTGCCGCACTCGCCGGACGTTGTTTCAAAGAAGCGCCCGTTTCGTGCGGAATGCTGCGTCCTGCCGGGTTCGGGCAGTATTGCCGGACGGGCGTTTGCCGTCGGAACATCGGCCGCGGGAGGGCGGTGTTTTGAATCATCGAATCATGACCACACGCCATGACGAGGACGGGTGAACTCGGTGCGGCCGGCGAGGAACTTGCGGCCGCGTGGCTCAGGGCCCACGGGTTTCTGATAATGGACCGTAACTGGCGCATGGGCCGTTACGAACTGGATATCGTGGCGGCCCGCGGCGACCGGGTGCATTTCATCGAGGTGAAGTTGCGCCGCGAAGGAGGGCTGACATTGCCTGAGGAGGCCGTCACGCCATTGAAGTGCCGTGCGCTCGTGCGGGCGGCGAACTGTTATGTCGAGACGTTCGGCGTGACGCTCGACTGCCAGATAGACCTGATTGCCGTGGAATACGCTCCGGACGGCCGGACGAAGGTGCGGTATATACCCGATGCGGTCGCACCGAAATGGTAAGTTTGCCCATGCGGGTAAATTTTTATACTTTCGCGCCGTGCGGACGGATGCAACGGGGGGAGACCCGGTTGCACGTTACGAAACTTTCATGCGCAAATGTGGTGGTATAATTTGGGGATAAACCTCTATTCCTGTGCCGTACGGGCGGTTTCTCCGTTCGTGCGGAAGGCTGCGTCGTGGTCGGAGGGACGGAAGGGGCTTTTCCCGGAACTGGAGCGTGCCGTCTCCGGTAGCGGCCCGATTGTGTGGATACACGCCGCATCGCTCGGAGAATTCGAACAGGGAAGACCCGTCATCGAGGCGATAAGGGAGCGGTATCCCGGTTATCGGATACTCCTCACCTTCTTTTCTCCTTCCGGTTACGAAGTACGGAAGGATTACCGGGGAGCGGACTGGGTTTTTTACCTGCCTGCGGACACGCCCCGCAATGCGGAGCGATTCCTCGATGCGGTCGCACCGGAAATCGCCGTGTTCATAAAATACGAATTCTGGCTGAACTATCTTGAGGCCCTCTCGCGCAGGGGGATTCCCACCTATATCGTATCCGCCGTATTCCGCCGCGATTCGGTCTTTTTTCGGCCGTGGGGCGGGGCGTTTCGTAGGGCGCTCCGGACGTTCCGGAGGCTTTTCGTGCAGGATGACGAATCGAAGGAACTGTTGGCCGGAATCGGGGTGCGGCAGGTTACCGTGGCCGGGGATACCCGTTTCGACCGGGTGGGCCGGATAGCCGGCGAGGCCCGCCGCCTGCCTGTGGTGGAGGATTTCGCCGACGGAAGGGACGTATTCGTGGCGGGCAGCACCTGGCCGCCCGACGAGGAGATGCTCATCCGGCTCGCCGATGCTTTTCCCGACATGAAGTTCGTCATCGCCCCCCACGAGATGGATGAAAAGCGTATCGGGGCGCTGGCTGCATCGGTGAAGGGCGGTGCGGTGCGCTATACTTCTTACGGCGCGGCGGACGACGGTAAGGACAAACAGCTTCTTATCGTGGATACCATCGGCATCCTGTCGTCGGTGTACGGTTACGGAAGGTACGCCTACGTCGGCGGCGGATTCGGTGCGGGGATACACAATACGCTCGAAGCGGCGGTATTCGGCATGCCGGTCGCCTTCGGGCCCAATTACGGCAAGTTCCGCGAGGCGCACGACCTCATCGCCGCCGGAGCAGCACGCAGCGTTTCCGGTTACGAAGAATTGGAGGCGTGGTTGTCCGGGCTGCGTACCGACAGGAAGGCATACGGGCGTGCCGCCGCCGCAGCGGGTACCTACGTGCGTTCGCACCGGGGGGCTACGGACATCATTCTGCGGGAAATCTTCGCCGGCAGGAAAGGGAATTGAGGCGGGAAGATGCGTGCAGGGGCAGCGTCTGCGGCCGGATGCGGCGACTCGCTGCATGTGCAGGATACGGATGATTCAAATGCGATATGGATATGCTTGAACCGGGAGACAAGGCGCCCGATTTTACGGGCATCGACCAGGACGGCCGGAGCGTTTCCCTCGGCCAATTCCGAGGGAAGAAACTGATTCTCTATTTTTATCCGAAAGACAACACGACCGGTTGTACTGCGGAGGCATGCAGCCTGCGCGACGGTTATGCGGAGCTGCTGCGGGACGGCTTCGAAGTGGTGGGCGTCAGTCCCGACAGCGAGCGTTCGCACCGCGGGTTCGCCGACAAGCACGAGCTGCGTTTCACGCTCATAGCCGATACGGACAAGGCTATCGCCTCCGCATACGGTGTGTGGGGTCGGAAAAAATTCATGGGCCGCGAATACATGGGGATTCTTCGTACCACGTTCGTCATAGACGGCGAAGGGTATATCGAGAAGGTGTTTCCGAAAGTGAATACCAAAGACCATTTCCGTCAGATAGCGGATTCGTACAAGGCCTGAAAGCCCTGCTTTGGTTTCGGCCGTGCGGTTCGGCGGCCTGCGTGGTGAAGCGGAGCCGTCCTTTTTGTCCGTCGGACTTGGGGCGGGGTGTGCGGGCAAGCGTGCTTGCTTTCCGTTACCCGTCGGATAGCGTCCGCGCCGTTTCGGGTCTGTCGGGTACACGGTACGGCGAGTCCGTCCGGGGACATCTTGCGGTCGGCCGCATGCCGGGTGCATCGGGTTCGTCGCAGTCGGTTCTGCGTGCGGGGAATGCAGACCGACGGTATGTCTTCTTCTGTCGGCCGATATCCTGCGGAACCTTCGATGCATCCCTTCTTTTCCCGTAACCGCCGCAGTGTATCGGATTTTCGCTTTACCGGTACGGGAACGATTGACCGTACGGATGCAGCGGTGTGTCTCGTACCTGCACAGGTATTCCTCTCATCGTGCAGGATTTCTTTTCGTGCGTCGCGCGGCGATATACCGGCCTCAATATTTTTTTTGTACTGTCGGAGGCTTTTGCCCCCCCTGCCGGAAGCGTCATGAAACTTACGAAGGCAAGCAGCAAATATGCCGTTGCCTTCGTAGTTTTCATTACGTGCCTTGCGGCACATTCGTTTTCGGCGGAAAGAGAGGGATTCGAACCCCCGGTACAGTTGCCCGTACACCGCATTTCGAGTGCGGCCCGTTCGACCACTCCGGCATCTTTCCGTGACACGGCGGGAGCACGTCCCCGCTTCGCGGCTACAAAAGTAATAATAATTTGCGAATTCACCACCCGCCGGAAAAATTTGCTGCCGTCAGGCCGAATTTTGTCCTTCGGCTGCCGTGCGGACCGGGGCGGGGAATGTCCTGTGCAGGACGGCCGGCAGCGCCCCGCTTTGCGATTTAAGGTATATTTGCGTATCTTGCAACGAATTATACGTATTGCGAGATGAAGCATTTCCTGAACAACTTACGGCCCGGCGATTACCTGCGCGATTTGTCCATCGTGATATTGGGCGTAGCCGTGACGTTCATCGGGTCTGCCCTGATAACGCGGCATACGGTCAATAAGGATATCAGGGAGAACATGCGGCTCATCAAAATAGAGCTGGACAAGAATGTCATGAAGGTGCACGAAATTATGGACTACATCGCGGAGGATGTCCGCATCGGCCGCGAGGTACTGTCGCAGGATTACAGGATGCTGCCCCAGGATACGCTGGCGGCGTATGCCTCCGCCGTGTCCCGTGTTCAGATATTTTCCTATACGCAGGACGCTCTCGAGATATTGAAGGCCTCCTCCCTGATGCCCGATGTTAAGGACAAACAGTTGCTGCTCAATATATTTCGGTGCTACGAGGCGTTCGGCAATGTCGTCGCGGCCGTGGAGTTCTACAACAACCGGAAACAGTGGGCGCTTACCTACAACGACGACAAGGATTACATTGTCATGCGTGACGGCAACGTCTACGACCGCTGGGAACTTTACATGAACAGCGATTATATGTGCGACTTCCTTTCCAACAACCACGACATCGTGGCCCGGTCGGATTTCGATGCCATGCTGGAGGAAATTCAGAAGGTAATCGATGCTATCGTGGAAACGTACGGCATTACCGAGAGCGGCGATGCCGGAGGAACTGCCGATGTCGGGCTCCGGAAAAGGGTACATCCGGCGGATGCTTCGGAACAGTGACGGACGCATGCGGGAGTATCTTTGCGGAAGCGGCGTCCGCGAACAGGGCTGTTATCTACTTTTTGTTCCGGAGAACAGCGCCCGCGGTGCTACGGCGGCGTTACCGGTATGCAATGGTGCCGGCGATTCCTGCCAGTGCTCCGGGATACAGCTCGGCGGCCATGGCACATTCGGCGGGCAGGTCGTCTTCCGGAACGATACCGTAACGCATGACGGAACGGAATCCGAACCGGTGGTAATAGGCCGGGTCGCCGCAGAGAAAAACCGCTCCGAATCCCAGGGCACGGGCCCGGCGCATTCCTTCGCCGAGCAGCACGGAACCCAGGCCGATACCCCGCCGGGCGGCATCCACCGACAGCGGTGCGGCGAGCACGCCTTCGTAATGCGTTCCGTTCTTCTGCCGTACGTATTTCCGGGTGAGCAGAAGATGGGCGACGGGGTCGCCCCGGTATTCCGCGACGAGCGCCAGCGCGGGGATGAAGGCGTCGCTCCCGCGCAGCATGTCGGCGAAATCCTGTTCCGTGCCGTCGCTGACCTTTGCCGTCGCAAAAGCGTTTTTGACGAGTTCGTACAACCGGCCGCGTTCGTCGGTTCTTTCCGGACGAATCGTGTACCCTCCGCCGGTCAGCAGTGCGGTGCCCCGGATGTCGTACCGGTAGATGTGCAGAGCGTTTCCGTCCGCGCCGTACCCTTCGCACATGTAGACGAAACCGTACCGTTCGTAATATCCGGTCAGTTCCGTGGCGAGGTAGAGCGAAGGACAGCCCGCCTGTTCCGCTTCTGCGATGCACCGTTTCAGCAACATGCCTCCGAATCCCCTGTTGCGGTACGGTTCGTCCACATGCAGCGCGCATACCCACGGCCAGAGGTCGCAGCGACTGATGAAGTCGTTCGGGACGAGTCCTGCGCAACCGACCGGCCGGTCGTCCGCAGTGAGGAGGAACCATCGGGGCAGGGGGCCCGCCGCGTACGGTACTTCCGCAATGCAGTCTTCGTAGAAGGCATGCGGAACTTCGCTCCAGCACGATGCCGCATATTCCGCCGCTCGGCGGGTATAGTCGGGGTTGTCCCTGACGGATACGATGTCGATTCGGTTTTTCATGATTCGTACATGTTCGGTCGGCCGTATCGCGGCACGTCTGTTTGTCGTATCTTTGTGCCGCAGCATACAATCGAATGGTCTTTGCAGCCGTTTATTGCGTAAACTGAATTGTATTATGAAAAGAAAACTGACGCAGCAGGATTACATCAAGGCGCACCGGCGTGCGAGCCGGGCGGAAGAGATAGCCGCACATGGACATCCTCCGTGCCGGTTACGCATCCATCGGTCGAAAAAGGTTTACGACCGCAGAAAAGCCAAGGCAGGTCTTCGCAGGGACCTGCCTGATTTTTTCCGTCGCCGCGCATCCGGTTTCATTGCCCGGTAGCTTGAGGAATCGGTGCTTCCGTGCTGCGGATTACCGCCGTTCGAGCCTGCGCAGTTCTTTCCATACCAGCGCCGATGCGCCGAGAATGGCGGCGTTGGCACGGTCGATGCCTGAAGGAAGCAGTTTTACCATGCCCTTGTAATTGCGGAGCATGTTGGCTTCCATGTGCCTTTTCGTCGGTTCCCAGAGCAAATTTCCCGATTTGGCCAGTCCGCCGAACAGGAAAATAGCTTCCGGGAAGGAGAATGCGACGAAGTTGGCCAGCGCCTCGCCCAGTATCCGCCCCGTTTCCTCGAATGCGTTTTTCGCAAGTTCGTCTCCGTCGAGGGCGGCTTCCGCAATCAGCTTGGAGTCTATCTTTTCCGGCGGCACGCTGCGCAGCCTGCTCGGTGCGGGGTTCCAGGCCAGGATTTCCAGCATCGTGCGGACGATGCCCGTAGCCGATACGTAGGTTTCGAGGCACCCCCTGCGGCCGCATCCGCATATCCGTCCGCCCGGCCTTACCGTTACGTGGCCCAGTTCGCCGGCCGTACCCCCGTAACCGTACACCATGTCGCCGTTCGCGACGATGCCGCCTCCCAAACCTGTTCCGAGCGTGATTTCGATGAAGTCCCGCATGCCGCGCGCGCCCCCGTATATCATCTCCCCGATGGCTGCCGCATTGGCGTCGTTGTCGATGATGACCGGCAGCGAGGGATAGTGTTTCTTGACGGTTTCCACGAACGGTATGGTCAGTATCTGCGCTCCCTGTCCTCCGTCCGGGTTCCGTTCGTACCAACGGATGTTGATGGGATTCTCGGCCACACCGCTGAAGTAATTGCCATTGGGCGCTCCGATTCCGATGCCCGCCAGTTCCTTGCCGGGACAGCCGCGCCGGAGCGATTCGATATCCTGGACCAGCCTTTCAACGTAATCTTCGAAATAGGGATATTCCTTCGTTTTGAAGCTGCGCTCCCCGTGCATTCCTCCCTGTGCGTCCACGAGGCCGGTGACGGTGTTCGTTCCGCCGACGTCCACTCCTACGGCAAGTTTTTCCATGTCAGTTCGTTTTTGAGTTCAAGCATCCGTTTTCGGCAGGCAGATGCAGCGGCCTGCCCTTGCGTGCGGCATCCGGGGCGAAGTCCCCGTTCCGTGCCGTACGACCGAATCGGAACGTAAATTTATCTAAATACAATGACTGTGCAAAATTGTCCGCGGTTTAAGTATCTTTGCACCGGAAAAGGGGTACGCTTGCCGAGGCCGCAGCAGAAAATGGAATCGTTTTTGCGGCGCTTGTCGGATGAATGCGTGCCGCTTTCGCATTTCCGGCGGCCGCCGGCTGTCGGACGAACGACCGAATCGAACCAACCCGGAATACCATGTACGGCAAAGAAGAACTTTCGAACCTTATCGAAACATACATACGGGAGCTTCCCTTTCCCGAAGAACCGGATACGCTTTACGAGCCCATCGTCTATTCGCTGGAGGGAGGCGGCAAACGCCTGCGTCCCCTGCTCGCCATGATGGCCTGCAACATGTTCAGCGACGATGTGATGCGCGCCCTTCCCTGTGCGGCGGCGGTCGAGGTGTTTCATAATTTCACCCTGCTGCACGACGACATCATGGACAATGCGGCGGTAAGGCGCGGCAAGCCTTCCGTGCAGCGCAAGTGGGGGAGCAACAGCGCGATACTGTCCGGCGATGCCATGATGATTTATGCGTACCGGCTGCTCGAAGAGGCCGACGCGTCCATCCTGCCGGAGGTGCTGCGTATTTTCAACGATACGTCGCTGAAGGTTTGCGAAGGGCAGCAGTACGACATGGATTTCGAATCCCTCGAAAGGGTCCCCATGGATGATTACCTGCACATGATATCCCTGAAGACGGCGGTGCTGCTCGCCGGGGCGGCCGTCATCGGAGCGACGTGCGGAGGGGCTTCGCAGGAGGACTGCGAGCGGATTCGTTCGTTCGCCATGGAACTCGGCATGGCGTTCCAGATACGCGACGACGTGCTCGACAGTTACGGAACGCAGGATGCGCTCGGCAAGAAGATAGGAGGCGACATCACCGAGGGGAAGAAGACCTTCCTGACTACCGCGGCGATGGAGGCGGCCGACGAGGACACGCGCCGGAAGCTGGGCGGACTGATGCACAACAGGGAGATGCTGGCCGATGAAAAGATTGCGCGGGTGCTGGCGATTTACGAAGCGCTCGGCGTCCGCGAGCAGGCGGAGGCGGCCGTCGAACGTTATACGGAACGTGCGATTGCCGCGCTCGAAGCGCTGTCCGTGCCTGCCGCACGGCGCGAGCACATGGAAAGGCTCGCATACGAACTCACGAACCGGTTGAAGTGACGCGGCGCATCCGGCGGGTAGATACGGCCGCTTCGCGGCATACGTGCGATTAGCGATTGCAGTATTATGGCGATAAAACGCAGCGAAATGGAAATCATGGCGCCTGTCGGTTCCTACGAGTCGCTTATGGCGGCCGTGGCGGCAGGCGCCGATTCGGTTTACTTCGGTGTGGGGCAGCTCAACATGCGTTCCCGGTCGGCGGCCAATTTTACGCTCGACGACCTGGCGCGTATCGTCGCGACCGCTCGCCGGCACGGGATTAAAACTTATTTGACGGTCAATACGGTGTTGTACGATGACGAGCTGGATACCATGCGGCGCGTCATCGCCCGTGCACGGGCCGAAGGGGTGGACGCGGTCATCGTTTCCGACCAGTCCGCCATTCTTTATGCGCGAAGCGTCGGCATGGAAGTGCACATATCGACGCAGCTCAACGTTTCCAATACCGAGACGCTGCGGTTTTACGCGCAGTGGGCGGATGTGGTGGTGTTGGCGCGCGAACTCGACCTCGACCGGATAACGAGGATTCGCGACAGCATCGCTGCGCAGAATATATGCGGTCCGTCGGGACGGCAGGTGAAAATCGAGATGTTCGCCCACGGGGCGCTGTGCATGGGCATATCGGGTAAATGTTACTTGAGCCTGCACGAGTGCGGCCAGTCGGCCAACCGGGGGGCATGCCGGCAGTTATGCCGCCGTTCCTACGAGCTGCGCGACCGCGACACGGGCGAGACCATCGCCGTCGAAGGGCGTTATTTGCTCTCGCCGAAAGACCTGTGTACCCTGCCGTTCCTGGACAGATTTGTTGCGGCGGGCGTGCGCGTGCTGAAAATCGAGGGACGCGCCCGTTCGGCCGAGTATGTGAAAAGGGTGGTGGAGGTTTACGACGAAGCGTTGCGGGCCATCGAGGACGGAACCTATGCTCCGGAGCGGGTGTCCGTCTGGATGGAACGCCTTTCGGAAGTCTTCAACCGCGGTTTCTGGGGCGGTTATTACCAGGGGGCGCCGGTGGTCGAACTGAGCGCCCATTACGGCTCGTCGGCGACGGTGCGGAAAGTATATGTCGGCAAAATCACCAATTTCTATAAAAAGATAGGCGTCGCGGAAATACAGGTAGAGGCTTCGCCGCTCGAACGGGGGGCACGTTACGTGGTACTCGGCGAAACGACCGGAGCGCTCGAAGGCGTCGCCGCGGAGGTCTATGTGGACGAACGGCCGGCCGAAGTCGCTCCGCAGGGCGTATTCTGTTCGGTGAAGACGCCGGAGCCCGTCCGCCGCGGCGACAAGCTTTATAAAATCGTCCCCGCCTCGGAAGTAGTTACGCAGTAGGGTACCGTCGCCGGGGAACGGCATCCCGGCTTCGACGTTCGGGAGCCGTTCTTCGCGTGTTCGGAGTATTCTTTCGGGGACTTCTGCTCGGTTCGGATGAGTGCTGCAACAACCTGTTGGTATCGAAGGCAGACAGGCAGTAAGACATTGCGGTTTCGGATTTTTCGTGCTTCACGGTATGGTTTCCTGCGAGCGTGCCACAACTGTCGGAAGCAGGCAGGGACGGGCCGCCGGTGCCGGAAAATTGCGGCCGTTGCATTTTCCGGCAGGAAAACGGACCGGAGGAAAACCGGCAGGGAAAAAACGGGCTGCTTTCTTGGCAGCGTGCAAGCCGGCCCGACGAACCTCTCCCGATGGATTGTCCGTTTATATCGGAATGTGCTTTCTGTCCCTCTGTTGCGGCAGCGAGGCTGATTGTCCTTGCATTCGAAGCGGACGTGAGCAGATGCGGTTTCGCCGCGGTCGGTGTCTTTACCGCATTCGTAGAATAACGGTGTCGATTGCATCCGCCGATAAATAGTCCGGCCTCCGTTCCGAAAGGACGGAGGCCGGACGAGCGTATGCCGGGCTGTGCGCGTCAGTTGCAGCGCGACCAGCCGCACGAGGTGCAGTGCGGGCACTTCTCCTGGAAGACGAGCGATTCCTCGCCGCAGTTGGGGCACTTCTGCTTGCGGATTTTCGTGCCGTCCTTGATGTACTGTTTCAGTGCGCGGGCCACGCCGCTCTGCCAGTTGCTGATGGTTTCGCTGTCGAAGCTGAGCCCGTCCACGAGGTTCACCACATCCACGATGGGCATGCCGTTGCGGAGTACGCCGGAAATCAGTTTCGCGTAGTTCCAGAACTCCTTGTCGAACAGGCGCGAGATGCCGCCTATCAGGTGCGGATAGCCGTATTTGTCCGTGTAGCGGAAGTCGTAGCGCTTCTGTCCGTCCTCTTCCTTTACCTTGACGATATAGCCTTTCTTGATGGACTTGGGAATATAGAGCGAATCTTCCTCGATTTTACCGGTGAATATTTCGTATGGGTGGCCGTTGTATATGCCCACGAACGCTATCCAGTCCTCCGTGCCGTTCTTGAAACGCACCACGTCGGCTTCGAGTTCTATCGGACGTGCCAACGGCGGCTTGTATTCGTCGCAGTTGCAGTCGTCGTTTTCTTTCTTTTTGGGTTTCGTGTCTACGAGCACTCCGGCGCGGGAGCCGTCGCGATAAACGGTGACGCCCTTGCAACCGCTTTCCCATGCAGCGCGGTAGACATTTCCGACGAGCTCCTCGGTCACGCTTTCGGGCAGGTTCACCGTCACGGAGATGGAGTGGTCCACCCACTTCTGTATGGCTCCCTGCATCTTCACCTTGGCTACCCAGTCGATGTCGTTCGCCGTGGCCTTATGGTAGGGCGACTGCTCCACGAGCTTGTCGAGCTCCGCATCGCTGATGCTGTCCAGCTTCGCGATGTCGTAACCGTTCACCTGGAGCCATGTGACGAACTTGTGGTGGAATACGTTGTATTCTTCCCACGAATCGCCCACCTCGTCGGTGAAGGTGACCTTCACGTTCTTGTCGGAAGGATTTACCTTGCGGCGGCGTTTGTAGACGGGGCGGAATACCGGTTCGATACCCGACGTGGTCTGCGACATGAGCGACGTGGTACCCGTGGGGGCGATGGTGAGCATGGCGATGTTGCGGCGGCCGTACTGTTTCATCTCCTCGTACAGTGCGGGGTCGGCTTCGCGGATGCGGGCAATCATCGGGTTGCCTTCTTCCTTCAGGGAATCGTACATCGGGAATGGACCGCGTTCGCGGGCCATCTTGACCGATGCGCGGTAGGCTTCCACGGCGAGCGTCTTCTGTACTTCCACGGCGAATGCGATGGCCTCGTCGGTACCGTAGGTGAGGCCCAGTGCGGCGAGCATGTCCCCTTCGGCGGTGATGCCGAGCCCGGTCCGGCGGCCCTTGACCGCCTTTTCGCGTATCTTTTCCCACAGGGAAAGCTCCACGCGCCTTATGTCGAGGTCTTCCGGGTCGTGTTTTATCTTGTTGTATATGATGTCTATCTTTTCGAGTTCGAGGTCGATGATGTCGTCCATCAGGCGCATGGCCAGTTCGACGTGCCGGCGGAAGCGGTCGAAGGAGAACCGTGCCTGCGGCGTGAACGGCTCTTCCACGTAGCTGTACAGGTTGAGTGCCAGAAGCCGGCAACTGTCGTAGGGGCAAAGCGGTATCTCCCCGCACGGGTTGGTGGAAACGGTGCGGAATCCTTCGTCGGCGTAGCAGTCGGGTACCGATTCCCGGATGATGGTATCCCAAAACAGGATGCCCGGTTCGGCGCTCTTCCAGGCGTTGTGGACGATTTTGTTCCAGAGCGTGCGGGCGTCGATTTCCTTCACGTACATCGGGTTGTCCGAATCTATCGGGAATTTCTGCACGTATTTTTCATTGTTGATGACGGCACGCATGAATTCGTCGTCTATTTTGATGGAGACGTTGGCTCCTGTTACCTTACCGGTTTCCACCTTGGCGTCGATGAAGTTTTCCGCATCCGGGTGTTTGATGGAGAGCGAGAGCATCAGTGCGCCGCGCCTGCCGTCCTGGGCTACTTCGCGCGTGGAGTTGGAATAGCGCTCCATGAAGGGGACGATACCCGTCGAGGTGAGTGCGCTGTTGAGCACCGGACTGCCGGTAGGCCGTATGTGCGAGAGGTCGTGTCCGACTCCGCCCCTGCGCTTCATAAGCTGTACCTGTTCCTCGTCGATGCGGATGATGCCGCCGTAGGAGTCGGCGGGGTTCCGGTGCCCGATGACGAAACAGTTGGAAAGCGATGCGATTTGGAGGTTGTTACCGATGCCCGTCATCGGTCCTCCCTGCGGGATGACGTAACGGAAATCTTTCAGCAGGTCGTATATCTCCTGCGCCTTCATCGGGTTGGGATATGTGTTTTCGATACGGGCAAGTTCGTTTGCGATGCGCCAGTGCATCTGTTCGGGCGATTTTTCGAAGATGCGACCGAACGAGTCCTTCAGCGCATACTTGCTTACCCATACCATGGCGGCCAGGTCGTCGCCCTTGAAGTACTCCTTGGCCCCCTCCAGGGCTTCGTTGTACTTATATTCGGTAAGGGTGCGGCCGTCAGCACCCACGTGTTTCTTAACGTCGGACATAAGTCAAAATTTATAGTATTGGTTCTTAGATATTTTCTTTCTTACAGAAGGCAGCGGACCACCGAATGCAAGTTTAAGGCCAATTCCCGTACCGCCGGACATGGCGTCCCGTTAGTTATCAACAACCGATTAACATTTTGCAACGTATTTATCGGCAGAGCGTTACGGATACCTTGCGGATTTTGCCTCCGAGCGGGGGAGCGAGTTTCGATACCGTGGCGCAGACACGGCGCAGTTGCGGGAATTCCGCATAGAGCGCGTCGATGATGCGCAGCGTCACGTTTTCCAGAATGTCGGATTTCCGTTTCATGCACTCCGCTGTAATGGCATATACCCGAAGGTAGTTGATGGTTTTCGTGACGTCGTCGGCCTGCGCCGCCTCGTCGAGTTCGGCATCGAGCGTTATGTTTACCAGAAAGCGGTTGCCTACGACCTTTTCGAGGTCGTAGCATCCGTGGTAGGCTTTGAACTCCATCTCTTCCAGCGTAATGGTGTATGTCATGACGAATCGTTTTTCGGCAGATGCGCGGAGTACCGGCTGCCCCTGCGGTTTTTGAGACAACAAAGGTACGATTTTTTCCGGCATTGCATGCTGTTTCCCTGCGGTCGTGCGGCGGAACGGGAATATCGGCAGGCACCGCGAAGCCGGCGAAATCCCCGTTGGAGGCTCGTTTGCTGATAAAAAGCGGGTGTTCGTTGAATATTATATATATTATTATTTTTGAATTGTTACTTTTATATCGGAACTTTCAAGAGCACCTCATGACGTTTTTTCTGCCGTGGTCCGGTACGGCCGACACGGCGGCACAGGGCGGTCGCCTCGATTCGGAACGGTCCGATGTATTCCGGTGCGAATTCCGACACCGCCGGGATACGGAGCCGCAGGGCTCGTCCGCCTGTCCCGTAGAGAACGGGAGGAAGACGGAACGGGCGGAGGACCGGGATGTGCGGCGGCGCAGGGGTATTTCCGGAGTTCCTCATAGGTTAGTTTTCCCGAAGGTTTGCAGTGCCGATTCCGGTATTGCGGATTTCAAGGGAAAGGGTTAATAGGTTGGTGCCGCCGTTATGCTATCTTTGCATAACGGCGGCGTAACGTAATAGGGCCCGGTACGGGCCTGCGGAACAGGATATGAAACGGCAGCTCGACCAAACCATACCGGAGAACGGCATCTACGTGTTGCTGTGGTGCGTGGTGTTCGTGGTACCGCTCTTCGGCTACCATGACGGTGCTGGCGTACATTGGCGTCATGTCGTCCATTTCTGGCTCGGCGTGCTCCCGTTCGCCCTGTTGTTCGCGCTCAACAACTGGCTGTTGGTACCCCGGCTGCTGATGCGCCGCCGCTACGGTGCCTACGTGCTTTGGATAGTGGTGACGGTTGGGGTGCTGTTCACCGCCGTACCGATGCTCGTGGCCCGGTCGTCTCCCCCGTTCTTTTATGTACGGGCCGTGGAGCCGCCGGCCGTTGTCGGGGATGATGTCGTTGCGCAGGTACCGGCCTCTCCGCCGCCGGCGTTTTATCTGCGTCCGCCGGGGCTGCCCATGCCCATCAAGTGGGGGCGGATGTTCAACGACTGGCTTCTTGCGGTGCTGGTCGTCGGCTGCAACATAGCCATCCGGTATCTGTTCAAGTCGATACAGGACGACCGGTACCTTAAGGAGTTGGAGAGCCAGACGCTGAAGGCCGAGCTGAACTACCTCAAGGCGCAGGTCAATCCCCACTTCTTCATGAACACGCTGAACAACATCCATGCGTTGATAGACATAGACGGCGAGCGGGCCAAAGAGGCGGTGATTGAACTTTCGCGCATCATGCGGTACGTGCTGTACGATGCCGACCGACCGTCCGTACCGTTGGGGAAGGAAGTGGAATTCATCGACAACTACATCCGCCTGATGCAGATACGCTATGCCGGCGATGTGGAGATACATGCCGTCTATCCTTCCGAAAAGGGCGATGTGCAGGTGCCCCCGCTGATGTTGATAACGTTGTTGGAGAATGCGTTCAAACACGGCGTATGCTACGGTGCCGGTTCCTTCGTCGATGCGCGGCTCGTTCTGGAGGAGGGCTTTCTTTCCTATACGGTGGAGAACAGTGTCGCGGACACCCCGGAAAAGGGGGGGGCGTGGGGCTGGAGAACCTGCGCCGGCGACTGGAGCTGCTGTACGGCGGTGCGGCCTCGCTCGAAATAAAACGAACCGATACGCGTTATACCGCCGTACTGAAAATACCCGTCGAACGATGATGCGCTGTATTGCCATAGACGACGAGCCGCTGGCGCTCCGGCAGCTGTGTTCCTACATCGAACGGACGCCGTTCCTGCGTCTTGCCGCCGCTTGCCGTAGTGCCGCGGAAGCGGCGGTCGCAGTGGCGGAGACGGGGTGCGACCTGCTTTTCGTGGACATCAACATGCCGGGCGGAAGCGGCCTCGATTTCGTCCGTTCGCTCCCGCCGGGACCGCTCGTCGTCTTTACGACCGCCTATTCGGAGTATGCGCTCGAAGGGTTCCGGGTGGATGCGACGGATTACCTGCTGAAGCCCGTCGGCTATGCCGATTTCCTGCGTTCGGCAGAACGGGCCCGTGCACGTTTCGAATTGCTCCGGGCTTCCCCGGTGCGTCCCGACGAGGAGCGGCAGAGCCTGTTCGTCCGTTCGGAATACCGGACGCTCCGAATCGATGTGACGGACATCCTCTATATCGAAAGCATGAGCGAGTATGTCCGCATCTACACCGTGTCGGGCCGGCCGGTGACCACGCTCGGCAGCCTCAAGTCCTATGAGGGAAGGCTTCCGCCGGCAGTATTCATGCGCGTGCACCGTTCTTACATCGTGAACCTCGGCCGGATAGAGGCGGTCGAGCGCAAGCACATCGTGCTGGCGGGCGGCAAGTGCATTCCGGTGGGCGATGTTTATGAAGACAATTTCCGCCGTTACCTCGCCGCGCGTACGCCCGGATGACGCGGTTTCGCCCGATAAGGAAACGGCGCGGCGGAGGATTTCCGCCGCGCCGTTTTGCATACCCTGTCGGGAAGGCCGCACTTCCCGACAGCGGTGCGTTCTACTGTTTCGTCATCCGGGCGCCCGCTTCTATCTTGTCGAAGCCCTCCAACATCGTATCCACCTGGGGAAATACGGCGGTAAGGATGGCTGCGGTAGCGGGGTCGCTCTGCCCGACCATTGCGATGATGTCGTCCGTCGCCTCCTTTCCGGCGCTCCATGTTTCGGAAAGCATGCCTTTGTCGATGTAGAGCGTGAGCGTTTTGCCTTCGAGTGTGTATTTGAAGGTGACTTTCGCGGAGTTGTCTGCTGCCGAATAGACGAAGACGCCCTTGTCGAACCGGGCGAGCAGCTGTTTGATTGCAGCCGCCTGCTGCGGGTCGGATTCCGTGTCAAGCATGTTGTCCATCGCGTCGGAGGAGAGCGTGAAAACCACCCGGTCGCCGCTGACGGCGTACCGGATGGCGCTTGCCGGCATGCCCGCTTCGGCATCGGGGAAGACGGTTTCGGAGCCTGCCGCGGGGTCGTTCGTCACGATGGTCAGCGAGCCGTCCTCGCCGAAGGTGATGTCGGCCTGGTCGCCCGTCTCGGCCGACTGAACCAGTCCGAATACGGCTGCGATGACCTGTGCGTAGGTCATGTTCAAACCTTCCGCTTCGATGGCGGTCGCGCTGGGGTCTTTCGCTTCCATATCGGAATAGAAGGGTTTCGTTTCCATGCGGTAGGTTCCGGCGAAGGTAGCTTCGCCTTCGGTGGTCGTACCGTTCTTCTTGTCGCATCCGGTCAGGGCCGCCGCAGCGGTTAGCGCCGCGAGAGCGAGGATGCCTTTCGTCAATCGTTTCATCGTTTTCAATTTTTATGGTTGGTATTTGTCTGTCATTCGATGACCTTCAGGTTGGCATAGCGGCTGAGCAGGCTTTTCCTGCCAGCCGCACTGTTTTCGAAGATAACCGTAATTTTCATGTCCGACGCCATAGCTTCGATATTTATTATCTCGCCGCGGCCGAATTTCGCGTGCTCCACCCTCATGCCGACGGCATAGCGTGCATCTGCGGCGGTCGGACGGGGTGCAGGAGTTTCGTCGTCGGGCCTCACCCGGCGGCTGCCCATGCTTTTCATGCTGCCGATGTCGGGCGGTGGGACGACGATATGCGGCGTCCGCGGTTTCGGGGCCGAGCCCGGTTCCGTGTCGCGCCTGCGGCCTTCGCTGCCGCGCGGCGTGCCGGAACTGCCGCAGAACCGTCCGCCGGTCTGCCGCTGTTCGTACCGTTGCCCGAGTCCTGATGTCGGGTGTTCGGGGAGCGCGTCCTCGGTCATGTCCGCAGGCAGTTCCACGTAGCGCTCGTCCATTTCCGTGATGAACCGGCTCGGCGTACAGAATTCGGTGTTGCCCCATTTGAACCGCTGCATGGCGAACGAAACGAACGCCTTTTTTCGAGCACGCGTGACGGCCACGTAGAACAGGCGCCGTTCCTCTTCGAGCTTCTCCTGCGAGGTGGCGCTCATCAGGCTGGGGAACAGGTTTTCTTCGACGCCGACGATGAACACGGTGTCGAACTCCAGCCCTTTGGCGGAGTGAACGGTCATCAGCACCACGCGGTTTTTGGAGTCTTCGCCCTCCTTGTCCATGTCGGTCATCAGCGAAATGTTCTGAAGCCACTCCTCTAAGGTGGGTTCGTCGTCCGTCGCTTCGTCGCCCTCCTCGTATGCGGGCACGATGCGTTCCTCCTTGAAGTGCTGCATCGAGTTGAGCAGTTCGTTGATGTTCTCCAAAGCATTTTCCGATTCGGGCGAAGGGTTCATGCGGTAGCTGCCGATAAGGCCCGACCGTGTGGCCGCTTCGAGGCCGAATTCATGGAGCGGCATGGTGCTCCGTCCGAGGGAGAGGGAGCGTATCAGGCCGGTGAACTCGGCGAGTTTCTTCGCCGCCGTTTTCAGTTCGGGAACGGCTTCTTCCGTCGTGTTCTCCAGCACTTCCCACATGCTCACCCCCCGTTCCGCGGCCACGGCCGCTACGCGGGCGACCGTCACCGCTCCGATACCCCGCGCGGGGGTGTTGATGATGCGGCGCAGCGCCTCGTCGTCGCGCGGATTGACTATCAGTCGGAAATAGGCGACGAGGTCTTTGATTTCCTTGCGGTCGTAGAACGAATGGCCGCTGTAAATGCGGTACGGCACGTCGCGTCGGCGCAGGGCATCCTCGATGGCGCGCGACTGGGAATTGTTGCGGTACAGGACGGCTATTTCGTTCCACCGTCCGCCGTTCTCCCGTCCCTCTTGCCGGGCGAGGTCGGCTACCAGATAGGCTTCCTCCTGGTCGGTATAGGCCTTCAGTACCTTCACCCGGTCGCCCTCGTCGTTTTCCGAGAATACGTTCTTGGGTATCTGGCGGTCGTTCTTGGCGATGATGCTGTTGGCCGCGTTCACGATGTTCTGCGTCGAACGGTAGTTCTGTTCCAGCTTGAAGACCTGCGCATCCGGAAAATCGTTCTGGAACCGGAGGATGTTCTCGATTTTGGCGCCGCGGAAGGAGTAGATGCTCTGGGCGTCGTCGCCCACGACGCAGACATTGGAATGGGTCTGCGCGAGGCGCCGCACGATGAGGTACTGCGCATAGTTGGTATCCTGATACTCGTCCACCAGGATGTACCGGAACCGGTTCCGGTACGTTTCCAGCGCATCGGGAAAGTCGCGGAACAGGATGTTGGTGTAGAGCAGCAAGTCGTCGAAGTCCATGGCGTTGTTGGCCTTGCACCGCCGTGCGTATTCGAGGAACACGGCCGGAAACTCCGGCCGGCGCCTCTGGCGGTCTTCGGCCGCGAACGAGGTGTTGGCGGCATACGCCTCGGCCGTCACGAGGTTGTTCTTCGCCAGCGAGATGCGCGAGTGCAGCTCGCGCGGCTTGTATTCGTCGGTGCTGAGGTTTCGCTCCTTGATGATGGTCGAGAGCAGACTTTCGCTGCCAGCCGTGTCGTATATGGTGAAATTGGCGTCGAAGCCGAGCCGTCCGGCCTCCTGGCGCAGAATCCGGTAGAAGACCGAATGGAACGTCCCCATCCAGATGTAGCGTGCGCGGCCGTCGGGAACGAGCTGTTCGATGCGTTCGCGCATCTCTCGTGCGGCCTTGTTGGTGAAGGTGAGCGCGAGTATCGAGCCGGGGGGAATGCCCTGTTCTATCATGTAGGCGATGCGGCTGGTGAGCACGCGCGTTTTTCCCGAACCGGCCCCGGCCACGATGAGCGAGGGCTTGTCGTAATTGAGTACCGCCTCTCTCTGGGCGGGGTTGAGGGTATCGGTAAAATGGGGCATGTCGATTTTCGGGTATCGGATGGCGGAAGCGGTCGGCTCCGCCCCGCAAAGTTAGCGAATTTAGCCGGAATTGTATCCCCGCGCTCCGGGACCGCCCCGCCGCGCTCCTGAGGTCGGCGGAGAAAAAATCGCGTTTTTTATACTAACTTTGTGAGGCTTTCGTTATTACTCCGCAAATGACGGATGCGGTACGTGCAGGCGGGTGCGGCGCGTACGGGAACATGCCGGACAAATAAAGCTCAGAAATGAACGAAGTAGTAAACATCAATGAACTGAACGAGCGCATCGAACGCGAGAGCCTGTTCGTGGATACGCTGAGCAGGGAGGTGGGGAAGGTCATCGTGGGGCAGAAGCACCTCATCGACACCCTGCTGATAGGATTGCTTTCCAACGGCCACATCCTGCTGGAAGGGGTGCCGGGCCTTGCGAAGACGCTCGCCATCACGACGCTCGCCAAAGCCGTGGATGCCCGTTTCAGCCGTATCCAGTTTACGCCGGACCTGCTGCCGGCCGACATCGTGGGTACGCTGATTTATTCCCAGCGGAACGAGGAGTTCCATGTCAAGCGGGGCCCCATATTCGCCAACTTCGTGCTGGCCGACGAAATCAACCGCTCGCCCGCAAAGGTGCAGAGCGCCCTGCTCGAAGCCATGCAGGAGCGACAGGTGACCATCGGCGACGAGACCTGGCCGCTGCCCGAACCGTTCCTCGTGCTGGCCACCCAGAACCCGCTCGAACAGGAGGGTACCTACCCGCTGCCCGAAGCGCAGGTGGACCGTTTCATGCTCAAAGCGCGGATTACCTATCCCAAGAAGCAGGAGGAGCGCGACATCATCCGCATGAACCTCCGGGAAGGCGGCTGCCCCGAACCGGCACGGATTATCGAGCCGGAGGATATCGTCAAGGCGCGCCGGGTGGTTTCCGACGTCTACATGGACGAGAAAATCGAACAGTACATCATCGACATCATCTTCGCCACGCGCGAGCCGCAGGAGTACAAACTCCAGAAGCTCGCCCCGATGATTGCCTACGGCGGTTCGCCCCGTGCGAGCATTTCGCTGGCGAAGGCGGCCAAGAGCTACGCCTTCATCCGCCGCAGGGGATACGTCATCCCGGAAGACGTGCGGGCCGTCTGTCACGACGTGCTGCGCCACCGCATCGGACTGACCTACGAGGCCGAGGCGGAGAACGTTTCCACCGAAGAAATCATTACCGACATACTCAACGCGGTCGAGGTGCCCTGACGGCGCCGGTCGCCATATCGTAATTCCGCAAACGGACATGGACAGCGGCAGCAGCGACATACTCCGGCAGGTACGCAAGATAGAGATAAAGACGCGCGGACTGAGCAACGACATCTTCGCCGGCCATTACCACAGCGCCTTCAAGGGGCGCGGCATGGCCTTCAGTGAGGTGCGCGAATACCGTGCGGGCGACGACGTGCGCGACATCGACTGGAACGTCACCGCGCGCAGCCGCAACCCGCACATCAAGGTTTACGAGGAGGAACGCGAACTGACGATGATGCTCCTGGTCGATGTGAGCGGTTCGCGCATGTTCGGCACGGCGGAGCGGCTGAAGAAGAACGTCATTACCGAAATCGCCGCCGTGCTCGCCTTCTCCGCCACGGAGAACAACGACAAGGTGGGCTGCATCTTTTTCAGCGACCGTATCGAGAAGTTCATTCCCCCCAAAAAGGGGCGCTCCCACATCCTGATGATTATACGGGAGCTCATCGAGTTCGTGCCGCAGCATACGGGAACGGCCCTGTCCGAGCCGTTCCGTTACCTCACCAACGTGATTAAGAAACGCTGTACGGCCTTCGTGCTTTCCGATTTCATGGAGCCGGAAGGGGACCGCAGGCATTTCGAGGATGCACTCAAAATCGCTTCCGGGAAACACGACATCGTGGGCATACGCGTGTACGACCGCCGCGACGCCGAACTGCCCGACGTGGGTATCATGGAAGTGCAGGATGCCGAAACGGGGCGTAAGGTGTGGATTGACACTTCGCTCGCTTCGCTGCGCGACCGTTACCGCGCCGAATGGGAACGCACCAGCCGCGAAACGGCTGCTGCGCTGAACCGCGGCAGGGTGGACAACGTGTCGGTCGCCACCGATGAGGATTATGTCAAGGCGCTGATAAAACTCTTCAGGAGAAGATGAAAAGGTTCGCAATCATACTCTTCGCGCTGCTGTCGGCAGCCTTCGGCGGCGGAGTTCGTGCGGCCGCTCCCGCGGTGCGTGCCGAGCTGAACCCCGATACGGTGCTCATCGGCGACCGCTTCTCGGTGGAGGTTCTGATTGAGAAGGACATGATGCAGGTGGTCGCCCTGCCCTCCTTCGGGGAGGGGCTCGCCGAGGGCGGCGTGGAGCTGGTGTCCGAATCTCCTCTCGATACGCTCGAAGTGAACGGACGCCGGCAGGTACTGCGCAAACGCTACGAGATGACCTCATTCGAGGCGGGAAACTACGACTTCGGACGTTTCCCCGTGCTGTACGGCGACAAGAACGTCACCGATACGCTCTATTCGCAGGCCCCCCTGCATGTGGCGGTGCAGACGTTTCCGGTGGATACTCAGAAAAGTACCGTGTACGACATCAAGGCGCCGGAGGAGGCGCCCCTGATGGTCGGCGAGTTCGCGGGTTATGCCGCAGCGGGGACGGTGCTGGCATTGGTGCTCGCTGCGCTGGCCGTGCTCGTGTACCGCCGGCTGCGGGCCCGACGGACGGGTGCCGCCGCGGACGGGGCACCCTTGCCTTCCGTTCCGCCGCATGTGCGGGCGATACAGGATTTGGAAGCGTTACACAACCGGAAACTGTGGCAGAGCGGTCGGGTGAAAGCCTATTATACGGGGCTGACGGATATCGTCCGCTGCTATTTGGGCGGTCGGTACGGCATCAATGCGATGGAGATGACTTCGGACGAAATCATGCGGGCGACCGCCCCGCTGCCGCTCTCGGACAAGAACCGCCGCGACCTGCGCGGCATCCTGCTGACGGCGGACCTGGTGAAGTTCGCCAAGCATGAACCCGACGGGGAGGAGAACGAGAAACTTTACTATGCGGCCTACTATTTCGTGGAAGATACCAAGGAGCTGCCCGGCGAAGCCGGAGCGGATGAAAAAGCAGGGAACGATGAAGAACGACCTCGTTAAATACGCCGTGCGGTGCATTCTGTTCGTGGCCGCGGTGTGCGGGTGGGGCCATGCGTTCGCCCAGCAGCATCCCGAACGGCGGCATATCCGTGCGGGCAACCGCAGTTACGAGGCGCAGGATTTTGCGGCCGGAGCGGAGGCATACCGTGCCGCACTCGCTGCGGAGCCTTCGTCGTTCGCGGCGGCGTTCAACCTGGCCGATGCGCTTTACCGGCAGGGCGAGTACGGGGAGGCGGCCGAGGTGCTGAACGCACTGGCCGAGCGTCCCGACCTGACGCCCGCACAGAAGGCGAAAGTGTACCACAACCTCGGTAACGGCATGTTCGCGCAACAGAAGCTGCAGGAGGCGGCCGATTGTTACAAACAGTCGCTGCGGGAGAATCCTGCCGACCTCGAAACGAAATACAACCTTGCGTATGTCCAGAAGCTGCTCGAAGAGCAGCAGCAGGACGGCGGCGGGGATGACCGGAATCAAAACCAGGACGGAGACGGGAACCAAGACCAAAACCAGAAGGGGAATGGGAACAATAAACCTGAAGAGGATGGCAACCGGGACGAACAGCAGAACAGCGACGGTTCCGGACAGCAGGACGACCGTTCGGACGGGGACGGAGATTCCGAAGGGGAAGGGAACGGCGACCGGGAGAACCGGAACCCCGACGGCGGCGACGGAACATCCGGACCGGAACGAGACCGGCAGCAGACCGCCGGCGGCATGAGCCGCGAGGATGCCGAAAACATATTGGACGCCATGCAGCAGCAGGAAGACCGGACGCGCGAGAAGGTGAATGCCCAGCGGGCCGTCGGTGTGGCCCGGTCGGGCAAGAACTGGTAGCCGCCTGCGCCCGCAACGCTGTGCGTCCGAAGGGAAACATTGAGGAACGATTGAACTTGTACCCATGAAGATTACGCAATTCGCCAATCCGGAACTGTTGTGGTTGCTGGCCGTACTGCTGCCCCTGGCCGCACTCTATGTGTGGCGCATACGCCGGGGCGGGGCTGCGGTGCGCATCTCTTCGGTCGTTCCGCTGGAGGGTGCGGCGAAAGGGGTGCGGTATTGGGCGCGGCACCTGCCTTTCGTGCTGCGCTGCGCGGCTGTGGCGCTGCTCGTCGTGGCGCTCGCCCGGCCGCAGAACTCCGAAAAGGGGAGTTCGACGACCACGGAAGGTATCGACATCGTGTTGGCTATGGACGTATCGACCAGCATGCTGGCCCGCGATTTCGAGCCCGACCGCATTACGGCGGCGAAGGATGTGGCCGCGAAATTTGTGGCCGACCGCCCGAACGACCGCATCGGTATCGTAGCCTTCGCGGGAGAGAGTTTCACGCAAAGCCCCCTTACGACCGACCGGAGCACGCTCCAGACGTTGCTGGGCCAGATACGTACCGGAATGATAGAGGACGGAACGGCAATCGGCAACGGTCTTGCCACGGCCGTCAACCGGCTGCGGGAGAGCGATGCCAAGAGCAAGGTGGTCATCCTGCTGACCGACGGGGTGAACAATGCGGGACAGGTGTCGCCCGCTACGGCTGCCGATATAGCCGCGTCGTACGGGATACGCGTCTATACGATAGGCGTGGGAACGCGCGGAACGGCTCCCTATCCGGTGCAGGACGTGTGGGGGACGGTGCGCTATGTGCCCATGCAGGTGGAGATAGATGAGGAAATCCTCGCCGACATCGCCTCGCGCACGGGCGGCGAATATTTCAGGGCTACTGATGCCGGCACGCTGGCGGAGGTGTATGCCCGGATTAACGAGCTGGAAAAGAGTCGGGTGGAAACCAATGAATACATGACGCATACCGAGCTGGCGGGCAGGTATATGCTCTGGACGTTCATTCTGCTCGCCGCGGAGTTTCTCGTGCGGTTTCTGTGGCTGCGGCGGTTGCCGTGACGGAGCGGAATGTGTGCCGCATAAGCACCGGGAACCCGGTGAGAACATCCGGCGAGGAGCCTGTAACCGGGAAGAAGCCGGCATGCCGTCGGAAGAGAAGAGGAACGATTCCCCGTGCGGTTTTCCGGTAAGGGTGCATTCAGGGAGTGTGCGACCAGGCCGGTGCTGCCGGAACCGCAGACGCGCCTTTTCATCGGGGGTGACCGGGGAGGAAGGGATGATTCCGAAATAAAATTGCAGAGATGTTGAGATTCGCACATCCGGATTATTTGTATTTGTTGGCAGCGATACCGCTGCTGGCGGCCGTATACGTGTACGCCGCCCGGTCGCGCCGCCGGAGATTGGAGCGTTTCGGGAATCCGCAGACGCTCGCCGGCCTCATGCCGGAGGCTTCGCCGGCGCGTGTACGCGGCAAGGTCGTGCTGTTCCTTGCGGCGGTGGGATTGCTGACGGTGGCGCTGGCCCGGCCGCAGCTCGGCTCCAGACTTCGGGAGGTGGAACGCGAAGGGGTGGAAATCATGATTGCCGTCGATGTCTCCAATTCCATGCTCGCACGCGACTTCGAACCCAACCGGCTCGAACGTACCAAATATGCCGTGGAACAGGTGCTGGAAGGGCTTGAGGAGGACAAGGTGGGCATCATCGTTTTCGCGGGGGATGCCTATGTGCAGCTGCCCATTACTTCCGATTACCTGACGGCCCGCAATTTCGTGGCGCAGCTGTCGCCCGACATGGTTTCCCGGCAGGGTACCGCGCTCGGAAGCGCCATTTCGCTCGCGGCTTCGTCGTTCACTTCGGAAAGTGAGAACAGCCGCGTCGTCATTCTCATAACCGACGGCGAGAACCACGAGGACAATCCCGTGGCTGCGGCGGAGCATGCCGCTTCGCAGGGCGTAAAGATTTATACCATTGGAATCGGTACTCCGGAAGGGGCTCCCATTGAGTTCGGCGGCGACTTCATCCGGGACGAGCAGGGCGACATCGTGGTTTCCAAACTGGACGAAAAGACGCTTCAGGAGATAGCGCTCGCGACGGGCGGAGCTTATGTGCGTGCTGGCAACCAGTCAATCGGGTTGCAGGAGATTATCGCCAGAATCAACGAGACGGAAAAGGCGCAGCTCGCCGAAATGGTGTTCGAGGAGTACGACGAGCAATACCAATACCTGCTCGCCGCGGTGCTCGTGCTGCTGCTTGCGGAATCCATCATCCTTTCCCGCCGCAACCGACTGCTCGCGCGTTACGATATCTTCAATCGCAGGCAGCCGGATTCGACCCGCTGAACCCCGGAAGCAGGGCATTTGCCGCCACAGGCCTGTTGCAGCGAGGCTGCGGTTTCCTTACCTGCGGCGGCATGCCGCTACGGAAGTGCGTGGCGGAAATCATGTTTGCGGTAGTATCGTCTGCTGTGCAAGACGCTGTGTCGAACTGCGGAGACGGATATGCGTTCTTGCTGCGGTTTTTCCTGCGGTCGGAAGGTTGGCTCAAGAGGGGGCCGGACAATCGGAACGCTGCGGTTCCTGTGGGGGATGCGTGCCGCCTGCCGTTCTTTCGTACCGCATTGCGGTGGGGCATCGTGCCCTGCGGCTATCCTTGCGGAATAATTCTTTTAACGGACGCTTTTGCGGCGTGCTTTTCTCCGTATCGCTATTTTTGCCGGTCGGCTTTGGGGGAGAATGCGATGCACCCGTATCGCCGTCCTTCCGGCGGCTGTCCTCTGTATAGTATCGCGCGGTACTTCTTACGGCAGGCCGTATCGGAGCGGTTGCGTCCGTTCCATAGGCCGTAACCCGTTGTGCCTGCCGGTTCGGGGGAGCGTTTACCTGTCGAACCAGAAGCGGAGAGCGAGCGTGCTTTCTGCCTGTTTCTCGATGCTGTCGGGAAGATTGCGGTAGAAATCCAGGGACGTGAAGGTTTGCAGGCTGTCGATGGTGACGACGTAGTCCTCGTATCCGTTTTCGAATCGTGCCGCATTCGGCAGCAGGAATCCGATGGCCCGGAACTCCGTTCCCTTCTTTGCGAGAATTGCCTTGTAGAAATATTCGGGAATGCCGATACCCGAAGGGAGCGTATCGAGACCGGGCGTCAGCACGCCGCCCGCGACGATGTAGAGCGTATCGCAGCGGAGGGCCCACCGGCGCACCTGTTCTTCGAGTTCCTTCCAGGGGCCGCGGTTCAGGGCGGGGGTCTGCGGTGCGATGTTGGAAAGATAGAACGTGCAGTCGTTTTCCTCCTGCGTACGGGTACGGTCGGCGGAGGGGCACAGATGTCCGCGGTCGTAGCCGCTTCCCTTGTAGCCGGAAGTAAAGGCGGTCGGGTAACCGTTCCGCACGACGGCCGGGTCCGGTACGAACCGGTCGCGGCGCCTGGCTTTTCCCGTTTCGGTGTCGCTGCCGGTCAGCACGTAAGCAACCCACGCTGCCTGCCGGTACGTCGTGTCGTACCGCAGCGTGTACCGGCCCGTGCGGTTGTCGAGGATGATGTCGTTCGGGGTGAAGGCGGGCAGTTCGAGCGGACCGGTATGTTCCCAAGATGCTCCCGTTCCGGAAATCGTCGTCGGGCCGGCAGCATCGTCTTGTCGGGGAACCGTATTCATCGCCTGAGCCTTGCGGCTGGTATCGGTCGGAACGCTTTCCTCCGGGAGCGGAACGTTCCGTTCCGCAACCGTGTACGGTCGGGCAGCGTTATCCTGTATGCGCATGAAGTCGGAATAGTACCAACATCCTGCCGCGGCAAGCAGGAAGAAAAGTACCGTGCCTGCCATACGGCTGCGGCGCAGCTCTTTACGCGGAATGTCGTTTTGCCATTTCTCCATGCTCTGCGGATGAACCGGTACAAAGATAACGACGGAAAACCGAAAGACGGTTTTCCGCTTCCGGGTTTCCGAATGGCCTTATCCCTGTCGGCCGCGGCACGGAGGATGTAGTTCGTATTCCGGGAATGCGTGCGGTTCGGTATAAAGGAGCATGTCGTGCGGCATTCTCCGGTCGTCTCCGTACGGTACGGGTTGTCCGAACTCCGGGGTTATATATAACGGACCCCGGTAATCTGATATTCCAGAACATCCTGACTCAGCGTATAGGGGACGCCGTTGAACAGGTCGTGGGGCATGGTGCATGAAGAAGAACCGACCGGAACCAGGAGCGTTCCCTGTTCCTGGATGTTCGAGGAAACGAGTTCGGAATGGATGTCGAAAGAGTGGAGCCAGAGGATGTAGCTGCATTCGATGGTATTTTCGGTTGCGGTTATTCTGGCCGTACAAGCGGCGTCGGAATAGAACTGCAGGTAGAAACGGGATACCGCTTCGTTGTTCTTCGGATAGCCGTATTCTATTCCTACATACTTCTCGAACATTTTGTAATAGATGGCGTTGTCTTCGACATCGGGTATCTTCAGCGTTTTTTCCGCGGTTTTCGTTTCTCCTTTCGAGTTGGTAACGGTCAGCACGACGGAGAAAGTTCCTCTGTCGGGGAATTTGAAGTACCACCGGTCGGCCGCGCCGGAGAATCTCAGTGCAACCTCTTTTCCGGTCTCGACATGGACCATGCGCATCTCTTTATCGTATGTCGCCCAGTCGGGGCTCTGGGTATCGAACTCGCATTTTAGTACGTATTCTCTGGCCAGGTCTATGGTTTCGTTCTCCCTCGCATTGGTCCATATCCGGGGTTCTGTCTGCCAGAATTTTACTTTCGCCTCCCCGCATAATACCGACTCGACCAAGACGCCGTATTGCAGCGTGTACTCACCGTAGGGAATGGAATAGCTTTCGTTCGCTTTGCCGAGTGCTACGACCCTGCCGTTCGCGTCCGTTATTCGGATGTATTTCTGTTTATTCTCGTGGTAATACCAGAAATCGCCGGTCTGTTTTACGTA
>DXFY01000059.1 GCA_019114205.1 Candidatus Tidjanibacter gallistercoris | reverse complement strand
CGAAACCAGTGGCAAAGAGTGCGGTAAACGACTTCTCCCGAAGGAGGGGACATACAGCAGCGAGTACTGTTCCGGATTCTCACCGGATTCCCTTTTCATCCCGTTCGGACTCCCGAACCGGAACCATAACGGCACAAAAGTAATAACCTTTTTTCAATAATATATAAATTCGATAAAAATTGCATGAATCCGCATCTGAAGAAGAGGGGGACGACAGCACGACGGGCGGAGCACGGCCGTCAGGACGCGTGACGATGCGTTCGTATTGTTTTCGGACGTTATGGGATTGCCCGTTCCGGGGCTTTCGGAAGTTCCTGTTTCCTGATGTTGCTTGAACACTCCCGTCTCGTGTGTCCGATGCTGAATCGGTATTCGGCCGAAAGCAGGCAGGGTGTTCTGTTCGTTCCGCCTCCGTCGGCATCGGAGTTCCGGAGCAGCGGATATGCTCGTCCGGATACGACAGAACGGAATACCGCAAGGCATGCGGTATTCTGCATCTTCGGTGCATTCGGGATAACGGTCTTTTCCCCGGAGGAAGGGATAAGTCCGTGTCAGGGTATCAACTGCTCCGGCCCGGCGGGCCTGCTGTTGGATAAGGCGCGGGGGGCGTTCGCCGGTCGTGTGTTCATGCGGTTTTCTTCGGGGCCCTTTACGCTTCGCGGCCGGCGGCTTTCCGGAGTGCTGCCAAGATGCCATCCGTGTCGTATCCGCAGAGGCGTTTCAGTTCTGCGGTCGTGCCGTGGTGGATGAATCGGTCGGGGATGCCGAGCCGGATGATTTCCGTACGGTAGCCGTTTTCGGTCATGAATTCCGCAACTGCACTGCCCACGCCTCCCTCGACGGTACCGTCCTCGACCGTGACGATACGGGCGAAACGCCGTCCCGCTTCGTGCAGCAGTTCCGTGTCCAGCGGTTTGGCGAACCGCAGGCTGATGACTTCCGTCGAGATGCCCTCCGCGGCTGCCCGTTCGGCGGCCTTTACGGCATCGTTGGTGACCGTACCTATCGTCAGCAGGGCGACGTCGCTGCCCTCGCGCAGGATTTTGCCCCGGCCTATTTCCATCCGGCCGAATGCTCCGCTCCAGTCGGCTCCGATGCCTTTCCCGCGCGGATAGCGGATGGCGAACGGTACGCCCGAAAGGAGCGCCGTGTACATCATGTCCCTGAGTTCCGCCTCGTCGGCCGGCGCGGCTACCGTCATGTTCGGAACGGAGCGCATGAATGCCAGGTCGAATACGCCGTGGTGCGTCACTCCGTCCTCTCCGACGAGCCCTGCGCGGTCGAGGCAGAAGACCACCGGGAGGCGCTGGATGGCCACGTCGTGAATCATGTTGTCGTAGGCCCGCTGCATGAACGAGGAGTAGATGTTGCAGAACGGTATCAGGCCGCCTGCGGCGAGTCCGGCCGAGAAGGTGACGGCATGTCCTTCGGCGATGCCGACATCGAAGCACCTCCGGGGCATTTCCCGTTGCAGGATGTCCATGGAACTGCCGGTCAGCATGGCCGGAGTGACGCCTACGACACGTTCGTCGAGCCGGGCCAGCTCCAGCAGCGTGTAGCCGAAAACATCCTGATAGCGGTCGGGCTGGTTGTCGCCCGGATTGACGAGCAGTTCGCCCGTGACGGGGTTGAATCTCCCCGGCGCATGCCATATCGGCGGATTGCTTTCGGCGGGCCTGTATCCTTTGCCTTTCTTCGTGACCGCATGCAGCAGTTTCGGGCCGGGGATGCTCCGCATGTCGCCCAGCACGCGGACGAGCGACCGGATGTCGTGACCGTCCACGGGCCCGAAATAGCGGAAGTTGAGGCTCTCGAAAAGATTGCTCTGTTTGAGGATGCTCTGCTTGACGACGTTGCCGAAATTCTGAATGGCCCGGCGCATCCGGGGAACGCCCGACATGGCGTTCCAAACCCGGTTTTTCAGCCGGTTGTAATGTTTCGAGGTGGTGATGCCGAGCAGGTATTCCTTCAGTGCGCCGACGTTGGGGCTGATGGACATGTTGTTGTCGTTCAGGATGACGAGCATGTCGGCGTTCGATGCACCGGCGTTGTTCAGGCCTTCGTAGGCGAGGCCGCCCGTCATGGCTCCGTCGCCGATGACGGCGATGACGTTCCTTTCGATGCCCTGTAGTTTGTTGGCCTGCGCCATGCCCAGCGCCGCCGAAATGGAAACGGAGGCGTGGCCCGCTCCGAAAGCGTCGTAGGGACTCTCTTCCATACGAGGAAATCCGCTGATGCCGCCCAGCTTGCGGTTCGTATGGAACTGTTCCCGGCGGCCGGTGAGAATTTTGTGCGCGTAGGCCTGATGGCCGACGTCCCACACCACCTTGTCGTAGGGCGTGTCGTATACGTAGTGCAGCGCGATGGCGAGTTCCACCGCACCGAGACTCGAACCCAGGTGGCCGGGGTTCACGCACAGTTCCGATACCATGAAACTGCGCAGCTCCCCGGCGAGCGCTTCGAGTTCCGCAACGGAAAGCCGGCGCAGGTCTTCGGGAGAATTTATCCTGTCGAGATATTTGTAGACCGTCTTTGCCATGTATAATATGTATCCAGGTACAAAGATACCCAATTATGGCTACTTTGCTAAAAAAATCGTATCTTCGTGTCGGATAAGCGGAGAGCGAAGAGAAAATGAAATATAAGAGGATTTTGCTCAAGCTGAGCGGGGAGTCGCTGGCGGGCAGCGGGAAGTACGGTCTTTCGGCGGAAGTGCTGGGAACCTATGCGTCGCAGATACGGGAGGTCGCCGAATCCGGCGTGGAGGTCGGCATAGTTATTGGAGGCGGTAACATATTCCGCGGGATACAGGGGGCCGGGAAGGGCTTCGACCGCGTGAAGGGCGACCAGATGGGCATGCTCGCCACCGTCATCAACTCGCTGGCCCTGCAATCGGCCCTGCGTGCCGAAGGGGTACAGGCCAAGGTGCTGACGTCGATATGTATGGAGCCGGTCGGGGAATATTACTCCAAGGACAAGGCCGTGGACTATCTCGAAAGAGGATATGTCGTCATCATCGGAGGGGGAACGTCCAATCCCTATTTCACGACCGACAGTGCGGCGGCGCTCCGCGGCATCGAGATAGAGGCCGACGTACTGCTCAAGGGAACGCGGGTGGACGGTATTTACGATGCCGACCCGGAGAAGCATCCCGATGCCCGCAGGTTCGACGAGATTACCTTCGGGGAAGTCTATTCGCGCGGACTGCGGATTATGGACCTGACGGCCTTCACGCTGTGCCGGGAGAACGGACTGCCGGTCGTCGTGTTCGATATGGATACGCCCGGCAATTTGCGCAAGGCGGTGCGGGGCGAGGCGATAGGAACGCTCGTGCGGGAATAGCGTTTCGGAGGCCGGTGCGTCCCGGCGCGGACATACGGACATGATGGTTAATCTATAAAATGCTGCTCTTTATGAAAAAGATGTTGTCGATACTGTTTGCGGTGCTGTTTTGCGGCGGCATCGCTTCCGCGCAAAGCGACGTGGAGAGTACCACGTACCTGAAAAAGGGAATGGAAGTGCCGGAATTCTCCGTACAAATGCTCGACGGAAAGACGCTGCATTCGTCCGAGCTGGAAGGCAAGGTGGTGCTGGTCAATTTCTGGGCGACCTGGTGTCCCCCCTGCCGCAAGGAGTTCACCCGGTTGCAGAAAGACATCGTGGACCGTTTCGCGGGCAGGGATTTCGTGCTGCTTCCCGTGTCGGTGGACGATGATGCGGATACGGTCAGGAAGTTCATGGAGAAGAACGGATATACGTTCCCTGTGGCTTTCGACGGCGGAAAGAAACTGTACGGAATGTTCGCCGGCAAATACGTGCCGCGCAACTTCATCATCGGGAAGGACGGCAAAATCGCCTTCCAGACGGTAGGGTACACGCCCGACGAGTTCGACGAGATGGTGAAGGGGATAGAGGCCCTGCTGAAGTGACGATTCGAAATTCAAGCTACATAATACCTTAACGTTTATGACTGAAGAAGCAACCCTGATACTGGACATCGCCGAAGAGAAGATGAACAAGGCCGTCGAACACCTTGTCGAGGCATTGCTTGGAATAAGGGCGGGCAAGGCCAGCCCCAACGTACTGAAGGGCATCATGGTGGATTATTACGGTTCGCAGACGCCCGTCTCGCAGGTGGCCAGCGTGACCGTACCCGATGCCAAGACCATTCTCATTCAGCCCTGGGAGAAAGGCATGATACCCGTAATAGAAAAAGCGATACTCGTGTCGAACATCGGACTGACGCCTTCCAATAACGGCGAGCACATCCGGCTTTCCATTCCGGCCCTCACGGAAGAACGGCGCAAGGAGCTGGTGAAGCAGGTCAAGGGAGAGGGAGAAACGGCACGTGTCAGCATCCGAAATGCCCGCCGGGAGGCGGTGGAGGCTTTCAAGACCGCTCAGAAAAACGGCATGCCCGAAGATATGGCCAAGGACGGCGAGGCTGAAGCGCAGAAACTGACCGACCGGTTCAGCAAGCAGATAGACGAAGCGTTGGCCGACAAGGAAAAGGAGATAATGACCGTGTGACGGTTCGTGCGGGCATGACCCGTGTCCGAATACCGCAGGCCGCAGGCAATCTTTGCCTGCGGCCTGCGGAGTTTAGGCGCCTGCCCGAAACGGTTTTCGGCATGGAGGAACCGGAGACGACATGTATCGTGGTCTACCCCGGAACGGCACTCTTTGGTACATGGAATATCGGGATGTTTGCCGGAGGGGTGTTTGCGGCGAAAAAGGTATGCGATTGGTGCAGCAGCAGCAGCAGAAGAAGAAGAAGAAGAAG
>DXFY01000058.1 GCA_019114205.1 Candidatus Tidjanibacter gallistercoris | reverse complement strand
TAGTCCAGGGCGGCGGCCAGGGCGATGGCCCCGGCGTAGTTGGGTGTGCCCGCCTCCCAGCAGTGGGGGGCGGGGGCTCGGTGTCCGGCGGTTTGCGGGGAAGGAACCGGGAAAGGGAGGGGAAATAGTAGGGCGGGCCAGGAACATTGCAGCGAAAGTCGTTTCCTTTCGGTATGCGGATGCTTGGATAGGGATAAGGCTATCGTAGAGGTGTGCCGCAAGGGGCTGGCCTACGGGTATCCGTTCCGTGAAAACGGCTTTCCGAATGAATACACAAATGAAGCGGGCCGCCGTATTTATCGGCGGCCCGCTGCCGGGAACGGCATGTTCCCGTTTACTGTGCGTTTGCGAAAGCATTCAACCCCTGCCGGAGGAAGTCGATGTATTCCTGTATGTTCAGGTTATAACCCCTGACCGGCATCAACGGCTTGCCCGTATGGTCTACGATGATGTAGGCGGGCTGTGCATTCACGCCGTATTGCTCGGCCATGAAATTGGAGTTTATCCGGCCGAGGCCTTTCAGCACCTTGCCGTTGGGCAACGTCACCCAGTCTTCTTCCGGAACGTTTTTCTTGTCGTCGCCGTAGAGCGATACCACGACGAAATCGTTGCGAAGCATCTCCTGCACCGTCGGGTCCGACCATACGCGCTGTTCCATTTCGCGGCAGTTCACGCAGCCGTGGCCGGTGAAATCGATGAACAGCGGCTTGTTTTCCTTGACGGCCGCTTCCATCGCCTGGCCGTAATGATAGTATCCGTTGATACCGTAGGGCAGCGGGGCGAGGAAATCGGCGTACTTTTTGGTCTGGCCGGTAGCGGTGGTAGTCTGGGAAGTTTCCGTATAGGCCTGTCCCGTGGTCGGGCCCGTGTATGCGCCGAGCACGAAGTCCTGCGACTGGATGGGCGGCATGTAGCCGGAGAGTCCTTTCAGGGGGGCGCCCCACATGCCGGGCACCATGTAGGCCACGAATGCGAAGACGATGATGGCGAGTACCAACCTTCCCACGGAAAGATACTTCAGTTCGCTGTCGTGTTTGAATTTAAGTTTGCCGATAAGATAGAGGCCCAGCAGGGTGAAGATGGCAATCCACAGGGCGAGGTATATCTCGCGGTCGAGGATGCCCCAGTGATAGGTCTGGTCCGCCACGCTGAGGAACTTGAGGCCGAGGGCGAGCTCGATGAAGCCGAGCACCACCTTGACCGAGTTGAGCCATCCGCCGCTCTTGGGCAGTTTGTTGAGCAGCGACGGAAAGAGGGCCAGCAGCGTGAAGGGCAGGGCGAAAGCTACCGAGAAGGCGAACATCGTGATGATGGGCTGCCAGAAGTTACCGCCCGATATGGAGTTGATGAGTACGTTGCCTACGATAGGGCCCGTGCAGGAGAACGAAACCAGTACGAGCGTAAGGGCCATGAAGAAGATGCCGCCCAGACCGCCCTTGTCGGATTTGCTGTCGGTCTTGTTCACGAGTTTCGAGGGCATCGTGATATCGAACGCACCGAAGAACGAGGCGGCGAATATCATGAATACGATGAAGAAGATGATGTTCGGCAGCCAGTGCGTAGCGAGCCAGTTGAATATGTCGGCCGTCACGGCATCGCCGCCCAGCCAGCGCGTGATGATGATGAGCGCTGCGATGGGGAGCGTATAGAGCAGGATGATGAACAGCCCGTACATTCCGGCCCGGAACCTGCCGCGCGCCTTATTTTCGGAACCTTTCAGGAAGAAGGATACGGTCATCGGCACCATGGGGAAGACGCACGGGGTCAGGAGTGCGGCGAAACCCCACAGAATGGCTTCCAGTATCATGCCCCACAGCGAAGCGCCGCCGCCTGCGGTCGCAGCCGGTGCGGAAGCTGCGGATACGGGCGAGTCCGCCGTGAGGTCAAGTTCGAAATCCCAATACTGCATTGGCGTGCATCCCACGTCGTTGCAGACCATCCATTCGACATATCCTTTCAGGCTGGCTTGCGGGGCTGTGAGGACGACTTTCTGGGCGATGGCCGCGGCGTGTTCGTAGTAGCCTATTTCCATGCCGAACACGTCGTCGTAAACGACTACGGGTTCGGTGATTTCATAGGCGTCGCCTTCGAGCCGGGCTCCCTCGATGGTTTCGAAGGTAATCATCGTGGGGTTCGGCCCCATGGCGTCGTACGGCCCCAAATCATACATATGCCACGTGTCTTCGATGGCAGCGTCGAACACGATTTCGAACGTGTTCTCCCCTAAATCGTTAACCTTGTAACTCCATTGTACGTCCTGGGAGTGCGCGAGCGCGGTGCCCATCAGGACGGACGCTGCGGTCAGCAGAACGATTCTAAAGAATTTCTTCATGAGGATGGTATATGATTAGTTTATTACTTAGTGCACCAATGCACGGGTTATTCATTATAGTAAGTATTTAATAACGGGCGTACCTGCGTTTGAGGAGACCGTATGGCGGGCCCCTTGTGCAGCGCCAACGAGGTCACAATAATAGTAAAATATTTGCTCAGGAGCAATTTTCTTCGTATTTTTGACTTAGTGAATACCGCTCGATTAGGTTAGGTCGGTAGGTTTTAATGTTTGATTAACAGTATGTTTATTATGAAAAAACTTTTTGTAACGGTGATGACCGCGCTGATGGCGGGCGCCGCGATGGCCCAGATGCCCAATGTGAAAATAGAGAATCATCAGGGCGATGTCATCAGTACTTCTTCCCTCGTGAACGGCAAGCCTACGATTCTTTCGTTCTGGTCCACCACCTGCAAACCCTGTCTCATGGAGCTGAATTCTATCAACGACCAGCTTCTGGACTGGCTCGACGAGGCAGACTTTCAGGTCGTTGCCGTGTCGATAGACGACACCCGTTCCGCGGCCAAGGCCAAAGCGCTCGCCAGCGGCAACGGATGGAGCGATTTCATCGTGCTGTACGACAAGAATCAGGATTTCAAACGTGCGATGAACGTCAATATGGTGCCGCACGTATTCGTGCTGGACGGTACGGGCAAGATAGTGTACAACCACACGGGTTATACTCCCGGTTCCGAAAACGAACTGCTGGAAATAGTTAAGGGTTTGCAGTAACCGTCGGCATGCAGCGGGTGGCATCGCCCCGCTTGTTATCCCGCAACGAAGAGTTGCGGGATTTTTTTGTGTCTCTATTGCCGGCGCCGTTTGGGGTTGCAGCATGGCGGTTCGTCCGGAGTACGTACTGCCGCGGGAAGAGGCGGCGGTCGACATGCCGCACAGTGCGGCCGTCCTGCGAACCGGTGCGAACCGATTGTGCTTGCAGGAAGGGATATATGGGAACGGTCTCTTTTTGCGGATTGATGGTCCGGACAGAAAGATAGTCCGATGGCCAAGAGCGGACAATGCGGGGTACGACCGGGTTTATCGGACTGTATGCAGGTACGCGGCGGAGGATGTTATTTTATCTTTTTGAAGACCGATTCCCGGTCTCCCTGACGGAGTACGAGCGAATCGTTGTTGCTCCTCTTGTCGATGTACAGTGTGTCCGTGAAGGGAAACGCGATGCGATTGCCTACGCTTTTTCCCGTCAGAATCAACATGTCGCCCTCGCGTTTCCAGGTATCGTACACGAGCGTGTACATGTTCACCGAGTTGGCGGTTCCGTCCGCATTGAACTGCATGCCCTGCGACCAGCCGCCCGTACGGCCGGGTATGGGCTGTACCCAGGTGCCGACCAAGTCGATTTCTTCGTGTTGGCAGCTCGCTGTCGCGGCGGCAGCCAGTATCAGTATGAGGAATTTTTTCATGACATGATGGATTGTGGCATTCGTCGTTGCAGGTGCGGCGCGCTGCACCGCAGCCGCTTCCGGTCGCAAAGGTACAATTTTTTCGGCAGACGCGGTCGCCTGCCGGAATTTCCTGTATTTTGTCCTGCCTGCCGGTTCCGTGCGTTCTTTAACCTTTCATGGAAAGGACGAACGTTTCGATACCGTTGAGAATCATTTGCAGGCCGATGGCGGCCACGATAAGCGCCGTGATGCGTATGAGCGGCATGAGCATGTTCTGCCGGACGAGGAACTTGCCTATCCGGTCTGCGTTGCGCATAATCAGCAGGTTGAGCAGCAACGCGAGGATGACCGCCGCTATGGTCATCCAGCGTCCGTACACGGCGGGCATCGTTACCGCGGCGGTGATGGTCGCCGGTCCGGCAATCATGGGAATGGCAATGGGTACTGCAATCAGTTCCTCTATGCGGGTATCCTTGTCGATGGTGAGGAAGGCGCCCTTTTGCAGTCCTACGAAACCGTTGTAGAACAGTACGATGCCGCAGGTTATCTGGAAAGCGTAGATTTTCAGGTTGAATACGTAGCCGAGGATAGCTTCGCCCAGGAAGAGGAACAGCAGCAGGACGCCGATGGCCGTTACCGTGGCTTTGTCCACGATGCGGTGCAGTTCCGCCCGCGAATAGTTTTCCTGCAGCGAGAAGACCACGAACACCTTCTGTATCGGGTTAATCAGTGCGAGGAAGGCGAAGAACGCACTGAAGAATGTTTTTATATCCATCGTTTCTCGTTAATGGTACAGGATGGCCAGCAGGGAGAGTACGGAGACCGTTATCCATAGGACGATGCCGAGGATGAGCGGTTTCCAGCCCACGGATTTTATCTTTTCGACCGACAGTCCGGCACCTATCAGGAAGAGCGTGACGACGAGTGCCGCTTTCGATACGGCCGTAACGGCGGGAGCGAAGGAGCTCACGAAAGGCAGGTAGCTGTTGGCGAGCATGGCCAGGATGAAGAAGAGAATGAACCACGGGATTGAAATTTTCTTGCCCTTGCTTTTGAACAGGAATGCCGACAGCAGCGACACGGGGATAATCCACAATGCGCGTGCCAGCTTGACCGTCGTCGCCACTTCGAGGGCTTCGTTGCCGTAAGCCGAAGCGGCGCCTACCACCGAACTCGTGTCGTGGATGGCAATCGCGCTCCACAGGCCGAACTGGTGCTGCGAGAGTCCCAGCAGGTGGCCGATGAAGGGGAAGAGCACGAGGGCTACGGCGTTCAGCAGGAAGACGACGCCGAGCGATACGGAAATCTCCTTTTCCGATGCGTTCACGGCCGGAGCCACGGCCGCGATGGCGCTGCCGCCGCATATCGCCGTGCCGGATGCTACCAGATGGGAGGACTTGCGCGGCATTTTGAGCCATCCGCCGACCACGTAGCCGAGCACGAGGACGGTCGTTATCGAGGCGATGGTGAGGCCCAGTCCTTCGCGTCCCACATGCAGGGCGCTGTGCACGTTCATGCCGAAGCCGAGTCCCACGACCGACGCTTTCAGCAACAGGTTCGTGGCCTTGTGGTTGAGCCGGGCGAAGGGATGGCCGAAGAACAGGGTGAAAAGGAATCCCCCGACCAGAGCGATGGGGGCCGATACGTAAGGCGTTGCACAGAGCACGATTGCGAGGATGAATCCTGCTTTGGTGAAAACTTCGCGTTTGGAGGTTTTGCTTCTTTCCATTTGGGTGGCATTTATCGTTTGCAATACAAAAGTATACTCCTATCCGATAAATAGCCAATATATAAAAGTGCTTGATTATAACTTTCTGTTATGGCAGTTGATGCAGAACTGTTTGAACAGCTTCGGCAGGCGGCCGTAATGACCGTGTGCGGTGACGAAATTGAAACTGCGGGCTATTTCCAGTCCTTCGACATCGATGATTCTCAGCTTGTTTTGTGCCAGCTCGTCCAGTACGGCCTGTATGGAGATGAAGGCGAAGGCCCCCGAATCGTACAGATAGCGTTTGATGCTTTCGCTGCTGCCGAGCTGCATTTCGATGCGCAGCTCGTGCAGGCTCAGGCCGCACCCGCTCAGGGCTTCCTCCAGGATATCCAGCGTTCCGGAACCGTTCTCGCGGATGACCAGCGGCAGGTGCCGGAGGGTGGCCGTATTCACCGCGTCGCCGCGGAAGGTCGAGTTGGAAACGGAGGTCACCAGTACCAGCTCGTCGCGCATGAAAAGTTCGTAGTGCAGCGCTGGGCCCGCTGCCCTCCCTTCGATGAGGCCGATGTCGATGCGTCCGTCCGCCACGAGCTCTTCTATCTGTTCGGTATTGCCCGTGGACATTTCCACCCCGATTTCCGGATAGCGGCGGCGGAACGCGGCGAGCATGCCGGGCAGTACGTACTGCGCGATGGTCGTGCTCGCGCCGATGCGGATGTCGCCCGCGAAGCTGCCCGCATTTTCTGCGAAGGCATCGTTCAGGTTGTCGTAAATGGCGAGGATGCGGTTGGCATAGTCGAGCATGAGGCGTCCGTGCACGGTAAGCGCGACATTTCCTTTCCGCCGGTCGAAGAGCGGGACGCCCGCTTGTTTTTCGAGTTCGCTTATGTGCCGGGTGACGGCCGGCTGCGTGATGAGCAGTTCGCCGGCGGCCTTCGTGAAGCTGAGCCGGTCGGCGACCGTTTTGAATACTTTCAGTCGAAAATCGGTTATCATCGTCTCTTGTTCGTTGCTGCGGGACGCTTCCTGCCGCGGATGCGGGCTTCCGTATGAGAACGGTCGGGAAAGCGGCCGCAACAAAGGTAACCGTTATTCGGATGAAAACGATTCGTTGCGCGCATCTTCTTCGGTCGGGGAAAAGATACCGCCTTCAGGACCGGAGCCCGGAAGGCGGTATCTTATGAGCGATTTCGGACCGTACATATCCGCTCCCCGACGGGAGGGCGGCGGTCTTTATTCGGCGTACTATTTCCGGAAGTACCTGTTGTACAGTCCTTCGAAGCCTTTGCCGTGACGAGCCTCGTCTCGTGCCATTTCGTGTACGGTATCGTGGATGGCGTCCAGATTCATCTGTTTGGCGAGCGTGGCGATGCGCTTCTTGTCTTCGCAGGCGCCGGCTTCCGCTTCCATCCGTTTTTTCAGGTTGGTTTTCGTGTCCCACACCACGTCGCCGAGCAGTTCGGCGAATTTGGCAGCATGTTCGGCCTCTTCCCATGCGTAACGTTTGAAGGCTTCGGCCACTTCCGGATATCCTTCGCGGTCGGCCTGTCGGCTCATGGCCAGGTACATGCCCACCTCGGTGCACTCTCCCATGAAGTGTGCGTTCAGTCCTTCGATGATTTCCGGGGCCGTACCTTTGGCTACGCCCAGCACGTGTTCGTCGGCGAAGGAGAGTGCTCCTTCCGTTTCGACGAGTTCCTTGAATTTCTCTTTGGGCTGCTTGCACTGAGGGCAGAAATCGGGCGCCTCATCGCCTTCGTGTACGTAACCGCACACGGTACAAATCCATTTCTTCGTCATCGTTCTTCGTTTTTTAAGCGTTAGGTAATACAGATAAAAAGATTGGGACAAAGGTAACGAAGTTTCCCGGATTCCCCGTAACCGTATTGCCGGGAAAAACGCCTGTTGTATCGGAACAGCGCTGTTTTTCCGTATCGGTGCGCGTGCTGCGCGATTGCTTATTGTCCGATTTCGTCATCATCGCAATGAAGTTCCTGCTGCGTAACGCCGATACGGCCTCAAGGTATTCATGAAAGAGCACGGATTCCGCAACCGGTCGGCCCTGAGCCGGTATTTCCGACGCCGGACAGGCATGTCTCTTTCGCAGGCGTAATGATGCCTTAATCGGAGATACAGGTAATTGTGGAATTATCGGAAGATATATTTCATGATTCATAACGGTTCACCATATAGGTTTTGCCTATGTGTCTTTAGTTTTTATAGAATTAATTGTGTGAATGTTTTTTTTACTGATGTTTTGTATTTTCAATTATTATTATTACAATTGAAGTATAGAATTAGAACTGATAATTGGGTTTATTTTTCAGTGCTAATTTTAAAGACGCTTGGTACATTGAATAATGTAAAGAAATTACACGATTATTATGGGATGTCTATTATCGGTAATCATAAGGTTGGCTACCTTTTTGGTTTCTGTAGGGATAATTTCTGAACTGTAGTATATGTTTCAATCACCTAACTTTATTATACAGCTTGGCTCTCATTTCTTCCTCAACGATAAACTCAATAAGTAAGAATGTGGTATATTGTTTTATTTTGTTAGAAAGGGCGTAAAATGAAAAAGGATGATTACTTGTCCAAGCTGAATGATGAAATCATAGAGCGGATTGATTCTGCCGAGGAATTGATGGCGATTACCGGAGGTAGCAACATAGTATGCTTAAATTACGTAATGTGTCCATGTGACACAGATGCATCAAATTGTGATTGTACTGTAGATAAGGAATGCTTCAGTTGCCTTAATCAGTCGGATTGCAGTTGTAAGGATAAAGGATGTACGATATGGGGTGTCAATTACATATACAGTCAATGTACATCCCTTAATAATTATCTATGCTGATGGTTTGATTAATAGACATTCCGGTATTGAATAGCCGGAATGTCTATTTGTAATCTTTCTTAATTTTATGGAAAAATTTAGTTTTTATAATGTATTTGTACCGTTTCATAAACGACATACAATCCTTTACAATTCCATATCGGGTTTTTATGGCCTTTTAACTCCTCGAACTTGCGATATTTTACGTAGATACGAAAATGATGTAGCGCGGTTATCTGTCGACTATCCTGAGATTTATGCGGCTTTGAGAAATAACGGTTGTATAGTACCTGAAGAAATAGATGAATTTCAGACAGTAGAAACGATAAAATACGAACGGCGGTTTAATTGCAGTCAATACCAGGTTATTATCAATCCGACAATGGATTGCAAT
>DXFY01000057.1 GCA_019114205.1 Candidatus Tidjanibacter gallistercoris | reverse complement strand
AATTTCCGATAAAGAAGCAACCGCATTCTGGCATTTGTATTTCGGAATCGCATTCGTATTCATGATGATTGTTCCGGGACACTTCCTCAACAGAAAATCGATATCGCAATGCTCAAAGAATTAAATCCGCTGATACATTCTCAACTAAGACTGGCAATCATGTCGTTGCTGTTATCTGTGGAGGAAGCGGATTTTACTTATTTGAAAGAAAGGACACAAGCTACTTCCGGAAATCTGAGCGTGCAACTCGACAAACTAAGCCATGCCGGATACATCCATGTAGCCAAAAGTTTTGTCGGGAAAAAGCCGCGTACCTTTTGCAGCATAACGGAAAAAGGAAAGGAAGCACTGGAAGAATACATAGAATCTCTAAAAACCTATCTGAACTTGTAACTAGATGGAATGGCTGCCCAACAAAACCGGCAGCCTTTTCCTTTTCCGAAAAACGCATCGAGGTTCCGTTCCGACGACCACGCCCAGTCCGGCGTCAACCTTCCTGCGGGCCGGCGGACAGTTCATGCCGAGGCAAAAGGCACCGCCGGGCAGGATGGTCGGCATGGTCTGCGAACCGAGCAGCGCGGCAATCTTTTCCTCGCCGGTAAATTCGAGGTGGCCTATCGAGAACGCACCGTGCACCACGCCTATGCAGTTGTCAAACGACCTAAAGAGCCATAACCGATAAAACAACACGGAACCGCAAGCTCCGCCGAGCTGCTGCCCGTCCGACTAAAATGTCACGCACCCGACGGGGAGTCGGCAGGAAAGGCCCGGAGGAACAGACAGCCTCTTCGCCTCCGAAGCAAATGCGGCGAAACCGGTGTGCAAATACCCTCTTCGCCCCGCGCGCACCGGATGCCCGCACCTTTACTTTTAAGAATGAAAGACACGGAGACGCAAAATCCTGTGCACATTCATGCAAGCACCCACCCTGCCCCGTTCGTCTTTCGTACACCCGACACGTCTTTACCGCCGCCCTAAAAACGAAAGTACCGCAACCATCCTGCAACCCTTCCCGACTCCGGGCTCCCGAAGCCGACTGCTTGTTCAGTCGTTTCCTCAAAGCCTGCGGCAGCTGGAGGACGGGCCGCACCTGCCGGTACGAATGCCGCCGGAAACTCAGCCGCAGGTGCTATAATGTTCCATCTCTCCGTATGCACAAACGCAGAACCCGCAATTTTCCGCCGCTCGCACGGGAAATCGCGGGTTCGCCGATACAGGAAAAAATTCCGACTTTCAGAATATGTCGTGCAGCGTTACCGTCTGCAACCGGTCCGGCCCTACCGACAATACGGCCACCCTGATTTTCGTCAATTCCTCGATTTTGCGTACATAGTCCTGGGCCGCCTGCGGCAGCTCCCCGAAACTCTTGATGCCTGTAATATCTTCCTTCCAGCCAGGCATTTCGATATAGACCGGTTTGCAGCGCCGGAACTGCGGAATGGTAGCCGGCATCGTTTCGATGCGTTTGCCGTCGAGTTCGTAAGCCACGCATATTTTCACCGTATCGAGCCCCGACAGCACGTCGAAAAGCATGAGTGCCAGATAGTCGATGCCGCTCACCCTCCGCGTATGGTTGAGCACGACGGCATCGAGCCAGCCCACCCTGCGCGGACGCCCCGTCACCGTACCGTATTCGTGTCCCCGTTCGCGGATGTACTCGGCCGTATCCCCGTCGAGTTCCGTCGGGAACGGGCCCTCGCCTACCCGCGTCGTGTAGGCCTTGCAGACGCCGAGCACATTGTCCACATACCGCGGTGCGATACCCGTATTCTGCGGGACGCTCGACGCCGTCGGACTGGAAGAGGTCACATACGGATAGGTGCCGTGGTCGATGCAGAGCATGACGCCCTGCGCTCCCTCGAACAGGATGCGCGACCCTTTTTCGATTTCCTCGTTTATCAGCACCGACGTGTCGCATATATATTTGCCGAGCCGCCCGGCAAGTTCCATGTACTGCGTATAAATCGGTTCGAACGCCATGGGTTCGCAGCCGAGCATGCGCAGCTCCAGGTTCTTCTCCTCCAGCGCATCGCGCAGCCTCGCGGCGAAATAGTCCGCATCGAGCAGGTCGCCCATGCGGATTCCCGTCCGTTCGTACTTGTCGGCATAGGCAGGCCCGATACCCTTCTTGGTGGTACCGATGAGCTTGCCGCCCTTCATGGACTCCATCGCCCCGTCGAGCACCGAATGGTAAGGCATGACGACCGCCGCACGGTCGGATATGTACAGACGGTATTCCCTGATGCCGCGGGCTTCGAGCGCTTCCAGCTCGTTCACCACGCTCACAGGATTCACCACCATGCCGTTCGCCATCACATTCTTTATGTGCGGATTGAATATACCCGACGGAATGCTTTGCAGGGCGAACCGCTGCCCGTCGAAGGTGATGGTATGTCCGGCATTGTTCCCGCCCTGGTAACGCACCACCACATCGGCGTTCCCGGCATAATAATCGGTGATTTTGCCTTTTCCTTCGTCCCCCCACTGGGTTCCGACGACAACCAGCCTGTTCTTCATCTCTATCGTTTATCGTTCTTCTGAATCTTCCACAATTCCCGCCCTGCGGTAAATATAATCGACGTTCTTCATGTAATAGTCGAGCGTGAAGCATGCGTCCAGCTCCTCGCCGGACAGATACTTCATCACGTCCGGATGCTCGTGCAGCAGCTCCTGATAGTCGCGCCGCTCGCTCATGGCCCGCATGGCGACGGGCTGTACCATGTCATACGCCCCCTCGCGCGAAAGCCCCTTTCCGATGAGGGCGTTCATGACGCGCTGGGCGAAGATGACGCCGCGCGTGCGGTAGATGTTCTCCAGCATCACCTCCGGGAAAACCGTCAGGTTTTCGAGCACGCCCCGGAACCGCGTCAGCATATAGTCGAGCAGCATGGTAGCGTCGGGCAGAATGATGCGCTCGGTCGCCGAATGGGAAATATCGCGCTCGTGCCACAGCGCCACGTTCTCGTAGAACGTCAGCATATACCCCCGCATTACGCGCGCGCAGCCCGTGATGTTCTCGCTGCTTATCGGATTGCGCTTGTGCGGCATGGCACTCGACCCTTTCTGCCCCTTGCCGAAAGCCTCCTCCACCTCGTGCACCTCGGTACGCTGCAGGTTGCGTACCTCGAACGCCATCTGTTCGAGCGAAGCGGCGATTACGGCGAGCGTCGCCATATAGTAGGCGTGCCGGTCGCGCTGGATAACCTGCGTGGAAACATTGGCGCTCTGAATGCCGAGCTTCCCGCATACGTAATCCTGAATAAAGGGCGGGATGTTGGCGAAATTGCCGACCGCACCGCTCAACTTCCCGACTTCGATGTTGCGGGCCGCAGCGCGGAACCGCTCCAGGTTGCGCATCATCTCTTCGTGCCACAGCACCCATTTGAGGCCGAAACAGGTAATATCGGCATGGATGCCGTGCGTACGTCCGATGCAGGGCGTATCCTTGAAACGGAGCGCCTGCCTGCGCAGCATTTCAATAAAGTCCTCGATATCTTTCAACAGGATTTCGTTGGCCTGCTTGATAAGATAGCCGTTGGCCGTATCCACCACGTCGGTGCTGGTCAATCCGTAGTGCACCCACTTGCGTTCCTCGCCGAGGGTTTCGCTGACGGCACGAGTGAAGGCCACGATGTCGTGATGCGTCTGCTCCTCGATTTCCTTGATTCGGTCTATGCTGAACGAGGCCTTCTCCCACAGTCTGGCCACATCCTCCTTCGGGATGACGCCGAGTTCGCTCCATGCCTCCGCAGCAAGAATCTCCACCTTTAGGTATGCCTCGAATTTACGTTGTTCCGTCCAAATAGCCCTCATAACGGGCCTGCTGTATCTTTCTATCATATCCGCATATAGTTTGCCGAGGAACAAAGATACAAAATCACCGGTATAACACGCCATCCCCGGCCGTGTTATCGACATTTTTTCGGCCTTCTGTCAACGACTTCCCGTTCCCGGCCCCTCCCAAACATCCCGGCCCATCAACAAACGTACTGCCGGACCGGAACGTTTCTACCTGATGCCGAAGCCCCCGCAGCCTCCGTCTGTCGCACCTTACGATATTTTCTCCTCCGTTACCGTTTGGATAATCGTTTTTTTGGCTTATATTTGCATCCGCTTAAGGCAATCGGCCCGGAGAGATGGGTGAGTGGCTTAAACCACCAGTTTGCTAAACTGACGTACGGGATTACTGTACCGGGGGTTCGAATCCCCCTCTCTCCGCAACAAACGCTGAAAATCAGCAGATTGCAAAACAAACAC
>DXFY01000056.1 GCA_019114205.1 Candidatus Tidjanibacter gallistercoris | reverse complement strand
CAACCGCCTTTTTTACTGATATGATTTGTCAGAAAGGCCAAGTATCCTCAGATTCACTTCCGGCGTATTCGCAGAAACCGCCGTTAAACGATGCCAGAGTTTCCTGTCCGACGACTTCCGTACCTGCTTCATTCATTTTCACGAGGAGAAAATAGAACTGCGCATTCGTGGATTCGAGTTCCATGTTTTCGTTTACGGTGAAAACCATCGGCAAACTTGCCTGGAAAGCGAGGTAATCGGTACCTCTCTGTCCCCAGCCCAATGTATTGTTGAAATTGGTATCGCCGAATCCGTTCACGCGTCCGTCGAAGCTGAGCTGCATTTTTTCAGCATCGAACTCACCCACCAGTTTCGGAGAATCGCTCGCATCGAACATGTTCTCCATGATATAGGTACCGTTGGCACCTTCACGAAGAATCAGAGTCCATTCCGAGGGATCGCCGTTGGATGTTTTGAAGTTGTACTGCCCATATTGAACGGCCATGACGTTCTCGATGTTTATGGTGCAGGTGTTGTTCGTTCCGATGTTGGCACCGTTCGCGCTTTCGATTGTCAGCGTAACTGTATAGCTGTCGTTGGATTCGGGCTGCCACACCGGAATCATCTGAACGGAAGAGTCGTTAGCGGAGGTAATTTTGATTGTGGTAGACGTAAGGAGCAATACCTTGTCGATGTCGTCTACCCCTGAGGTCGTGATATTGACCGTTACGGGATATCCGCCCGGTTCGCCGGTCAGTTCGAGGGGAACATAGAACAGTCCGGAGTTTTCGCTGACCGTAACCGAGGTTTCGCCGAAGTTGACTACTGCCGTACCGGGGTCGATGGGGCCCTCTTTTTTCTCGCAAGAGAAAAGCAACGATGCTCCCGCTATACTCAATACAATGAATTTGATGAATTTCATAAATAATGTTTTTTAACCTTTAATTACCAGTTCAACTGATTGGAGATGCTCGGGTTAGACGTTTTTTCCGACTGGGGAATGGGCCATACGAAACGGTAATCCGTTTTCTCAATTTTGAGATACAGGCCGTTGGTAACTACAAGCGACGAAGCCTGCGGGTCCTGTCCGGTCCTGTCCATCGGTTCGCCCCACCTCTTCAAATCGGCGATACGGTTGCCTTCCATGAACATTTCTTTCAGACGTTCGAGTTTGATGGCTTCGAATACGCTTTCTATGGAAGTATAGGGCTCGTAAGTGTAATTGGGGTCCGAAATACGTGCATCCATCAACTTCTGCAGGTACTGGTTGGCACCGCTCAGGTTGTTGGCCTGGGCATACGCTTCTGCTGCCATGAGAACGAAGTCGGCGCTTCTGTACACAACTACATTCTGCATCAGTTCGTTTACGGATGCGTTCGTGTTCAGTGCCGGGTTGCCAGGATACTTCGAGATGACTTTGACACCGGTATAGGTGGTCGTACCAATCAATACGGGCTTGGAGGTGAAGTAAGTCGATGCGCGGATATCGCTCGCGTCGTACTGGTTCAGAATCCATGCGGAAGGCAGATACATCGGCTGTACCTGTTTTCCGTCCTGATACGGGTCGTTCAAGAATAGGGTACCGTAATCGGAACGGCCTTCGTTTACGCTGGCATAGAACTGGAACAGAATTTCGCTTCCGTTCGTATTGTTCGTCCACATGTCGGCGAACTGAGAAGCGTCGCTTATCAGAACCGAAGCATCGGCGATAGCGGCGGCGGCAGTGGCGGCAGCTTCGTACTGGTCGGTATGGAGCAGTACTTTGGCTTCCAGACACTGTGCAGTCAGCGGCGAGAGGTAGTAGGGCTGTACGGTTCTGCTGGCCAGCGGGAGGGCGTCGAGTTCCCACTGTTCCGCATTCGTGCCGTTGTAGTAACGTTCCAGAGCTGCTTTACCGGTGGAAAGGTCTTCGTTGATGAAGTCGTACGTATCGAAGAGCGTAGACCTTTCGTTCCTTGCCTGCACATCCACTTTCTTGGACAGGATGATACCCCAGTCGGTTTTGGCCGTATCCGGATTGTAGTCCTTGCAGTAGAACGTTGCGAGCTGGTGATTAATCATTGCGCGGAACAGATGGGCCTCGCCTATGTAGAGGTTGAGCTGAACACGTTCGGCATCCGTCATCTTGTTCTCGTTGCCTTCCGCGAGTGCATCGTCTGCGGCAATGAGTTCTTCCGCCTTTTCGAGGAAGAAGTTAATCTGGTAGATAGCGGCATAGCAGTATGTCCAGAGCTGTTCCACGTAACTGTCGCTGTCGAGGAACGTCCACATGTACTGGAATCCCATCTGGTTTCCGTAGTCGAGCGTGGCATTGACACCCTCGGCCTGGATGTTGACCGGGATGACGGTGTATGACGAAAAACATTGACGGGTCCAGTAATACATGCCGCGGCGGAACTGGCTGGCATGGTCGAACGTTTCGAATGCCGAATCCGCAGGAATAGCGTCGCCGTCGGGATACTTGTCGAGGTTACAACTTGCTACACTGCCGGTAATGAGCAGGAGAAGAGCAACTTTCACTATTTTTTTCATATAATTCGTTTCTGTTAATCGTTAATGAAATTAGAATGTGAGTTCCAGCCCGAAGGAGTACTGACGCGTATTCGGGTACATACCGTATATAAGCGAACCGTCGTATTCGGGGTCGTAACCGGTATAGTTGGTCAGTGTCCAGAGGTTACGCATTACGGCCGATACCTTGATGCCTTTGATGAAGCCCGTTTTCCGCAGCAGGGATTCGGGGAACTGATAAGTCAGCGAGAGGTTTTTCAGACGCAGATAGGAAGCATTTTCCAGATATGCGGTACTGTAAATGGAAGTTTCGCCGTATTTCGGAATGTTGGTAATCTGTCCTTCTTCCCTCCAGATGTTCTTCATATATTCCGGACGGGCGGTTTTGGGAACGATGTTGCTGGCTTCGTTGAAGTAGCGGTCGCCGTTCAGCAGCCACTTGTCGAGCTGATATGCGAAGTTCACCTGGAGCGACAGGCCTTTCCAGCTTACATCGAAGTTGAAACCGCCGTTGTAGGGAGCTATGTAGGTCTTGTCCAGAGCGATGTATTCGGCGAGGTTGGTATCCTTTACGGGGTTGCCGTTGCCGTCGTCGTACATGGCCTTACCGTCGCGCGGGTCTACGCCCATGAATACCGGCAGGTAGTATGCCCATGCCGAACGGCCGACTTCGTAAATGCTGTTGTAGTTGGGCCTCGGTATGGAGGTCGTATTGCCGTACAGAGCGGTAATCTTGTTGTCGTTGTAGCCGAATACCGTACCGAAGGCGATGTTCCAGTCCTTGTTGTGGAACAGCGTTGCGTAAAGGTCGATATCGACGCCCTGGTTCCTCATGCGCAGTGCGTTCTCACCCCTGGAGGTAATACCCGACGACGGCGGATAGGGCACGTCGAACAACATGTCGCTGGTACGGCGGTCGTAATAGGTCGCGGATATCGTCAGCCAGTTGAAGAGACCGAATTCGAGGCTTACGTTGAAGAGACCCTGTTTTTCCCATCCGAGGTAGTCGTTGCCGGGGGATGCGAAATACTTGCCGGATACATCTCCGTAGCTTGCGCCGGCCGATACCAGACGGAGGCTCGCATAGTTGCTGATGGAGGAGTTACCCTGGGTACCGTAGGTTACGCGCAGTTTGAGGTCGGTCAGCACGGGGTTGTCCTTGAGGAAGTTTTCTTCCTTGATGTTCCACATACCGCCGATTGCGTAGAACAGCGCGTTGCGGTTGTTCTTACCGAACCGCGACGATGCGTCGTTGCGCAGCGTGAGGTCGAGTGCATATTTTCTGCCGTATTCGTAGTTTACGCGGCCGAAGAACGACAGCATGTTGTAGCTGCTGTACGATTCGGATACGTCGGACATCGTTACGGTCGTACCGTGTCCGATGAGGTAGAGATTGTCGTCAATCAGTCCGCTCGAACCGGCCTGGAAGCCCTGCGAGTAGTAGTCTATGCCTTCCTGACCAACGAGCAGGGTGATGTTGTGCATGTCCTTAATCGGCTCGAATTTGTATTCGATGGTGTTGCTGGTCGAGAGGGTGTAGTACTGGCTGAACTGACGGATACGGCTGCCTATGCCGCCCGATGCAAAGTGCGAGGGCAGCCCCGTATAGGTAACGGTGCTGTAATTGCCGTCGATACCGTTGAGGCTGGTAATCGTGAGGCCTTTCACGGGCGTCAGTACGATGGAGAAGTTACCGTTGAGCAAGTGGTTGTTGCCCCACTGCGGAGCTTTCTCCATGACATAGTACGGGTCAATCATGTTGTTGGGGAACAGCAGGTAGTTCGTAGCCAGGCCGGTTTCTTCATCGTAATACTGGCGCGTCATGTACGTTGCCATGTAAATCGGGAAGTTGGTCACGGAAGTCGGGTTCAGTCCCTGCGACGTGGTAGCGCTTTGCGTTGACTGCCTTTCGTCCGCTGCGGCGGCGAGGTTGAGGTTGAAACGTAACCAGGAATTGGCCTGTGCGGTGAGGTTGGTACGCATCGTATAACGTTCCATACTCGACCCCGGAGCCATACCGTCCTGGTTCATGTAGCTACCCGAAACATAATAGCCGATATTCTCGGTACCGCCGTTGACGGAGAATTCTCCGTTGTAGGTCGGAGCGGTCTTGTAGATGTAACGGAACCAGTCGACCGCACCGAACGTGTCGAGCCTGTCCTTGAAAAGGTCGTAGTCCGTCTGGGAGATTTCACCGAAATAGAGCTGCCACTGGAGCAGGTCGTATCCGTTCATCTGACGGAACTTGTTGTTCACCGGAGTGGAAACGCCGTAGTTACCGCTGAAGCGGAACTGCGCCTGCTGTGCACGCCTGCTGCCCTTCTTGGTGGTCACGTAGATGACGCCGTTGGCGGCACGCGAACCGTAGATGGAAGTTGCGGATGCGTCCTTCAGCGTGACCATGTTCTCGATGTCGTTCGAGTTCATGGCGAGGAACTGGTTGGCCGAAGAGGGCATACCGTCGATGACGTACAGCGGTTCGGTACCTGCCGAGATGGAGCCCGCACCGTGGATACGGATGGACGAACTCTGGGACGGTTCACCCGAAGAGGTCATTACGGACATACCGGACACCTGGCCGGAAAGTGCGTCGGCGACGTTCATTACGGGCTTGTCGTTCAGTATGTTCGCATCCACGACGGACACGGAACCGGTTACCGAACCCACCGAACGGGCCGAACCGTAACCGATTACGACCACCTGTTCGATTTGTTCGTTGTCTTCGGCGAGTTTCACGTTGGCGACAGTCATACCGGCAGTAACCGTCACTTCCTGAGTGGCGAATCCGAGGTATTCGAAAACCAGAACGGAATTCGCGGGAACGTTGTTGAGCGTGTATTCTCCTTCCATGCCGGTAACGGTTGCATTCTGCGTGCCTTTTACGATAACGGTAGCGCCCATGATGGGGTCGCCCGTCGCTTCATCGGTCACGTTACCAGTTACCCGCTGATTCTGCGCTGCCAGTTGGAAGCACATTATCAGCATCGTGAAAACTGATAGTACGATTTTTCTCATACGAATTGATTTTAGTTTGTGTTGTTAAATGTGATGGTTTCCTTTTGCCGAGTTTGTTTTAATTTTCCTTCATTCCGTCAGGCACGTTCCGTCCCCGTTCTTGTGGAAGGTGTGCCAATGTATCGCTGCCTTATTTTAGTGTTAAACATGCGGAAACCATTACTCCGACACTTGCTGGCCGCCGCAGTAATGTTTCTTATTCGTCCGTATTAGTTATACTTTATTATATTGCCCGTACATGATACGAAGAGCCGTCAATGTTGTTCGGACATTATACACAACGGAACGAAGATACGGATATTTTGGGAAATCACAAAAAAATCCGAGAAAAACAGGGCCTGAAAGGGAATGTGAGCCCGTTTTTGTCGACCTGGGCCCTGCACGGATTGCCTCTTGCACTGCACCGTTTTTTTGGCGGGGTGCACTGTCGGAACTCCGTGAGAGCATAGCCTTATCCGTACCGCCGGAGGAAAACTTGTCGGCGCGTGTACCAGTGTCGGAATGTCGTTCGCGGCGGTACGGATTGCGAACGCGAAAGGGGGTACCGGGGCCGTAAATTTTCGGCTGTCCGTTTCCGGTCGGTGCAGCGCGGCCCTTTACGGCGCCTGTCGGCATGCGCGCACTGTCGGTGCGGCGGTGCAGGACGGAGGGGGCGGGCCGGCGAAAGGCTTGGCCGAGGGCCGGACCACAGGCCGTATTCCTGCCGTATCCCGTGACGCCCGGCGGAAGAATCCGGTGGCGGAGCGTCGGGAACGTTCCGCACGACGGACTTCCCCGTTTCGGATTATTGCGCCCTTTTTTCAAGATAGTCCCGGAGAACCAGCGCATGGTTTTCCGTCGCGTTCTTCGAGGCGATGAGCAGCGTCACCGCGGGTTTGTCTTCGATTTTGTCGGCCAGTGCACGTACCGCTTCCGAATGGGCCAGTTCCGCAAGATAGCGTTTGCGGAATTCCGTCCGGCGGCTTTCGGGGTTCTGGTGGTACCAACGGCGCAGCGGAGCGGAGGGTGCCGCCTCTTTTGCCCAAAGGTCGTAATGAAGGTTTTCTTTTCTGATGCCTCGCGGCCACAGTCTGTCTACGAAGATGCGGTAACCGTCCGTTGGGGCTTCGGGTTCGTAAACCCGTTTGATACGTATGTCGGGCATGGGGCCTTTTTGCCGGATGCGATGCAAAAACGGTGCCTCCCTCGCTCACAGATAGCGGATGATGCGTTCCAGAGCGATGCCGCGCGAACCCTTCAGCAGGATGACCTTGTTTTTCAGGAAGGCGAGCCGGTCGCGCAGGTAGAAGAGCGCGACGTCCGTGTCCGGGAAAGTCATGAGGGACATTTTCATGTCGTCCTTCGGGATGTCCGCTTCGGATACCGCATGGCAGAATTCCCGCCCGATGAGCACGGCCCGTTTGAAGTCCATGCCGAGCACCGTGTCGAGGATGGAGCGGTGTTCCGCGGCACTCCAGCGCCCCAGCTCCAGCATGTCGCCGAGGAAGACGATTTTTTCGGATTTGGTCCGGTCCAGGTCGCAGGCCGAAAGTTTGCCGAACCACTCCAGCGCCGCCCGCATGCTCGACGGGTTGGCGTTGTAGCAGTCGGCGATGACGATGTTGGAGCTCGTGCGGATGATTTGGGAGCGGTTGATGGAGGGTACGTAGTCCCGGATTGCGGCATGAATCTCTTTTTCCGGAACCCCGAAGTGGCGGCCCGCTGCGGCTGCGGCCGCGATGTTGAACCGGTTGTAGCTCCCTGCGAGCCGGCTTTTCAGCCCGTCGGCGGCCGAGGCCTCGTACCATACGGTGCGCAGTGCCGGTCGCCGGGCGGCCATTTCGGCCAGCGTGCCGTCGTCCTTCCGGATGAAGGCGAGTCCGCCCGTCTCCGCCAGCCAGTCGTACAGTTCGCCTTTGGCGGCTTTCACCCCTTCCTCGTCGCCGAACCCTTCCAAATGGGCTTTCCCGACGTTGGTGACGATGCCGTAGTCGGGCCGGGCGATGCGGCACAGGCGGGCGATTTCGCCCTGCGTGCTGGCACCCATTTCGACGATGCCGAACCGGGTGTCGTCCGGCATGGAGAGCAGGGTGAGCGGTACGCCGATGTGGTTGTTGAGGTTGCCCTGCGTGGCGGATACCTTGAACTTCCGCGACAGGACGGCGGTGAGGAGTTCCTTGGTCGTCGTCTTGCCGTTCGTGCCCGTCACGGCAAGCACGGGAATGCCGAGCCTCGTGCGGTGCAGTGCCGCCAGCGCCTGAAGGGTCTCCAGCACGTTGTCCGTGAGGAAATAGCCGGCTGCTGCGGCCCGTTCCGGCTCAAGGCCGGCGGGCAGTGCCGCCGGGTCGTCCACCACGGCGAGCGACGCACCCGCCGCCAGCGCGTCCGCCGCGAAGGCGTTGCCGTCGAACGACGGGCCGCGCAGCGCGAAGAAAAGGGCCCCTTCGGGGACGTTCCGGCTGTCGGTGGTGACGGTACGGTGTTTCCGGTATATTTCGTACAGTGCTTCTGTCTGTTGTCGGGTAGGCATGCTGCGGCGTGTTTGCAGGGCGGCGGCTCAGATGAAACGGTCGCCTCCGTTGAACCTTACGGTATCGATGAATTTCTTGATGTTCTGTTCGTTCTCCCTGGGGCATATCAGCAGCACGTCTTCGGTGTCGACGACGATGAAGTCTTCGAGCCCTTCGATGACGGCGAGCTTGCCCTGGGGCGTTTTTACCAGACAGCCGCGCGAGTCGAACAGGATGCGGTCCGCCCCCTGCGTGTTGCCCGCCTCGTCGCGGGGCATGTATTCGTAGAGCGAGCCCCAGGTGCCGATGTCGCTCCAGCCGAAATCGCCGCAGCGGACATAGACGTTGCCGGCCTTTTCCATGATGCCGTAATCGACGGAGACGGCGCGGCATTCGGGATAGATGCGGTCGATGCACTGCTGTTCGTCCGGGGTGCCGTATGCGCTTTCGATGGAGGAGAAGAGCTGCCAGGTGTCGGGCAGCAGCGCGGCGAGGGAGTTCAGTATGGTGCGCGTCTGCCAGACGAAAATGCCCGAATTCCAGAAAAAGTCGCCGGATGCGAGGAATGCCCTGGCCAGTTCCGCATTGGGCTTTTCCGTGAACGTTTTGACTTTGTTCATGCCGTCCGCCCGGATGGGCCGGTCGGCCTGGATGTACCCGTAACCCGTTGCGGGGCGGGTGGGCTGTACGCCGATGGTCACAAGTACCTCGTGCGAAGAGGCGAACCCGACGGCCTCTTCGACCACGGTGCGGAATGCCGCCTCGTTCAGAATCAGGTGGTCGGACGGTGTGACAATCATCGTGGCGTCCGGAGCGGTCGCCTTCAGTCGGAAGGCGGCGTATGCGATGCACGGGGCGGTGTTGCGTCCCAGCGGTTCGGCCAGTATCTGGTCGGCTCCGATTTCCGGTAGCTGTTCGAGTACGAGGTCGCGGTAGGCTCCGTTGGTCACCACGAGAAAGTTTTCCGCGGGCACGAACTCGGCGAACCGTTCGAAGGTACTGCGGATGAAAGTCTTTCCGGTTCCCAGAATGTCGAGGAACTGTTTCGGCCTGCTGCTGCGGCTGATGGGCCAGAAGCGCGTACCGGCACCGCCGGCCATGATGACGCAATAAATGGGGCTGTTCATCGGTTATGGATGTACGTGATGGATATCAAAACATTCGTCTTTCGTCCGTTTCGTTCTTACAGACAAACAAAAGTATGAAAAAATACTACCTTTGCAAAAGCTGCCAACGGTAATTCGTCCGATTATGAGAACAAGACTCGTCACGCTTCCCAACCTCATCACGCTCGCCAACCTGCTCTGCGGTACGCTGGGCATCGTTTCGATGGTGTCGCTCCAGTCCGCAGAGGCGCTGCGGACGGCATTCGTCCTGACGATGGCCGCGGCCGTCTTCGACTTTCTCGACGGCTTCGCGGCCCGGCTCACGGGGCAGTATTCGGCTGTCGGGGCGCAGCTCGATTCGCTCGCCGACATGGTCAGCTTCGCGGTGCTGCCGACCCTCGTCGCCATGAAGGTATACTACCTTACCGGCGGTCACGGGGCCTGGAGCGCGGTACTGCTGCTCATAGCCCTTTGCGGGGCCCTGCGGCTCGCACGCTTCAATGTGTCGGACGACCGGGGAACGGAGTTCCGGGGATTGCCCGTACCGGCCTGCGCGTTGCTCGTCGGTGCGGCGGGATGGTTCGCCTCGGGGCGTATCGGCCTTCCTGCGGCCGGATGGGTGCAGTGGTTCGTGCTCGCTGCCGGAGCTGCGCTCGCCCTGCTGATGGTCTCCTCGGTGCGGATGTTTTCGCTCAAGTTCGCCGGATTCGGCTGGAGGGGCAACGAGGTGCGGTACGTTTTTCTCGCCGTATCGCTGGTTATCGTCGCCGTCGCCGGAGTGCCGGGAGTGGGGCTGGCCGTCGTGCTGTACATCCTCTACTCCCTTGCGGTGCGGGCGGCCTGCAGGCGGCGTAAATGACGGTGGAGAAAAAATGTTATCTTTGCGGCTGGAAACCCCGTTTTGCCGATGCGCGGTCTGAAATATAAAATCATAGCGGTCTTCGTCCTGTTCGTGCTTCCGTTCCGTGCGGAGGTCAGCGGACAGAGCCTCAATACGCTGAACCGGGGGATGGGCGATTTCGGCGATGCGAGTTTTCAAACGCCCAACGGTATCGGGGCCAATCCGTTCCAGACCGAGGAGGAACCGCTCGATTCGGCGAACATGGATACCACCAAGAAGGAACGCAAACCGCTGGAATCCTATTTCTTCAACGATTCGATACGGGCGCAGAACAATTTCGCGTGGAACATCGACATGTCTATGAACCGGATAAAGATGGCGCGCATCGATACGATTCTGTACGATTTCCAGGTGGATTATCCCTTTCTGAAAAAGGATGTAGGAGATGCATACCTCGGCAATCTCGGCGCCCCTTCCATCCCGCTGGGGTTCTACGACCGGCCCCGGTTCCGCGATTTCCAGATGGCGCAGCCGATGTATTCGTATCTGTACACTCCCGAAAATGCCCCGTTCTATAATGTGAAGAAGCCGCTTACGCAGCTCGGCTACATCACCGCCGGTCAGCGGCAGTACGCCGAAGAGAACATTTCCATTCTCCATGCGCAGAACATCACGCCCTCGACGGGGTTCAACGTGACGTATCATACGATGGGAACGCGCGGCATCTACGTGAACCAGGCCACGCGCGATACGGACTTTTCGCTGGGCGTGTCGCACAACGGCAAACGCTATACCGGTTATGCGGGGTACATTTTCAATACCATCCGGATGCAGGAGAACGGCGGTGTGGTGGACGACTGGTATGTCACGGGGGTGAAGAAGGAGCGTCCGTTCGAGATACCCTTCATGCTTTCGGATGCCAAGAACGTCATGAAGAACAACACGTTCTATACGTTCCACAGTTACGGTATCCCGCTGCGCCGCCTGACCGACGACGATTTTTCGATGGCGGGGGTGCCGGCCATCTACATAGGGTATTCGCTGCAATACGACAGTTGGAACAGGGTATATACCGATACCTATTCCGGGATGCAGCAGCCCGATAAGGACGGCGGGACGGATACCGCGCCGCTGCCGACCGAGCCCTTTTACGACCATTGGTATTTCAACGGTACCGCCTCGCGCGACTCGACTTTCGAGTCGAAACTCTCCAACAGGCTGTTCGTCCAGTTGCAGCCGTGGGACAGGGACGCAATCGTTGGTACGGTGGATGCCGGTATCGGACTGGACGCCCACCGCTATTACCAGTTCCGGCAGTCGGATTTTCTGACGGGGAACATGGCGCCCGTCAAGAAGCAGAGTTTCTATGTTTACGGAGCCGTAGACGGAAAATTCAAAAAGTATTTCAACTGGAACGGAAAGCTGCGTTACGTACCGCTGGGGTACCGGCAGCACGACCTCGATGCCGAGGCCAATGCGACGCTCAGCGTCTATTTCCGCGAACATCCCGTTTCGCTCACGGGAAGGTTCAGCTATTCGTTGCAGGAGCCTTCCTACTGGAGCCAGACGTATTCCTCTAACCATTTCATATGGAACAACTCCTTCCGCAAGGAGAATGAAACCCGTCTTGAGGTGAAACTGACTGCGCCTACCGTCAATGCGGAGGCGGCGTTTTACCAGAGCGTGCTCGGCAACCGGGTCTATTACGGTGCGGACGCGATGCCCCGCCAGGCCTCCGATGTCGTCAGCGTGACGGGCGTGTATGCCAGAAAGGATTTCCGCATCGGCGGACTTCACTTGAACCATAGGGTATTGCTGCAATGGAGTACGAACCAGCAGGTAGTCCCCGTGCCTTTTGTGAGCGCCTATATCTCCTACTTCTTCGAATTCGATGCCGTGCGCAACGTGCTGCGCCTCAAAATCGGCGTCGACGGGAGGTATAATACCAAATACTATGCGTTCGGATACAATCCCGCGACCGGCCAGTTCTACAACCAGCGGTCGCAGCAGATAGGCGGCTATCCCATGCTCGACGTGTATATAGCCGCGAAATGGAAACGGATGCGCATATTGCTCAAAGTGGCACATCTCAGCGAGGATTTCTTCAATACGAGGGAGTATTTCCAGGTACTCCACTATCCGCTCAACCAGCGCGTATTCAAGATAGGTATCTCGTGGGGCTTCTATGACTGACGGCCCTGCGGGAAACCGCAGGGAACATGCTCCGTTGCGGCGGGAAACTGCCCCGACAGAATGAACGGATGTTTAGAAAACGGATATTGCCCGTGATGTTCTTCCTGCTTGCGCTCTGCGAGTGCGACAGGGAAGAACGGGAAGGACAAAATTTCGCGGCCGGATACGGGATGCCCGTCCGGGTGGAAGCGGCGGCCGACGTGCCGGGATGCTTCGTATTGGGCGGACAGTTTTACGGTTTGTATTACGGACTCGCGGAAGCCTATGCGGCCGCGACGGGCCGTGAACTCGATTTTTCCGCGGGGGCCCTTCCGGCCCGCATGTGGAACGACCTCAGGAACAACGGAACGGACATCGGCGTAGCCATGTCGTCGGAAGTGGAGGCGGGGGCGCTTTCCCTGCCGGTGCTCACGACCGGTTATGTCGTACTCGCCGCCGACACTCCGCCGGCGGAGGCGGGCGGCCTTTCCGGTATCGTCGGGAACGGAAAGGTGGCGATGCCGGAAAGTTTCGTTCATACGGACAGTTACGGTATGGTGCTCGATTCCCTCTCCGGAGCGCAGCTGTATGTGTCGCCGGCCGATGCCGGAAGGCTTGTGGCCGAACTGGAGCGGGGTACGTACGATTTCCTCGTCTGCGAGCGGGGCGAAGCCGCGCTGGTCGGTGCATGCGTTCCGGGCCTCCGGGAGGTGTATGCATTCGGGGAACGGGTGGAGGTGAGCTTAGTGTTTTCTCCCGGCAATCCGGCGTTGTATTACGATTTCCGGCGCTGGTTCGGGGAGTATCGGCAGACCGAGGCGTACGCTGCGCTGCAGGGAGCGTACTGCGGCGATGCGGCCGGCGGGCTGCTGCATCGCGTGGATTGCAACAGCCGCGTGCCGGGCGGCATTTCCGTGTGGGACGGACTGATACGTGAAGTCGGCCTGCGGGAAGGGGTGGACTGGCGTCTGCTGTCGGCCATCGCTTACAAGGAGTCGCGGTTCCGGCACAATGTGGTGTCGCCCAGCGGAGCCCGCGGTCTGATGCAGATAATGCCCGTCACGGCCCGCCATTTCCATGTAGACCAGTGGCGGCTTGCCGACCCGGAAGTGAACGTTACGCTGGCCGCACGGCTCATCAGGGACATCGAACATTCTTTGCAGTTCGCCGAGGGAACGCCCGACGAGGACCGGCTCAGCATCGTACTGGCCGGATACAACTGCGGTATCGGCACCGTGCGGGATGCCCGCCGTCTGGCCGAAGCCGAAGGGGAGAACCCGGATTCGTGGGCGGCCGTATCGCATTGTCTGGAACTGATGGGGGACAGCAGCTATGTCTGCGATTCGGTGAGGTACCGGCGTTTCCGCGGCTGCGGCGAGACGTTCGCCTTCGTGGACGGTGTCAAGCGCAAGTATTACAATTATTTGAAAGCCGTGCCTGTCTGAAAGTCGCGTCGTGACGGGGGCCGGTGCGGTCGTTTCGTGCCCCGGAGGGGAGCAGACGGGTGGCTTCTCGCTCCCGGTAATGGGGATGCGGCATCCCCTCTGTACGGGGATTGTGCGTATTTGTGTCATTTTCTTTCGGTGAAAAGGCGGCACGGTATCTGTTTTGATTAAAAACGATACATTTGTAGCGAAATATAGATACCATTTCCGTTATGCGAAAGTTTTTTGCGGTCATCCTGTCTTTTCTGTCGACCGTGTCGGCTGTTGCGGCGCCCGCTTCCGGAGGGTACCGCGTAGAGGATATTCCCAACGTGCAGCTGGCCGACCGTACCCGTTTCGTTAGCAATCCGGACGGACTGCTGTCGCCGTCGGCCGTTTACCGTATCGACACCATGCTCTATTCGCTCAAGGAGAGCGGCAGGGCGCAGGTGGTCGTCGTGGCCGTCAATTCCATAGGGGATGCCGACCCGTTCGATTTCCTGCAACGGCTCGTGACGCGGTGGGGCGTCGGACGCAGAGAGGCCGACGACGGACTCGGAATTTTGCTCGTCATCGACCAGGGAACGATAGAGATTCAGACCGGATACGGACTCGAAGGCGACCTGCCGGATGCGCTGCTGAAGCGGATTATCAATAATTATATGCTGCCTGCTTTCCGGGAGCGAGACTGGGACAGGGGGATGGTGGACGGCGTGACGGCCATTTCCGAAGTGTTGTACGGACGGCCGCCGGCCGACCTCGCGGAAGGGAACGACGGAGCGGTACCGCTGATGCTCTTCTTCGTTTTCGGTATTCCGTTCATCATCGTCGTGTCGGCGCTGCTCTTTGCCGGACGTTGTCCCCGCTGCCATAAACGGAAACTGCGGCGTGTCGGTACCGAGGTGATTTCCCGGACGAAACATGCGGTAGTGGAAGAGACCACTTATGTCTGCCGCAACTGCGGGTATGTCGTGAAGAAGCGGAGTACGGACCATCATGGCGGCGGAGGTGCCGGCGGTATGATTATCGGCGGCGGTCTCGGCGGGATGCTGGGCGGTATGGGCGGTCACGGCGGCGGCTTCGGAGGAGGTTTCGGCGGCGGCAGCTTCGGCGGCGGGGGAGCCCGCGGCAGTTTCTGACGGGAGTGCGGCGCCGAGGGATTGGAAACGAAAGCAAAACGAACGATAATTTAAAAGCAGAAGACAATGAAAAAAGGATGGATTATTGTAATTGCCGTCGTAGCCGTGCTGGTCATCTGGTTCGCGACGGGATACAATTCGCTCGTGAAACTGGAGGAAGGCGTGAAGACCGCCTGGTCGCAGGTGGAGAACCAGTACCAGCGACGCAGCGACCTGATTCCCAATTTAGTGAATACGGTAAAAGGGTATGCGGCGCATGAATCGGAGACGCTCGAAAGCGTGGTCGCCGCCCGTGCCCGCGCCACGCAGACCACCATCGACCCGGAGAACCTGACTCCGGAGGCGTTCGAGCAATTCCAGGATGCGCAGGGCGCGCTGACGACCGCCCTCGGACGGCTGCTCATGATACAGGAGAACTATCCCGACCTCAAGGCGAACCAGAACTTTTCCGAATTGCAGGCCCAGCTGGAGGGAACCGAGAACCGCATCGCCACCGAACGCCGCAATTTCAACAATGCGGCAAAGGTTTATAATACGAAGGTGCGCCGTTTCCCAACCAACATCCTCGCAGGAATATTCGGCTTTGAACAGTATCCGTATTTCGAGGCAGTTTTGGGCAGCGAAACCGCTCCGGTGGTGGAATTCTGACGAAGAGGAACCTGTTCCGGCTGCCGAACCGTACGGGCCGGCAGTCCCGTTCCGGGGAGGAGGCTTCCGCAGCGGAACGCTGCCTGGCTCCGGAAGGATGGAGCGTATGCGGTCGGGTGCGGCATTCGGTTAGCCGTACCCGCTGCTTTTTGAAGCGGCGGTATGTGCCGGTACATGGCCTCCGGCTAAAAGTCGTGTCGGGGAAAGGACTGGCGGAGCGGTGGGCAGTCGGTGTACCCGGTCGGTCCGTGCACTGTATGGGCGGGAGTTGTCCGGCGGCGGACTTTATGTTTTCCTGTGCAGGCATGGGGCTGTTTGTCTGCGGCACGGGACTTTCGGTAACCGGCCGGGAGCCTCTTGTCCGCGGCATGCGGCGGAACGGCGGGCGGGGCGCTTTCTGTACCGCGACCGTTACGGTTGCGGCAGGGTGGCAGCGGCCGGCAGAAACGATTGATTGAGATGCAAGGCTATGGCAAAGAAGAACGGTAAGGCGGCAGCAGGAGGCCATGCGGGGCACTCACACGCCGCAGGACACGACCACGGGCATTTCCATGCGGAGGCCGCCGGGCGTCTGAACAGGGCATTCGTGCTCGGTATCGTGCTGAACGTGACTTATGTGGCCGTCGAACTGGCGGCCGGGTTCGTACTGGACTCCGTATCGCTGATTTCCGATGCGGGGCACAACCTCGGCGATGTGGTCGGACTGGTGCTCGCCCTGCTCGCTTTCAGGCTGGCACGCGTGAAGCCGAGCGGCAATTATACGTACGGGCTGAAAAAAAGTACGGTGCTCGTTTCGCTCCTGAATGCCTGTATCCTGCTCGTGGCCGTCGGATTTATCGTCTGGGAAAGCATCGGGAAGCTGCGCGACCCCCGACCCGTCGAAGGCGGTGCCATCGCATGGGTAGCCGGCGCCGGTATCGTCATCAATGCCTTCACGGCCTGGATGTTCGTGAAAGACCGCAAACGCGACCTCAATGTCAGGGGAGCATTTCTGCATATGGCAGCCGATGCCCTCGTGTCGCTCGGCGTAGTCGTTTCGGGCATCGTCATCGGATTTACCGGCTGGTACGTTATCGACCCGATTCTCGGACTGGTCATCGCAGCGGTTATCCTCGTTTCCACCACGCACCTTTTGACCGACAGTCTGCGGCTGGCGCTCGACGGCGTGCCGAAGGGCGTCGCACCGCCCGACGAACTGCGGCGCCGGGTGATGGAAGCCGTGCCTGCCGTTCGCGACATGCACCACATTCATGTCTGGGCGCTGAGCACCACGGAAAATGCGCTGACGGCCCATATCGTCATCGACCCGGCGGAGCGCGAAAGAACGGTGAAGGAGGCCGTGAAACGCGAACTGGCGAACGAGGGCATCGCGCACTCCACCCTCGAATTCGAGTATCCGGGCGATGCGTGCGTTTGCGGAGACTGCCGCTCATGAGTGTCGTTTCGCAGGGTGCGGCTCTGCGAAGTGCCGGTCGCTCGTCCGGTACGCGGCCCGTATGCCGTATTCGTCCCGGAAGGTTGGAGGGGACTGGGGCTGGACGTCGGGCCTCGTAAAAGCACAGGGTTGCCTTCCCGCTGCGTTAGCCTCGGTTTTCCCTCGAAATGTTATTTGACGATGATGTTCGAAATGACGTTCATGCCGAGCCGTTCGTTCAGGACGCGCTGGAGTTCCGCCCGCCGCATGAAGATGTCGTGACGGGCCACCGATGAGATGAGCGCGACGTAGAGCACGCCGTTGCGGACTTGCAGCGACCGTGTCAGCGAGGCGACCGCCGGTCCGACCGCTTCCGGCCACAGGTCCGGTATCCTCGCCTCGGCGAGCCGCCGCATCCGCATCGGATGCTCTTCCACGAACCCCTTCCAGAGTTCGCCGATGCTCATCGGTCTGCTTCGTCGCATGTTCCGTCGTTTCGATGGGTTTCCGTGACCGTTCCGTCCTCTACGCCGAACAGCGCGTAGCGTACCCCGCAGCCGTCGAGTATCGAAGTCAGCCGGGCATGGTTGCAGTCGGAGATGATGATTTGCCCGAAACTCCCGTCCCCTACGAGGCCGATGAGGGCGGACAGCCGTGCTGCGTCCAGCTTGTCGAACAGGTCGTCGAGCAACAGGATGGGACGTTCGCCGGCGGTCTCCGCGATGATGGCGTGTTGGGCCAGCTTCAGCGCTATCAGGAACGATTTCTGCTGTCCCTGCGAACCGTATTTCTTCAGCGGGTAGCCGCCTATCTTCATGGTCATATCGTCGCGGTGGATACCGCTGGTGGTGAACTGATTCGCGATGTCCTTTTCGCGCGAGGCCGCCAGCAGGTCTCCCAGCGGTCGGTCGTTGAGTTCCGAACGGTAGGAGAGTTCCACCTGTTCGCGGTCGCCCGAAATCGTGCGGTAGTAACGGGCGACGACCGGGCCGAGCCGTCGGATGGTAGCGGCCCGTTTGGCATGGATGACCTCGCCGTGCGTCTCCAGCTGCATGTCGAACACTTCGAGCAGTTCGCCCTGAGCAGGATTCCGGAGCTGTTTGAGCAGCCGGTTGCGTTCGGCGAGCGCATGGTTGTAGCGGATGAGTGCGTCGAGGTATCCGCGGTCGTTCTGCGAGATGAAGGAGTTGAGCCACTTGCGCCGTTCGTCGGCCGCGTCGCTGACCAGGAAGGCGTCGGCGGGCGATACGATGACAGCCGGGACGAGTCCGATGTGTTCCGAAAGCCGTTCGTATTCTTTGCCGTTGCGTTTGAGCGTTTTGCCGCCTCCGCCGCGGCGGAACGAACAGGTCACCGTCTCGCGGCGGCCTCCGTCCGAAAGGTATTCCCCGTTGAGCATGAAGAACTTTTCGCCGTGGCGCACGCTCTGACCGTCGGTCATCGCCAGTGCGCTTTTGCACATGGAGAGATACCATACGGCGTCGATGACGTTGGTTTTGCCGGCTCCGTTGCGTCCCGTAAAGCAGTTGATGCCGGGAGCGAGTTCGAGGTCGGCCTGGGCTATGTTCTTGAAATTCAAAAGGGACAGTTTGCGGATATACATGAACCGGTCGGATGCGGTATGCGCAATCTTCTCCCAAAGGTAGCGATTCCTGCCGGATTTGGAAAATTCGCCGCCGCGTTTCCCCGCGTGCCGTCTTCCGGCGAAAGGGGAGCGTCCGGGAAATTTTATTGTGCCGGCAGTCGTGTTTTTTCGTAAAAAGGTGTATTTTTGTCGTTTGAATTGCGGACGGCAGACAGTTCGTCCCCTGCGTTTTTGCCCGTTCTGCGGGCGGGGCGCCGAAGAAGGAGTCAATCAATTTCGTTTTAAAATATGGCCACACAATCGACAAACGCTAATTCTAAACCTAAAAAAGGGGAACACGCGGACCCGGAACAGAAAATCGAGACGGCGCTCGACAAGACCGAACTGTTTTTCCAGAAATATACGAAACAGTTGCTTACGGGCCTGCTCGTGGTGGTAATCGTCGTGGGCGGTTACTTCGCATACGAATACCTCGTCAAGAGGCCGCGTGCGGTGAAGGCCGCCGAAGCGATGTTCGTGGCCGAGCAGCTGTTCGCAGCCGGGGATTATACGGCGGCGCTCGAAGGCGACGGAAGCAATGCGGGATTTCTCGATGTGGTTGCCCAGTGGGGCGGTACCCGTCCTGGGCGACTTGCGGCCCACTATGCAGGCGTATGCTACATGAAGCTCGGTGACTTCGATGCGGCGATGGAGTATCTCGGCAAATATAAGGAGGTCAAGGGGGCTCCGGGCGTGCTCATCAATGCCCAGAACATCGGTCTGAAGGGCGACATCCATGTGGAGCGCGGCGATTACGCGCAGGCCGAAAAGGCGTATGCGCAGGCTGCGGATGCCGCGGACAACGTGCTGACCACTCCCTACTATCTTCGCAAACTGGCTTACGTATATGCCGCGCAGGGGAAGACGGCCGAGGCCGTCGCCGTGTGCGAACGCATCAAGACCGAATATGCATCGAGTCTCGAAGCGCGGGATATCGACAAGCTCATCGGGGAATTCGGCCAGGGCAGATAATCCCTGCAATACCGACGGGTGGAAACGAGCAGGCTGTACGGCGCAAGCGGCAGCCTTTTTGCGTTAGGGCGCGGCGTGCAGGTACCGCCGTGCAGGAGCATGTGAATATTAACCGGATACAGAATCATCATAAGATATGGCGACCAGAAACCTTTCTCTTTTCGAAACCCCGCTTCCCTCGGCGGCCGATATGAAATTCGGCATCGTCGTGTCGGAATGGAACCCGGAAGTTACCTATGCCCTGCGCGACGGGGCCGTAAGAACCCTGCGCGAGTGCGGATGCAGCGATGACAACATCATCGTCCGTTATGTGCCGGGGACTTTCGAGCTCCCGATGGGGGCGCGTTTCTTCGCGGAGCATACCGATGTGGACGGGGTGATTGCGCTCGGCTGCGTGGTGAAAGGGGAGACGCCCCATTTCGATTACGTATGTCTCGGAGCGACGAAAGGAATCAGCGATGTCATGTTGGAATGGGACATGCCGGTGGCGTTCGGCGTGCTTACCACGCTCGACCAGCAGCAGGCCCTCGACCGTGCCGGCGGGCGCTTGGGTAACAAGGGCGACGAAGCCGCGGTAGCCGTCATCAAGATGGTCAGATTGCAGCGTGAATTCGAGTTGTCGGCCGAATCGAGCATGAATCCCCTCAATGTGAATTGACGGCGCGGGCTGTTCGGAAGATGGCCGCGGAAGTAAGAAGAGCCGGGGCAGGCTGGATGCCTGCCCCGGCTCTTTGGTTTGCGGGTCGTTGCTGCCGGAAGAAGGTTTTGATTTCAGCGCTGCCGTTATGTTCTACGTGTCCGGTTCCCGGCGTTCGGCGCTCGTGCTTGTCTGTCGTTTCGGTTATGGGCGGCGAGGGGGCAGACCGCGTGCCGAGCGCCCGCAAATTCAGGGCAGCGCTATGCCCGCTCCTGCGATGCCGGATATCTGAGTGATGCTCAGGTCATGTCCGGCTAAGAGCATGGATGGCTTGCGCATCGTGCCTGCTGCGGAGGGAGAAACAATATTGCAGTAAGGCGTGCGGTTCCACGTGTCCGGTTCCCGGCGTTCGGCGTTCGTGCTTGTCTGTCGTTTCGGTCATCGGCGGCGAGGGGGCAGACCGCGTGCCGAGCGCCCGCAAATTCAGGGCAGCGCTATGCCCGCTCCCGCGATGCCGGATATCTGAGTGATGCTCAGGTCGTGTCCGGCTAAGAGCATGACTACTTGCGCATCGTGTCCGTCGCGGACATTCAGAATCAGTTCGGCGGTAAGACCGTCCTGTTCCTTGATAAAGAACTCCACGCTTTGCGTGCCGTCGCGGACGATGCTGGCCGATGTGTATCCCCCTTCGCGAAGCATGCGTCCGACATCTTCGGCGAATCTTTCGTCTTCGCCTTCGGATATGATGATGACCAGACGGTCTACGTTATCCAGGGCGGGTATACCGGATACATCGCTTCCGGCAGCATTGAAGGCGCGGAGCATCATCCCGGACATCTCTACGGTGGTAAAGCCGTCGCGTCCCGAATATTTTTCGTATAGCCGCATGAAACTGTCGTCCTGTCCGAAGGCGAGCAACGGGAGCCATAAGGCGAACGAAAGTGTGAGCAGTGTTTTCATGACATACATTTTTTTGCGTTGGGAAACGGCCGGATTCAGAAGCCGAAGCCGAGCCCTATGGTAACGGGCGCCACGGAAGGGCCTTTCCCTCGTTTGAACAGGTCGGTCAACCCGTAATTGCCGTAGACATACCACCCGCGGAAACCGATACGGGCGGTGATGCCCGCATAGAACGGATTCAGGTACATGCCGTATTCCTTGGCCTGCGGGAATTTGATTTTCGTGTGGCTTCCGAGATAAACTCCGCCGTACACGCCCAGCGAAAAATGGAACAGGTTCGAGCGGCCGACGGTCAGCAGGACGGGGATTCGGAGCGACGAGGTGCTGAGTTTCGATTTTTTGTAGCCGGGCGCAATGGCTTCCGGCACGAGCATGCCGTTCTGTTTCGTCAGCCGGACGTGTTGTGAAAATACGTATTCGTCGAATACGAGCTGGAGCGCCGTCGTGAGGGAGAGCGAACGACTGCGGTTGAGGTAGAGCGTTACATCGCTGAGCGAAAAGGCGAATTGCAGCGATTTGGCATTGTTCAGGTCCATGAAGTCGCGGAGCCCTGCGGGAAGCGTACCGTACAGCCCGTAGTCGGGACACGGCAGTGTGTTGAAGCCCAGCTCGAAGAAGGACTGGAAATCCGAATTGCCGAAAGCCACGGCCCGCGGTCGCTCCGGTAGGATGTACCGGTCGTCGGAAGCGGAGGAGCGGCGGTCGCCGTCCATCACGATTTCGACCGAGGCGACCCGTACCACCAAGGGGCCGTCTGCGTTTTCCTCCGATTTACGGATATCCACGATGCTGCGTCCTTCGCGGTCCTTTACCGTCATCTTCGTTTCGTCGCTGACGACGGTGTGCTGTGCCCGGACAGCCACGGGGCCGAACAGGGCGAGAAATGTAGCGGCAAGTAAAAAGGCTGTTTTTTTCATCGGAATATATAATGTTTGAATTTGTCGTTGCTTTGTTTATGCATCCGGTTGTCCGGAGGCTTCTGTCGTGTGTTTCGTGTCGGTGATTCGGTCGCTGCGGGAGGAAGCCCGGTACGCCTACCGGGGCGCTCTGTCCGGAACCGTATCCGTGCCGTCCGGCTGCGGTACGGTGCCTGAAGTCTTGCGGAGCGTGTTCAGCGGCAGGCCGGCCGTTCGGGCCGCATGCATGCCGTCGACGGTGCTCCGGATGCCCGCTGCCCATATTCTTTCGGCCATGTCGGCCTGCCGCAGGGCGATGTCCATGTCCGTGACGGGCTGGCCGTTGAGGTAGCAGTAGATTTCCGGCCGGCTGTTCCGGTCGGTAAGGAACAGAGTGCATAGCAGCACGACGGCGGCCGCCGTAGCCGCACACAGCGAGGCGAGCCGTACGATGCGTCCGCGCAGCCGTCTCGCAGCTCTTGTGCCGCAGTTGGCAGCCGGTACCAGGTCGGCAGCACCGAGGGGACAGCGTTCTTCGGCCGCCGCGGACAGCGCTCCGAACAGCGACCGGGCATATTGCAGGTCGGAAGGTATGTCCTTCCCGGCGAAGTACCGTTTCAGCGTGCATTCCTGTTCGGCGGTCGTTTCACCGTCGAAATAGCGGTCGAGCAGTGTTCTTATGTCGTTATCCGATGCCATAATCCATGATTGCTTTGAATTTTTCCTTTACGGTCCGGCGGGCCCTCGAAAGCAGTACCCGGACGGTCGGGCTCTCCATCCCGATGATTTCCGCGATGCGGTCTATTTCGTAATCCTCCACATCGCGCAGGTGCATGACGGTGCGTTGTTTTTCCGGCAGTTCCGCCATGACAGCGAGCAGGAGTTCCCGCGTGTCGGTTTCCTCGTCGGCGAACCCACGTGTGGAGCGGGGCAGTTCGTCGCGGAGCATGTCGAGTTTCGCCCGTTTCGATTTTCTGCTGCGCAGCCGGTCGTAGCACAGGTTCCGGACACTGACCATCACGAACGCATCCAGGTTCGTGTACCGTTCCAGCGAACTGCGCTGGGCCCACAGCCGTTCGAAAATGTCCTGCGTGACATCCTCGGCTTCGGACACGTCGGACAGGATAGCCCGCGCGAAACGGTATATCTTGTCTTTCATGGGAATGAGGCGTGCCGAAAACTCCGCTTGGTCCATAGGTGGTGTTGTCCGTACCAGTTCTGTGTCCTTTCGTTCGTATGTATGACGTCTTACGGGGACGAATATAACATGCTTCGGAAAAAAATGTGCTGCCGGCGTCGGATTCCGGTCGGAACCGGGATGTCCGTACCGGAAGTATAGGTTCGGGCAAGGGATGTATCGGAATTTCCGATGGACGGTTGCGGCTGACAAACCGGAGGCTGGTATGAATTTTGCAAAACCATAACGAAACAAAATATATCGGATTCAAATCTTTTTAAGTCATGAAACACGAAATGCCCAAGCTACCTTATGCGCAGGATGCGCTGGAGCCGCACATCAGCAAGGAAACCATAGAATACCATTACGGCAAGCATTTGCAGGCTTACGTCGATAACCTCAACAAACTGATTCCCGGTACGGAATTCGAGCATGTCTCGCTGGAGGAAATCGTGCGCCGTGCCGAGGGCCCGATTTTCAACAACGGTGCGCAAACATGGAACCACACCTTTTATTTCGATACCTTCTCGCCCGAACCCCGGAACGAACCGCAGGGCAGGCTGCGGGAAGCCATAGAGAAACGGTACGGTTCTTTCGACGGATTCAAAGCCGAATTCGAAAAGAAGGCCACGGGGCTGTTCGGTTCGGGCTGGACGTGGCTGGTGAAGGATGCGTCGGGGAATCTCGACATCGTGAACGAGTCCAACGCCGGCAATCCGATACGGAACGGCCTGACTCCGCTTATGGTCATGGATGTGTGGGAACATGCCTATTACATCGACTACCGCAACCGGCGGGCCGATTCGGTGAAGGCGACGTGGCATGTCATCGACTGGAAGAAGGTGGAAGAAAGGTTTTAATATAGAGGATAATGATTAGACGAAGGCGGTGCATCCCGTGAGGGATGCATCGTTTTTTGTGTCCGTTTCCGCTGTAGCCGGACATGGTGGTGTCATTTCCGCGGCGAGCCTTTTCTCGGCAGGGCTGCCGTGGGCGGTGCGGACGGTGCGGTTCATGCGCCGCGTCCGGCGGGCCGGAGCACGGAGCGACGCGGCTTCGTGGCGGAGCGGGCGAACAGGTAGGCGGCGGCCATCGTCGCGGCGATGGTTCCGAGGAAAAACGTCCGGCCGTGGGCGGCCAGGATGGTGCCGGTGGCCGAGCCGAGCATGCTCGACCTCGCGTAGTAGAAAAGCCAGTAGAGGCAGACGCCACTGCTTTTGGCCCGTTCGGCCTGTACGGAGACGAGCCGGCTGGCCATGGTATGGGCGCTGAAAAAGGCGAAGGTCATGATGCCCAGGCTGGTTATCAGAGCCCACAGTTTCATGACCGTGAGTAGCAGGACACCGGCGAACATCAGTGCGACGGAACATTTGAGGAGCGTTACGGCACGGTACCGGTCGGACAGCCTGCCGGTAAACAACGAACCCGCCACGCCCGTCAGGTACATCAGGAATATCATGGCGACCGCATAGTGGGGCAGGCTGAACGGCGGTGCCTCCAGAAGAACCGATATGTAGTTGTAGGCGCTGACGAACGCGCCCATGATGCGTGCCGCCGTGAGGTACAGGCCGAGACAGGAGAAACGGGTAAGCAGGCCTCCCATGCGTTTCAGTTTCACCGACATGTGGATGCGGCGCGGGAGGAAGTTGCGCGAACGCGGTATCTTCCGGGCGAATACCGTGCCGATAATCAGGGCGGCCGTACCGACGGTGCATGCGGCCGTGCGCCAGTCGCTCCAGCCTTCTATGAGCGTACTGGCCACGCGGCCCGTCATCCCTCATATGGTATTTCTGCTGAGGTACAGACTGATGGAGACGCCGATGATGGCCGGGCCGAGTTCTTCGTCGAGGCAGGCCGGCGCTACGGCCGAGACGCCCGACAGCAGAAATCCTTCGAGCAGGGCCATCGCCGGCAGCGACGGGAAATTCCATGCGAAAGCGGTCAGCAGCGTAAGCACCGCGGAACCGATGAGCGCGATGCTCATCAGCCGTTCGCACGGCAGGGTGTCTGCGCGGAAAGCCAGTACGAACAGTCCGGCTGCCATGCCGGCCGTGGCGAACGATACGGCCAAGCTGCTCTCGGCCGGCGTCAGGGAGAACGCCGTGCAGAGCGGGGTGAGCAGCGGCTGGAACAGATACAGCTGTGCGAATACCGAAAGTCCGGAGAGGAAGAGGCAGTTCTGTATTCTTTTGTAACGCACCGAACCGGGCGCTGCGCCGTGTCGTGTGCGGTGCAGGGGGCGGGAAGCATCCGTCCCTGCCGTGCGGACGGGCGGCAGCCACGAACCGAAACAGGAGGGGAAAGGCCCCCTCCTGTTTCGTTATAAGGCCGCGTCCGGCGGCGCGGCAGATGTTTATCGGAATGAAGCGGCGATGCCGAGGAACGAGTCCGCTTCGAGGGCGGCGCCTCCTATCAGGCCGCCGTCTACATCGGGCTTTGCGAAGAGTTCCGGGGCGTTGGCGGGTTTGCACGAGCCGCCGTAAAGCAGCGTGGTGGCATCGGCGGCCGCACCGAACTTTTCGGCCAGTGTCCGGCGTATGAAGGCGTGCATCTCCTGCGCCTGGTCCGCCGTAGCGGTCTTGCCTGTGCCGATTGCCCAGACAGGTTCGTAGGCCACGACGAGTACGGCGAACTGTTCGGGGTCGAGGCGGTATACTACCTCGCGGAGCTGTGCGCCCACCACGTCGAAATGCCGGCCCGCCTCGCGGTCTTCGAGCTTTTCGCCTACGCAGTAGATTGGAATGAGCCGGTTGGCGTAGGCCATGGCCATCTTCCGGTCGAGCGTTTCGCTCGTCTCGCCGTAATACTCGCGCCGTTCCGAGTGGCCGAGGATGACGTATTCCACGCCGAGCGATGCGAGCATGGCGGCGGAAACTTCGCCCGTATAGGCGCCTTTCGGTTCCGCCGCGCAGTTCTGCGCACCGACGGCGATGCCGGTGCCCCGCGTGACCCTGACTATTTCGCTCAGGTGCGTGAACGGCGGGCAGAGAATGAGCTCCGCTTTGCCGGCTGCGGCCCCGCGTTTTTCCGCTATCGCTTTCGCCAGCTCCACTCCTTCTGCGGGTGTGGTATTCATTTTCCAGTTGCCCGCGACGATGTTTTTTCTCATTGGTTATCGGTTTTTGTTTTACGGTTCGTTCGTTCGGCGGATGCGGCGGAACGTCCGCCGCACGGGATTATTCCACCCATTCCTTCACCTGGTCGGCGGTGGGGTTCTTCAATCCCAGCTTGTTTTTCTTGTTGAATCCGCACAGGTCGTTGAAGAGCTTGCCCGCAGAGAGTTTCCGCAGGGATTCCACCGTCAGGAAACCCATCCGGTGCAGTACGGGAACCCACTCCTGAGGAATGCCCTTCTCCGCATATTTTTCCGGAGCGTCCTTCACGACGCCCTTTTCGGGTTTCATCTGCGGGAAGAAGAGCACGTCCTGTATGGAGGACTGGTTCGTCATGAACATGGTCAGCCGGTCGATGCCCATTCCCATGCCCGAAGTGGGGGGCATGCCGTATTCGAGTGCGCGCACGAAGTCCATGTCGATGAACATGGCCTCGTCGTCGCCCTTCTCGCTCAGGCGCAGCTGTTCCTGGAACCGTTCGAGCTGGTCTATCGGGTCGTTCAGTTCGGAATAGGCGTTGCAGAGCTCCTTGCCCGCCACGAAGAGTTCGAAACGTTCCGTAAGGTCGGGATTGCTGCGGTGGCGCTTGACCAGCGGCGACATGTCGATGGGGTAGTCCATGACGAACGTGGGCTGAATGAGGTCGCGTTCGCAGTATTCGCTGAAGAGGGCGTCGATGAGCTTGCCCTTGCCCATCGTATCGTCCGTTTCTACGTTCAGCCTGCGGCATGCCTCACGCAGCTCCTCTTCGCTTTTACCCGTGATGTCGAAACCGGTCTTTTCCCGGATGGCGTCCGTCATCGTAATTCTGCGGAACGGTCTGCGGAAGCTGACCGGCTGTCCCCATATTTCGAGTTCCGTGGTACCGTTCACCTCCACGGCTACCGTTTCGAGCATCTCTTCGGTGAAGTCCATCATCCACAGGTAGTCCTTGTAGGTGACGTATAGCTCCATGACCGTAAATTCGGGGTTGTGGGTACGGTCCATTCCCTCGTTGCGGAAATCCTTCGCGAACTCGTAGACACCCTTGTAGCCGCCCACGATGAGCCTTTTAAGGTAGAGTTCGTTGGCGATGCGCAGGTAGAGGTCCGTATCGAGCGTGTTGTGGTGCGTGACGAACGGCCGTGCCGAAGCGCCGCCCGGAATGGGTTGCAGGATGGGGGTTTCCACTTCGAGGTAACCGCGTTCGTCGAAGAAGCGCCGCATGGCGGAAACGATTCGGGCCCTTTTGACGAATACGTCCCGTACCTGGGGATTCACCACGAGGTCTACGTAGCGCTGGCGGTAACGGGTGTCGGGGTCGGTGAACGCGTCGTACACCTTTCCGTCCTTCTCCTTGACCACCGGTAGCGGGCGGATGGATTTGCCCAGCAGTGTGAGTTCGCGGCAGTGTACGGAAAGTTCGCCCGTCTGGGTGATGAACGCGAAGCCCTTCACTCCGACGAAGTCGCCTATGTCGAGCAGTTTCTTGAACACGGTATTGTAGAGGGTGGGGTCGCCTTCCGGGCAGATGTCGTCGCGGCGGATGTACACCTGTATGCGTCCCGTATGGTCTTGCAGTTCGAAGAAGGAGGCGCTGCCCATGATGCGTCGGCTCATGATGCGACCGGCGATGCAGACGTCCTGGAAATTGCCCTTTTCCGGGTCGAACCCCGCGGCTATTTCCGCCGTCGAGGCCGTTACGGGATATTGTGCGGCGGGATACGGTTCGATACCGAGTTCCCGAAGCGCCGCCAGCGAATTACGGCGCTGTTGTTCCTGTTCGCTGAGTTCGTTATATGACATACGTGTTATAATTTTTCGGGTGTTTCTCCAAATCACAAAATTAGAAAGATTTTCCCGCATTACGCAATTTATCCGCTCCCGCGGACGTTATATGGCGTTTTTTTTGCCGCAGCCAGATAAATCGGCGGACGGACTGCCGTGTTTTCGGAACGTTTTCCTATCTTGCATAACGGACGCCGGACGCACGGGGTACCGCCGAAGATAGAGGGAGGTGGGCACCTGAAAGGTGTATATTCGGCGTTGCGGCTTGTGAATTGTAATTAATATGTATAAAGATGCCTACGCTGACCTGGATAGGAAAGGAAAAGGTTGTTAATCATCATCAGGAGGTGCCGTACCGGGTGCTGGAACACAAGTACGGATTCCGGGCGGACAACGAAGCGGACAGAACGCCGACTGACAGCGGAAATAAAATCATTCACGGCGACAATCTGGAGGCGCTGAAATCGCTGCTGCCCCAGTACGAGGGGCGAATCAAGTGTATCTATATCGATCCGCCGTACAACACGGGTAATGAAAAGTGGGTCTATAACGACAACGTAAATGACCCGAAAATCAAAAAATGGCTTGGTGAAGTCGTCGGCAAACAAGGCGAGGATTTGAGCCGTCACGACAAGTGGCTCTGCATGATGTACCCGCGACTGAAACTGTTGCAGAAGTTGTTGGCCGAAGACGGTGCTATTTTTATTTCAATCGACGACAACGAGCAAGCACATTTGAAATTGCTTTGTGATGAAATATTCGGGGCAAATAATTTTATCGGACAATTTAGTTGGGTGAGAAAGAAAAAGGGCTCTTTCCTTTCCAAAACGATAAGGAAGATGCTTGAATATGTTTTATGCTACCAAAAAACAGATACTGACAAACTTTTCTTTGGAGAACAAGCGTATTCGGATAAATGGCAGCCGATTGTTAAACGAACGAATGGGGAGAAAATATTATCTATTCCTGAAGGCGTTGTTGAAACCTCCTTACCGACCGGCACCTATCATGCCGGATTTAGA
>DXFY01000055.1 GCA_019114205.1 Candidatus Tidjanibacter gallistercoris | reverse complement strand
AATATGCGTCGGCACGGCTTTCTCATAGAGCCGTGCCGACGCATACCGTATTTGCCAATCCGTCAGATTTCCGCCGGGAAAGTCTTCATGTACTGTACCCGTTCGAGCAGCGGGTCGCCCGGTCGTTCCTTCCGGTTCATCAGTCCGCGGAAGTCGTCCGTACAGCAGAAACCGTTGCGTTCCATCCAACCGGACATGAAAGACTTCATTTCGCCGATGACCTGTGTACCGTGCATCAGCAGCGTACTGCACAACTGTACCGTGCGTGCCCCGACGAGCATGGCCTTGACCGAATCGGCACCGCTGTGCACGCCCGTGGATACGGAAAGGTCCACGGCGGGAATTTCGGCCGAAGCTATGGCCACGTCGCGCAGGGACCTGTGCAGTTCGGACGGGGTACTGAGCCCGCTGGAAGGAACGTACTCCATGTCTTCGATGTCGATATCGGGCTCGAAGAACCGGTTGTACAGCACGGCGCCCCGCGCTCCCCGGTTGTAGGCAGCCTGTATCATGTGGAAAATGTTCGTGAAACGCATGCTGAACTTCACCGAAACGGGAATCTCCACCGCCTGCGCGACGGCTTCGATGATGCCGAGATAGCGGGCCTCAATTTCGTCCGAAGCCTGCGTTTCGTTGTCGGGCATGAAGAAAATGTTGAGTTCGAGTCCGTCGGCCCCGGCATCCGCTATCCGCCCCGCATATTCTACCCACTTGCCCCTGCCCATACAGTTGATGCTTGCGATGACCGGTATGCCCGTCTTCCGCTTGGTTTCGGATACGAGGTCGATGAACCCTTTCAGGTAATCGGCGCCGAGGTAGGCGTGCAGGTAGTCGGCCGCCTCCGGATAGTCGGCGCCGTAGCGTGCCATCATGGTGGCCTCGCCGGAAATCTGCTCCTCGAATATGGATTTGAGCACCACCGCGCCGATACCGCCGCGGACGAGTTGTTCGATGTGCCCGACCGTCGCCGTCAGCGGCGAACTGCTCGCTATCAGGGGATTCTCAAGCCGGAGCCCCATGTATCGTACCGAAAGGTCTGTCATGGTCGTGGTCATTTGTTCGTATTCGTATAATCCCGTGCGCCGAATATTCTGCTGCCGATGCGTACCATGGTGGCACCGCACTCCACGGCTATCGGATAATCATGCGTCATTCCCATGGAAAGCGTATCGAAGTCCGCGCCGAAATACGCTTCGCGCAATTCGAGGAACAGCTCCCGGACGGTCGTAAACTCGGCCCGTATCCTGCCGTCGTCGTCCGTCTGCGACGCTACGGCCATCAATCCCCGGATGCGCACATTGCCGTACCCGCGCCATGTACCTTCGGCCAGATACTTCCGCAGTTCGTCCGGCTCCCAGCCGCTTTTGGTCTCCTCGACAGCCACATGTATTTCAAAAAGGACATCGATGATGCGCCCGTTCCTGGCCGCCTCGCGGTCGATTACGGCCAGCAGCCTGTCCGAATCGACCGAATGGACGAGTGCGACGAACGGGGCGATATACTTCACCTTGTTGGTCTGGAGATGCCCTATCATGTGCCATGCGATGTCGTGCGGCAACAGGGTGTATTTCTCCCGCAGCTCCTGCGGCCGGTTTTCCCCGAACACCCGCTGGCCGGCATCGTACGCTTCGCGTATCATCTCCGCCGGATGGGTTTTGGAAACGGCCACCAGCGTCACGTCTTCCGGAATGGAAGCTCTGACCTCCTGCAATCTTTCTGTCAGCGACATTTCTATTTTCAATGGTTCACACAAAAATAACCATAATTTTCATATATTTGCTTCCCGCAGTCGTATGGACAATCAATTAATCGTTCGAAACAATATGAAAAGATTCTTACTGGCAGCCGGGCTGCTGGCTGTCATCGGCATGGGACGTGCCGAGGCATGCACCAGCTTCATCATCACCAAAGGAGCGTCGACGGACGGTTCGGCCATGGTGAGCTATGCTGCCGACTCGCACCAGCTCTACGGAGCCCTCTACAAATACGATGCCCCGCGCAGGGGATATAAGCCGGGCACCATGATGCCCGTCTACGAATGGGATACGGGGCGTTATCTCGGCGACATTCCCCAGGCGGCCCGCACCTATTCCACGGTAGGTAACATGAACGACCGGCAGTTGATTATCGCGGAGACCACTTACGGCGGCCGGCCGGAACTCGTGGACCCGGACGGCAGCATCGACTACGGTTCGCTCATCTACATCACGCTCCAGCGTGCGGCCACGGCACGTGAGGCCATCGCCACCATCGTGGAGTTGGCCAACACCTACGGTTATGCTTCCAGCGGCGAATCGTTCTCGATTGTAGACAAGGACGAGGCGTGGATTTTCGAGATGATAGGCAAGGGGAGCAAAATCGTGGACGGAAGGAATGTGAACAAGGGCATCGTGTGGGTGGCCCGCCGCATCCCCGACGGTTATATTTGCGCCCATGCCAACCAGGCACGCATCACGCAGTTTCCGCTGGACGACCCGGAAAACTGCCTCTACGCGCCGGACGTCATCTCCTTCGCACGCGAAATGGGATACTACGAAGGGAGCGATGCGGATTTCAGTTTCAGCGACGTGTACGCACCGCTCGAATTCGGAACGATGCGCGGCTGCGAAGCCCGCGTGTGGTCGTTCTTCAAGACATTCGCACCGGGCATGGACGCCTATCTGGATTATGCGATGGGGTACAATCCCGCCAACCGCATGCCTCTGTGGGTAAAACCTGCGGAAAAGATTTCGCCCAAGCAGGTATTCGACGCCATGCGCGACCATTTCGAGGGGACGCCGATGGATATGACCGCCGACATAGGCGCGGGCGGAAGCGCGTGTCCCTACCGCTGGCGACCGATGGAATGGGAATGGGAAGGAGAAACCTATGTGAACGAGCGGGCCACGGCCACGCAGCAGACCGGATTCTGGTTCGTGGCGCAGGCACGCGATTATCTTCCCGACACGATAGGAGGCGTCTTGTGGTTCGGCGTGGACGATACGGCCACTTCGGCCCTCACCCCGATATACTGCGGAACCACACAAGTACCCTGGTGTTTCAGCGAGGAGAACGGCAGCATGCTGGAGTACTCCGATACGGCGGCTTTCTGGATTTTCAACCGGATAGCTCAGTTCGCATACCTGCGTTACGACATCATCGGCAAGGCCGTTCGCGAACGTGCGGATGCGTGGGAGAACGACATGCTGCTCGCGGTGCAGGAATTCGACGAGAAGGTAATGCACGGCAACATGTCGCACCGGAAGATGGTACGCGAAGCCACGCGCTTTTCGGTAGAGAACGCCCGGCGGCTGTTCGACCGTTGGACGGCACTCGACCGGTACCTGATGGTGAAATACATCGACGGCAACGTGAAGGTGGAGGATGCGAACGGTTTCGTGAACAACGGATACGACGAGAGGATACCGGAGACACCCGAATGGCCCGGCTATACGGACGCATGGAAGGAAGCGGTCGTACGGGATAACGGCGACGTGCTCCGCGTGGTGGAATAAATCGCTACGGCACGGCGAGGAATGTCGTGCCGATTCGTTAAATTTGCGGCCCGGACGGAACGAAATCCCGTCCGGGCCACAGGCTTACAGGTAAATATGATAATTTAAAACACGAAAGAATGCAGTACGATGTTGTCGTGATAGGCAGCGGCCCCGGAGGATACGTGGCTGCAATAAAGGCCGCGCAGAACGGAATGAAGACGGCCATAGTCGAGAAGTCCGAACTGGGCGGCGTATGCCTGAACTGGGGCTGTATCCCTACCAAAGCCCTGCTCAAAAGCGCACAGGTATATAATTACGCCAAACATGCCGCAAGTTACGGCATCGAAATTAACGGCGAAATAACGGCTCCGCTCGACAAAATCGTCGAACGCAGCAGGGGAGTGGCCGAGACGATGAGCAAAGGCGTCTCGTTCCTGATGAAAAAGAACGGCATCGATATCCTCAGCGGTCGCGGCCGACTGGCAGGCAAGGGCACGGTGGAAGTGAAAGGCGCCGACGGTACGGTACAGACCGTCGGGGCGACGCACATCATCCTCGCCACCGGTTCCCGTCCGCGCGAGATGAAGTTCATGCCCATCGACGGACAGCGCATCATCTCCTCCAAGGAAGCGCTCGTGCTCCGGGAACTGCCCGAAAGCATGGTCGTGGTAGGTTCGGGTGCAATCGGCTGCGAGTTCGCCTATTTCTATGCTTCCCTGGGCGTGAAAGTGACCGTTGTGGAATACCTGCCGCAGTTGCTTCCCGCAGCCGATGCGGATGTGAGCAAGGCGCTCGAACGCGCTTTCCGCAAGATAAAGGTGGGTGTGCTGACGGGGACTACGGTAAAGGAGGTTGCGGTGAACGGCGAAGGCAAATGCGAAGTCCGTATCGAAGGGAAGAAGGGCGAAGAGGTGCTTGCCGCCGACATCGTTCTTTCGGCCGTCGGCATCAAATCGAACCTCGAAGGGCTCGGTCTGGAAGAGGCCGGAATAACGCTCGAAGGCGACAAGGTGCGGGTGGATGATTTCTACCGCACGAACGTCGAAGGCGTATACGCCATCGGGGATATCGTTCACGGTCCGGCCCTCGCCCATGTGGCGTCGGCCGAAGCCATCTGCTGCGTGGAGAAGATATGCGGCCGCAAACCCGCACCGGTAGACTATACCACCATCCCGTCGTGCGTCTACACGACGCCGGAAATCGCCATGGTAGGCCTGACGGAACGGCAGGCCGTCGAGGGAGGATACGAGATAAAGGTGGGACAGTTCCCTTACACCGCGTCGGGCAAGGCTACGGCCGCCGGCGACCGCGACGGTTTCGTGAAACTGATTTTCGATGCGAAGACCGACAGGCTGCTCGGTGCCCACATGATGGGGGCCAACGTGACGGAAATGCTCGCCGAGCCCACGCTGGCGAAAGCGCTGGGCGCCACGGCCGGACAGATTGCAGCTACCGTACATCCGCATCCCACGATGAGCGAAGCCGTCATGGAGGCAGCGGAAGCCGCCCTCGGCCATGCGGTACACCTTTAGGTTTCGTACTGTATATGGTACAAGTTGCAAGGAGGCAGACCTGCATTGGTCTGCCTCCTTGCGTTTGTTACGGCACGTACCTGTACCGGCATGCCGTCAGCCTTTCGCAAACGACAGCCGGCAATCACAGCATCGGAAAAACGAAAGCCCTGATGCGGAGCAAAAAACGTATATCGGCATACACAAAATACGGCACGCGTATTTCGTGCCGTATACGATACCTGTTTGATGTGTACCTCCTGCGTTTCTGCGGGAATTGACGCACCTCCGAACCATTCTGTCCTTACTCGTCGCGGCAACGTACCTGCGCGTGCATCGCGTTGATAAGACGGAACTACCGCATCGTCGAAAGCGTGTATGCCATAGTTGGCTTCGTTCACGCACCGGCACTTACCCATGCGGTATGCTTAAAAAAGGTTTCCGGAAAATCGACTGCAAAATGCCGGTGCTCCAGGAGGCAGGCCGTACGCGCTGCTTCCCGGAGTATCTGTTGCTGTCTATTGCAATTCGAAGTCGCAGCTTTGAATGAGTTCGTCTCTTACCTTAAGTCCCATGTGGTTCAGGTAAACCTGTATCCCTTCTCTTTTTGCGAACTCAATCGGGTCTATGAAATCGGAATCTCCGGATATGATGGCGATTTTATCGACGACTTTATGAGTCGCTATCCAAACCATGTCCATCCCGACCTTGATGTCTACTCCCTTTTGTCTGAAAGATGGCCGGTACCCAATCAAAGCGCCATCTTCATTAATCCGTGGCTGCCATCCGGCAAAAGAGAGCATTCCTAACCGAAGACAGAATTTATCGGTTCTGGCGAGTTCGTTCAACAATTCGGTTTTCGCAATATAAGATTTCGACAAGGTAAAATCGTATTCGTCCCCCTGCGGACTCGTTTTTTTGCCGTTGAATGGCTGGGCATCATAAAAATAGACGCGAAACAGTACGTCTTTGATATTCTCCGAATCAATTAAAGTTTTTGCACGAATCAACTGCATCGTATGCTCCACCTCCTGTTTTACATGATAGGCAGTCGGAAACTGCCCGTCGGTTTTGTTCTTATTGACAGCATCGAAAAAACCGCCGTCAATCAGAATCGCAATCTTCATTATCTCCATATAAATTTTAGGGTAAAATTTCGGCAAATTATCCGAAATGGGAAAACTTATTTAAATGTTGTAATTCTATTGTTATCTGCGTATTATTTTATCCGAATCAGGTTCAGGCCGTCGCGCAGGGGGAGGATGACATTCTCCACGCGGGCATCCTCCCGCACCATCCGGTTGAATTCCCGTATCGCCTTAGTATGCGGGTCGGTATGGCGTTCCGGTTCGGCGACCTTTCCGTACCACAGGATGTTGTCGGCGACGAGGTAACTGCCGGAACGGACTGCCGGCACCGCGCCGTTTCCGTCCATGAGCAGGCGGTAATAGGCCGGGTACTCGCGCTTGTCGCCGTCGATGAAAACCAAATCGTACGTCTCGTCCAAAGCGGGAATCACGTCGAGGGCGCTGCCGATATGCAGGCGTATCCTTTCCCCGTAACCGCTGCGCTCCACGAACGAACGTATCAACTCCTCCTGTTCGTCGTCGGCCTCTATCGTATCCAATACGGCGCCGGGTTCCAGCCGTGCGGCCATGGAGAGGGCCGAATAACCGGTAAACGTCCCTATTTCGAGCACCCTCCGCGGCCGCAGCATGGCGACGAGCATACCGAGGAAGAGCCCCTGCATGCGCCCCGACAGCATTTGCGGGTGGACGGCACGCTGGTTGGTCGTGCGCGTCAGCTCCTCCAGCAGCGGGTCTTCCGGCGACGACAGTGCATGAATGTATTGTTCCAGAGGATTCATCGCTTACCGGTAAATCAGGTCGGACATTCCCGTAAAGATGTCTTCGGCTACGCGCCGGATGTCTTCCGCACCGATGGCGTCCACCCGTTCCCGTGCGTCTTCGAAGCCGTCCACCTCTCCGAATACGAGATAGCTTTTGGCCGCGCCGAGCATGTAGGATTCGTTGCTCTCGGCTGAAATGGCGAGTTGGCCGAGAAACTGCCGTTTGGCTACGGCGAGACGCCGTGGCGAAAGCGGATGTTCCGCGAGGTCGGTCATCTGCCGCTCTATCAACTCCAAGCACCGGGCGGCGTTCTCCTTCTCGCAACTGAAGTAAACGGATGCGATGCCCGAATCGGTAAAGGGCGTATAGGATGCTTCCACCGTATAGGAGAGCGCATTCTTTTCCCGAAGCAGCACGTTCAGCAACGAATTCGCGGAGGGGCCGCCGAGCAGGTTCATCAACAGCAGCAGGGGCAGGCGTCGTTCGTCCCGAAGGTCGTAAGCCCGCTTGCCCCGCATGCAGTGTACCTGATGGGTACTGCGGCCCACCGTGCGGGAAAAGGGTTCCGGAACAGGGCCCGCAGTCCGCACGAAACTGCGCCGACTGGCCGGGATGTTTGCGAAATAACGGTCGACCGCCTGCCGGAACGCATGCTCGGAAACATTGCCGATTAACGAAAAAACCATCTGGTCGGTGGTATAGGTCCGGGCGACGAAACGGCGTATGTCCTCGCTGTGCAGCCTGCGGAGCGCGGCCTTGCTGCCGAGAATGTTATGACCGAGCGACGAGCCCGCAAACATCATCTCTTCGAATTCGTCGTAGATACGGTCGGTAGGAGCATCTTTGTAAAGGTTTATCTCGTCGAATATCACGTTCTTTTCCTTCTCTATTTCATGTTCGGGAAAAGTCGGGAAGAACACGATATCGGAGATAAGTTCCACCGCCTTCGCATAATCGCCGCGAAGGGTGGTGGCATGTACGACGGTCTCCTCCTTGGTCGTATAGGCGTTCAGTTCGCCCCCTCTGTTTTCCAGCCGGCAGTTCACCTGCCATGCCTTCCGGCGGTGCGTCCCTTTGAAGAGCGTGTGTTCCACCAGATGCGCCATTCCGTATTCGCCCGGCTGTTCGTCGCGGCTGCCCGTATTGACGGTCAGTGCACAATGCACCACCGCGGATTTGACCTGCTTGTGGATGCACCGTATTCCGTTGGGAAGGGTATATGTGGAAAATTCCATTCAGATGTTCTCGTTTTCGGAGCGTAAAGATAGGTATTTTCCGGTGTAGCTGTCTGGACATGCGGCGAGCGCTGCGGGCGTTCCCTCGAACACGAGGCTGCCGCCTCCGTCGCCCGCTTCGGGGCCGAGGTCGATGACCCAGTCGGCGCACCGGATGACATCCATGTTGTGTTCCACCACCACGATGGTATGCCCCTTTTCGATAAGGGCGTTGAAGGCGGAGAGCAGCTTGTTGATGTCGTGGAAATGGAGCCCCGTGGTCGGTTCGTCGAAAACGAACATCGTACTTTGCGTATCGTTCTCCTTCATCAGGAAGGTGGCCAGCTTCACCCGTTGTATCTCGCCGCCGGAGAGGGTCGAAGTGGATTGTCCGAGCTTGATGTAGCCGAGCCCGACAGCCTGCAACGTTCCCAGTATTTCGAGCACTTTCCGGTTCGCGGCATTCCGGCCGTCGATGGCGAAAAATTCCATGGCCTCGTCCACCGTCATTTCGAGCACGTCGTATATCGAACGGCCGTGGTACTTAACTTCCAGCACGTCGTCGTTGAAGCGTTTTCCGCCGCAGTGTTCGCATTTGAGCTCGATGTCGGCCATGAACTGCATGCCCACCACCACGAATCCGTCGCCCTGGCACTCCTCGCACCGACCGCCCGGCCGGTTGAACGAAAAGTACGACGGCGTCATGCCGCTGTTCACGGCATAGGGCTGGTCGGCGAATATCTTGCGGATGTAATCGTACGCCTTGGTATAGGTCACCGGATTGGAACGCTGCGATTTTCCGATGGGATTCTGGTCTATCATCTCGATGGACTGCAACAGGTCTACGTCGCCGCCGAGTCCTTCGAAACTGCCCGGCTTGACGCCCGTCTCGAACAGTCGGCGCCGGACGGCAGGGTAGAGGATTCCCTTCACGAGCGACGACTTGCCGCTGCCGCTCACGCCCGTGACGCACGTCATCACGCCGAGCGGTATCTTCACGTCGATGCCCTTCAGGTTGTGTTCCCGTGCTCCTTTTATTTCGATGTAACTGCTCCAGCCGCGCGGCGATGCGGGCGGCCGGATGGCCCGCCGCCCCGTCAGGTAATCGGCCGTCAGGCTGCCCTGTGCCTGTTCGAGCTGTCCGAGCGTTCCGTTGAATACCACCTGTCCGCCGTTGTATCCGGCCTCCGGTCCGATGTCGATGATGCGGTCGGCCGCACGGATGATTTCTTCCTCGTGCTCCACGACGATGACCGTATTGCCCAGGTCGCGCAACTGGCGGAGCACCTTGACGAGCCGCGCCGTATCGCGCGGGTGTAATCCGATGCTCGGCTCGTCCAGTATATACAGCGACCCGGTCAGGTTGCTGCCGAGCGACGTGGCGAGGTTGATGCGCTGGCTTTCGCCGCCGGAAAGGGTGGAGGAGAGGCGGTCGAGCGTCAGGTAGCCGAGCCCCACGTCCGAAAGGTAGGCGAGCCGGTTGCGCACTTCCACCAGCACACGGGCGGCCGTCTTCGCGTCGTGCTCGTCCAGCACCAGCCGGTCGAAGAAATCCACCAAGTTGTCTACGCTCATGGCGACGAGCTCGGCGATATTCCGTCCGCCGACCTTCACGTACAGCGCTTCCCGCCGGAGCCTGCTGCCGCCGCACTCGTGGCAAAGGGTTTTACCCGTATAGCGCGAGAGCAGTACGCGGTACTGTATCTTGTAACGCTCGCTTTCAAGGTATGCGAAAAAATCGTTCAGCCCCTTGAAATATTCGTTGCCGGTCCAGAGCAGTTGTTTCTGTGCTCCGGTCAGTTCGTAATAGGGCCGGTGTATCGGAAAGTCGAACCTGTGCGCAGAAGCGACCAACTGCTCCTTCCACCATTTCATGGTGTCGCCGCGCCATGCCGCTATCGCGTCGTCGTATATGCTTTTGGTCTTGTCGGGCACCACCAAATCCTCGTCGATGCCGATGACCTTCCCGTAACCTTCGCATACGGGACAGGCCCCTATCGGATTGTTGAACGAGAACATGTGTTCGGTGGGAACTTCGAAGGTCATTCCGTCGGCCTCGAAGCGGGTGGAAAACACCTGCTCCCGGCTTTCTGCCCCGTCCTGTACCACGATTTTACATGTTCCGCCGCCATATCCGAGCGCCTGCGCCACCGAATCGCCGAGTCGGCTTTTCGTCTCCTCGTCGTCGCGTCCGCGTACACGGTCCACCACCACGTCGAACGACTGTAAGGCGTCCGTTCCCGGCCGGGCGATGCGTTCTTCTATGGGTACCGTCCTACCTTCTTCGTAGATGTGTCGGATACCCTCCTTGAGGAGCAGGGTGAGCTTTTCGACAGCACCCTGTCCCGCTGCGGGCCGGACGGTGGCGCACACGAGCACCCGGCGGTCGGTCTGTGCCGCGATATACGAAACGATATCCTGTACCTGATAACATTTCACTTCCTGCCCGGTAACGGGAGAATAGGTGCGTCCGATTCGGGCGAACAGCAATTTCAGGTAATCGTATATTTCCGTAGAGGTTCCGACCGTGGAGCGCGGATTGCGCGTATTGACCTTCTGCTCAATGGCGATGGCCGGTGCGATGCCGCTTATCGAGTCCACGTCGGGTTTGTCGATGCGTCCGAGAAACTGACGGGCATAGGCCGACAGGCTCTCGACATACCGCCGCTGTCCCTCGGCGAAAATGGTATCGAATGCGAGCGTGGATTTGCCCGAACCCGACAGTCCGGTAATGACCACCAGTTGGTTGTGCGGAATTTCGAGGGAGATGTTTTTCAGGTTATGCACCCTCGCTCCCTTGATGTATATGGAATCGTGTCGTATGTTTTCTTCCTGTTGCATCTTCCCTTATTCCTTTCTTTCCGCCCGAACCCCTTCCGCATGTTCCAGTTTCGCCGCCAGCCGGTCGGCGCATCCGCGTCTTACCGCCATGACCATGGTGCACAGGTTGTCGAAAACCTGCGACACGATGCGGGGCTGTTCTTCTTTCACGACTTTCATTACGTCGTTCATACTTACATACGGGAAAACGACTTCGAATATTGTATCTACCGTTTTCGTGACGATTCGAGCGGCTTCGAGTGCACCCGACGCCGATTCGCGGTACGCATTGATGAGGCCCGGAACCCCCAGTTTCGTGCCGCCGAAATAGCGAACCACGACGATAAGACAATCCGTCACGCCCGCCGACAGCAGCTGTCCCAGTATCGGGCGTCCGGCCGTTCCGGACGGTTCCCCGTCGTCGTTCGCCCGGTAAAGGGCACCGTCGGGGCCGAGGCGGTAGGCATAGCAGTGGTGGGTGGCGTCGTAGTACCTTTTGCGCAATTCCTCTACCCGTTCCATTGCTTCCCCGGCTGACGTGACGGGAAAGGCATGGGCGAAAAATTTGCTGCTGCGGTCCTTGAACAGAGCTTCGGCCGGGGCCTCTATCGTCCGATACTCATCGTCTGCAATAGCTGCCATAAGTCCAGCAATACTTTATTTCGGGAAGCTCAATATCCTGTTCCAGCGTATTTTCTTCGGGAAACTCCTGTCCTTGTCGGTTGACCAGCCGATGAACACGGGGCTTCCCACCACATGGTTTTCCGGCACGAATCCCCAGAAACGCGAATCGGCCGAGCGGTGGCGGTTGTCGCCCATCATAAAATAATAGTCCATTGCGAAGGTGTAGGAGTCGGCCGGCGAGCCGTTGATGTAAATCGCATCGTCGCGCACTTCGAGGTCGTTCCCTTCGTAATTTACGATGATTCTGCGGTAGAGCGGCAGGTTGTCGGGAGTCAGCGCGACGGTCGCGCCGCGGCTGGGAACCCAGAGCGGGCCGAAGTTGTCTTCGTTCCAATCGTAGCGGTCGTCGTTCGGGAAAATCCAGAATCCGCCCTCCTGAGCTTCGTAACGTTCGACGGAGGTCACATTTTGCATAGCACGCAGCTTTTCGACGTTCTCGTCCGTCAGCGGCAGCCGGACATAGGAATTCGTCGTCCGGTCGTATAGGATATCGTCGTCGGCGATACCGAGTTCCTCGAATGTTCTGCGGCTGATGGGCGTACCGGTGGTGCGGACGAAATAGTCGTACTGCCGCCCCGGAGCGTCCCGATGGGGCGCTCCGTTGATGTACAGGATGCCGTGCTCGACCTGCACCGTATCGCCGGGAAGACCGACGCAGCGCTTCACGTAATGCTCGCGCTTGTCTACCGGATGGGAAATTACCGTAAACTGCCTGTCGAGCAGTTCGCGCCCGCGCCGTTCGCCGTAGGTGAGCTGAAATTCCCGCAGGACATCGTAATACGTGGCGTTGGGATTCTCCACGAGCACGGTATCGCCCGCCGGGAAATTGAATACGACGATGTCGTCGCGTTCGACCCGGCCGCATCCCGCGAGCCTCTTGTAAGGCCGTTCGACCGCCTCCGAATAGGACTTCTTCGTCCGTGAAAACGGCATCTTGTTGTGGACGAGCGGAAAGGCGATGGGAGTCATGGGCATCCGCGGCCCGTAGGCCACCTTGCTCACGCACAGATAGTCGCCCACCAGCAGCGTCTTTTCCATCGACGAGGTGGGGATGCGGTACATCTGGAAGATGTAGGTATGGATGAGCGATGCGGCGATTACGGCGAAAACGATGGCTTCAATCCAGCTCCACGTCTCTCGGTATGCCTTGTTGGAGGCTTTCCGCTCCTGATGCTTCCTGCCGAAGAGCAGCCGCGACAGGTACTTGGTGATATAGATGTCGAATATTACGGGCAGCCCCAGCAGCATCCACACGTTGCGCGACCATATAACGAGCCACAGAACATAGAGAACCGACACGATGGCGAACTTGGTCCATTTGTTCCTGAAAAATCTGCGTACCTTATTCCAAAACTCTTTCATCGTCATTTTCGCTTGTCTTAAAAAGGTTGCGACACGGTTCACCGCTCCCGCATGATGTGCCCCAGCATGTCGTCCATGGTGAGTACGCCCCGGCGGGTAAGGGCGAATTCCGCCGCCATTACGGCTCCGCAGGCGAAACCGCGGCGGCCCTTGGCCTCATGGCGGAGGGTAACGGTGTCGGCTTCGGATTCGTATGCGATTTCATGAATACCCGCTACATCCCCTTCGCGGACGGATACGATGCCCAGAGCCGCGGAATCGGACGTTTCGTGGTTCACCCATTCCATCGTCCGCTCCATGTTCCGCATGATGCCTTCGGCGAGCGTGACGGCCGTTCCGCTGGGAGCATCCTTTTTCCGCGTATGGTGCACCTCGCGCATGGCGACCGAGTATTCCGGAAACCGGTCCATAATGCGGGCCAGATATTCGCTTACACGGAAAAGAATGTTCACGCCCACACTGAAATTGGACGACCAGAACAACGTACCGTCCGTCTCCCGGCAAAGCCGCCGGGCCTCGTCGAGGCGGTCGTTCCATCCGGTCGTACCGCAAACCACGGGGATACCCGCCCGCAGGCATGCCGCGACGTTGCCGAATGCCGTGCCCGGCGTGGTGAACTCGATGGCGACGTCGGCCCGGCGGAGCGACGTCGCCGCGAGCTTTTCCTCCTCGCCCGCATCGACGGTAAGCACGACCGTGTGGCCGCGTTCGCGGAGTACCCGTTCTATTTCGTGCCCCATCGTGCCGTATCCTATAAGTGCTGTTTTCATAACCGTGACGGACATCCGGGCAATCCCGGTATTTTGCAAAGGTACGCAAAACGACCGAACCGACCGCATTCCGTTCCACAATTTTCCGTCGAACCCGCAGGACAGCGGCGGAACGGGGTGTCATTCCGGACGGGCGGACAGGGCACCTGCCGGCGACGAAGTGTCGGGCGTATAGGTGCGCAGGGCGAGCCTTTTCACCCATACGACGAAAATCCCCGTCAGGATAAGGTTCAGCACGAGCGTCAGCACGGAAATGACCAGCGCCGGCCCGCCGAGGTTATATCCTAAGGCGATGAAGATGACCCCGGCACCGACTTCGCCGCGCGTGAACATGCCGATGGAAAGGGCGAGGCGTTCGCTCAGTTTCCGGTCGCGATAAAAGAACATCGGTACCAGCTTGCCGATGTTGGAGAGCAGCGAGACGGCCACCACGTGCAGGGCGATAATCCCCCAGGGCATCATGGGCTGCGAACCCGTGACCGAAAGGGCCTCCGCCGGAGAAGGCGTGTCGATGCCGACGAACAGCGGCATGCCGAGTCCGACCAGAAACATAAAAAGGAACGAAATACCGGTGGCGGCAATGCGGTCGCCCCGCGTATCGGTATGGCGGGTACGCATGACCATTCCGAGCACGAATGCCGGCAGCAGCACCTCGATATGGATGCTGCCTTCTTCGCCGTAAAAATGTTTGGAACCCAGATAAACCGCCTGCGTAAGGGCGAAAACGGCCGCCGAATACAGCAGAATGGCCCACCATTCCTGGCGCATCTCGTAGGCATTCAATTTCTTCCATCCGAGCCACAACAGCAGGAAAACGATGAATACGACCGCGAACAACTGCCAGCGCATGCCAATCATCATGATTTGCAGCGGAATCATCAGCAGAATGGTGTCCAGGTCGTCGAAAATCGCGAGTACCTGTATCTTCCGGTACATCCAGCTTTGCCGGAGATTCAGCGCCGCCAGCATGGTGAACAGGATACCGGCCGAGGTGGGAGCGGCGAAGCGGCTGAGCAACAGGTTTTCCTTCCATGCGTCCGCATCGTTCCAGTAACCGGAAGGCAAGAGCACGAATACATAGTAAAGCGCGATGAGCAGCCACGGAACGGCCGCCGTCGCCATGGCGATGAAGTAATCCGCCGCATAGGAACGCCAGCGCGTCTTGTCTATCTCGAACTCGCGCCCGACGTTTATCATGATGAAAGAAAGGCACACGTAGAGCAGGGTAGTCGACACGTTCCGGAAAACAGGGTACCCGTCGCCGAGCATGCCGGGCAACAGCTGCGAGGCCGCCAGACCGAGTATGAGCAACAGGGAAAACGTCAGGACTTTTTTCATCGGCAAGTATCCAAATCGGAATTACATACAGTCGGCACCTTCTGCGTTCATGTCGGCCATATCCACGGGTACCGCCCGCAATCTTATTGCAAAAGTAATACATAATCCCCGAATCCACTGCTTTCTGCTGCCGAAAAGGCGAAAGTTTTCGCACATCGCCGGCGGCGGCCGATGCGCCGTTTAACGGATTCCGGCGTATCTTTGCAGTAAAATACACGGTCCATGCGCTACTTCTTGATACTATCCTACAAAGGAACGAACTACCACGGCTGGCAGCTACAGCGGAACGCTCCTTCGGTACAGGCCGAACTCGAACGCGTCCTCACCGCCCTCCTGCGCAAGCAGACGCCGGTAACCGGCGCCGGAAGGACGGACACGGGCGTCCATGCCCGCAACTATACGGCGCATTTCGATACGGAACGTCCGGTGGCCGACCTTGAAGGGTTCCGATATCATTTGAACTCCATGCTGCCGGGCGACATCGCCGTGCATGCCGTACACCGCGTGCGGGACGATGCCCATGCCCGTTTCGATGCTCTGGAAAGGGAATACATATATTATATATGCAGCGGGAAAGACCCCTTCAGCCGTGAAACTGCTTGGCAGTACCGTGCCGTACCGGACATGGATGCGATGAACGCCGCAGCCGCCCACCTGCTCGAATTCGACGACTTCACCACATTCGCGAAGCTCGGTTCGGGAAACAAGAACAACCTGTGCCGGGTGACGCATGCCGCATGGTGCCGCACGGAAAGCGGCTTAGTATTTACCATTCGCGCCAACCGTTTCCTGCGCAACATGGTACGGGCCATTACGGGTACGCTCGTTTATGAAGTGGGGCGGGGAAGAATGACGCCCGAAGGCTTCCGAAACATCATCGCCGCGCGCGACCTTTCGCTGGCAGGCTCTTCGGCCCCTGCACAGGGGCTGTTCCTGAACCGCATCCGGTATCCGGAAGGCATTTTCATCGCCGACGGCGAATGACGGTTGCCGGAGAAAACCATGCACACCGGGCGATTTCCGTCGCATGCGCCCTCCGGTGACCGCCGCCGATACCGAATCACTCGCCCCATAACAGACTAATGGATTGCATCAAGTAAACAGAATCAACAATTTAATTATCAGTTGCCTGAAGAAAAATTTGTGCTGAAGGCAACCTCCACTGAACACGATGCGACCACCGTTAACGCGGACGACTCAATCATATTTCGTATTAATATAGATGCACAGCAGAGGCGATTCCGTACTTTTCTGCGGGACACTTCGGCACATCGCACCCGGCGCTTCGTTAACTTTACCGGGAACGGTATAAGACACTGCTTTCCGAAGTGCATCCGATACTTCAAACGGCAAGTACTGCCGTATCGAGCCGATGCAAAATACAGGCAGAGTCGGCCCCGCAAGGACCACGCGATGTCCGGCATCATATCGGCCGCAGCACTGGGGAACGGAGTATCGAACCTACGTACAAAAGGCGGCATCATACGGAGGAACCGGGAGGAAATACCTCGTCCCGGTTCCGCAACTCATTATAATACTTTCAAAAAGCTATCCCAATTTCAGGTCTTTCTTTATCCTTTCGATTTTCGCATCGAGTTGGCTGCTGACCGCATCGTACTCCTCCAGCGTATCGAGCGGTTCGCGGACACTGAAATAATATTTGATTTTGGGTTCCGTGCCCGAAGGACGTACGGAAACCATGGTGCGGTCGGCAGTAACGAACTGGAGTACGTCGCTCTTTTCCATGTCGATTGGCGTCACCTTTCCTGTAGTCAGGTCACGGCTTTCGCCCGCAAGATAATCCTTGATGACGGAGACCGAAGAACCCGCGATGATTTTGGGCGGCGCCGTACGCCATTCCACCATCGTCCGGCGAATTTCCTCCTGGCCTTCCTGCCCCTTGCGCACGATGGATACCAAGCCTTCCCGATAAAAGCCGTATTTCACATAAAGTTCCTTAATCAACTGATACAGCGAAGTTCCGATACTCTTAGCCCAGGCTGCGGCCTCGGCAGCCAAAGCACAGGAGCTGACGCCGTCCTTGTCCCTTACGAAGTCTTCGGGGAGATAGCCGAAGCTCTCTTCCCCGCCGCCGATATACTTCTCTCCGAGCGGTTCCTCCCGGCGTATGATGCCCGCGATGTATTTGAAGCCCGTAAGGCAGTCGAAGACCTTTACGCCGAAACTGCGCGCCACCTCGGCCACCATGTCGGAAGTGACGATGGTTTTGACGACGAACTGGCGGCCGTCGAGCCTGCCCAGCTCGCTCCAGCGACGGCAAATGTAGTAGGTGAGCAGCACGCACGTTTGATTGCCGTTAAGCAATACATAGTTCCCCTCGTCATCCGGTACGGCAATTCCGATGCGGTCGGCATCGGGGTCTGTCGCCAGCACGATATCCGCCCGTTCGCGCATTCCCTGCTCGATGGCCATCCGCATCGTGGTCCGCTCTTCCGGATTCGGAGACTCCACGGTAGGGAAGTTGCCGTCGATTACCATTTGTTCGGCGACGGTTCCCACATCGGTGAAACCGAACTCACGCAATGCCTGAGGTACGAGCCTGTAACCGCATCCGTGTATGGGCGTATAGACGATTTTCATATCGCTGTGCGCAGCTACCGCCTCCGGCGACAGCGAGAGGGAGCGGATGCGGTCGAGATAAAGACGGTCGAACGATTCGTCGAGTATCGTGATGTTTTCCGGATGGGCCCCCGATTTTATCTGGCCGATGTCGGTGATTGCCGATACCTCTTTTATTATATTCCTGTCATGCGGAGCCACCACCTGCGAACCATCCGTCCAATACGCTTTGTAGCCGTTGTACTCCCTTGGATTGTGCGACGCGGTAACCATTACGCCGCTCTTGCATCCGAGCTCCCTGATGGCGAAACTGAGCTCAGGAGTAGGGCGCAGCGAATCGAACAGAAAAACCCTGAAGCCGTTCGAGGCGAATATGTCGGCCACGCGCTCGGCAAATTCGCGGCTGTGGTTCCGGCAATCGTGGCTCACGGCTACACGAATCTCCTCGCCCGCGAACGTCTTCGCCAGATAATTGGCGAGCCCCTGGGTAGCCATGCCTACCGTATAGACGTTCATCCGGTTCGTTCCCACACCCATGATGCCGCGCAGACCGCCCGTACCGAATTCGAGGTCTCTGTAAAAACTTTCGGTAAGCTCCTTTCTGTCATTGTCTATCAAATACTTGACCTGCTTTTTCGTCGCTTCGTCGAAATCGCCCGCAAGCCATTGCTCCGCCCTGCGGAGCACATTATTTTCCATTTCCGCACTCATAACCGT
>DXFY01000054.1 GCA_019114205.1 Candidatus Tidjanibacter gallistercoris | reverse complement strand
TCGAAAGCGGGTTTCGGTAAAGAAAATGCGGGGATTTTTTGGAAAGCCGAAAACTTCTGCTATTTTATATGTCTTTGTTTTTTAATAAGTTTGTATATAAATTCGGGCCATTAATGATGGCTGTACGGGTTGCCTCCCCCGGATGTCGGTGCCCCCAACCCGAACGTCTGCGACTCGTACAGCCTTTCCTTTCGTGCTGCATGGCCGGACACGGACGTGCGGGATGTTTCCATACCTTTTTCCTCGGCTGACGCTCGAAATTTTCATCGGCACGTGTTGCAGCCTCGTCCCCCCCGAAGGCGGATGTGCGGGAGCGGTTTCCGTCGGTCGGCAGCATCGGGAGGGAGTGTTTCGTACGGCGGTCGGATAAAAGCGTACGGTTTTTGCTGGAGCGCATCGTTACGGACTAATTTTAAATCCAGGTATATGATGAAAGGTTATTGTTTTTTGATTCCGTTGTCGGCGATGCTGGTTGCGTGCGGTCAGCGGACGAAGTACGACCTGTCCGGGTATGCGGAAACGACGTTATATTACGGGGGCGATATCGTGACGGTCGATGATGCCCGTCCCGAAGTCGAGGCCGTGCTGGTGGGCGACGGAACGATTGTAGCCGTAGGCGACAAACGCGAGTTGATGCGGAGCCGTCGGGCCGATACGGAAATGGTCGATTTGAAAGGGAAAACGATGCTGCCCGGTTTCATCGACTCCCACAGCCACATAAGTTCCGTGACCAAGTTTCCGGATTTTTCGCCCGCGCAGGGGGTGACCTCCGTGGAAACGCTCGTGGAATACGGGAAGAAGGAATTCGATGCGTGGTACGAACGTTCGGTGCGCGAAGGCACCTACCAGCCGGGGGATTGGTTCATAGGGAGCGGTTACGACAACACGGCCTTCCCCGGTGCCGTGGGGCCTACTGCCGCCGACCTCGACCGGATATCGGCGGAAGTGCCCGTCTGCATCATTCATACGAGCAACCATGTGGCGACGGTCAACAGCAAGGCATTGGAGCTTATGGGATATTATCCCGGCAGCCCGCAGGAGAAGAAGTATGCCGGTCTGTTGGGGCATTATCCGGACGGTCGTCCGAACGGTCTGCTCGAAGAAGAGGCTTTTTTCAGACTCTATTACGACCCGAACGTGCTTCTGGACAACGCCGTTACCAATGCTCCGAATGAAGAGGACGTACTAAGGCGCGCCATGCGGGTGTATGCTGCGAACGGTATTACGACCGCTCAGGACGGGGCGGGCAGCAATATCGTCGGAAGTGTGGAAAAGCTGCTGGAAGAGGGCGATTCCCTGATTATCGACATCAACTGTTACGGCGATGCGGCGGGTATGACGGTTCCCAGCCGTGAGGCGGTCTATAGGTACGGTCTGCGACAGGCGGGGGTGAAGCTGTTTCTCGACGGTTCCCCTCAGGCCAAGACGGCCTGGCTGTTGCAGCCTTATTATGTCGTCCCCGAAGGGAAAAGTTCGGATTACAACGGTTTTCCGCAGATGACCGACGATGCGCTGTACGAACAGCTCGTGGAGTGTCTTCGAAAAGGATATCACGTACTGGCGCATACCAACGGGTCGGCAGCCATCCAGCAGTTCCTCGACCAGTATGCGCGGGCCAAGACGGTGACGGGAATCGAGGATGCCATGCGGCCCGTGTTGATACATGCCCAGACTATTACCGAGGAGCAGCTCGACAAGGCTGCCGAATACGGTGTGGACGTGTCGTTTTTCAACGACCACACCTACTATTGGGGCGATTATTACCTGACCTCCATTCTCGGTCCGGAACTCGGTCAGCGCATCAGTCCGCTGCGTTCGGCCTTAGACAGGGGAACCATCAATGTCACCATCCATCAGGACTCTCCCGTCGTTCCGCCCGACATGCTTTTCAGCGTTTACAATGCGGTGAACCGCGTCACGCGGAGCGGCCGGAAGATAGGGCCGGAATATGCCGTGGAACCCATGCAGGCCCTGCGGATGGTCACGATAAACGGAGCCCGGCAATACGGACAGGAACATGACCGGGGGTCGATAACACCCGGTAAAATCGCCGATTTCGTGATACTCGACCGCAATCCGGTGAAGGTAAGAAAGGAGGAAATCAAGGATATCGACGTGATACAGACCATAAAGCGCGGCCGCGTAATTTATTCGGCGGATGAAGCGCAGGCCGGCCGATAAAGGTACCGAATCTGTGCATCCGGTACGGTATGCAGTCCTGGTTGTTGCGGAAGATTTCGTTCCGCGTGGCGGCCTTTTCGGGGATTGGGGGTGCCTCCGATGCGCCGGAAACGGTCGCAGCAGGATGCTGTCGTGCTTTTGCGTGCGACGGGCCGTCCGCCGTAAGGCGGACGGCCCGTTTGCATTGCCGTGGAAATTCACTACCTTTATATCCCGTTTGCAGTGTGAGTTTGCGGCCGCCGCTCCGGCGGCCGTTTGCGGAGTATAATGAAAGACAAGGTGAAAAGTATCCCGAAAGCCGGCGCCCCTTCGCTCTGCGAAGAGTTCAAGGTATATTCGGACGTCAGATATCTGCCCCTGTTGCGCTATCCTTCGTATCTTTCGGAGGGGTTCGTGGGAATATGTACGGGGGGAACGGCGGTGTTGGAGGTATTCTCCAACAGGTGTCGGGTATCGGAGAACGATTTGGTCGTGGTCATACCGCACATGTTCGCGGTGATGGCCGAGCGGAGCGACGACTTTTCGATGCTTTTTTTCCGTATCGACTACCGGATGTTTGCGGATGTCATGAGCGGTATATGCCATTTGACGCTCGATTTCTTCTTCTATATGCGGACGCATTATGTCTTTACGCTTGCGGAGACGGAATGTGAACGGTTCAACAGCTTCATCCGGATGCTGACGCACAAAGCCGAGAGGATGCCGGTCATGTTCCGGCGCGAATCGGTAATATTGCTTCTGCGGGTATTCTTCTGGGATATTTTCGTGCAGTTCCGCAGGGATACGGACAATGGCAGCGTCCGTTATACGCACAAGGAGGAATTGGCGTTCCGTTTCTTCAACCTGGTGACAGAACACTATTCCACGAACCGGGACGTTTCTTTCTATGCCGGACTGCTGTGCATTTCGCCGAAGTATCTGACGATGGTCATGCGCGACGTGACCGGCCGTTCGGCGAAGGATTGGATTGTGGAACACACGCTGCTCGAAATCAAATCGCTGCTCCGCGATGCGTCGCTCGATATCAAAGACGTGGTTCGGATTACGAAGTTTCCCAATCAGTCGTTGCTGAGCCGTTTCTTCAGAAAACATACGGGCATGTCGCCGTCGCAGTATCGGGAACGGACACACATGTAGCGTTTGTGCAAGACCGTTGGCGAAAATAAACGATTTATGGTACCAAAGTTCGTTTTTTTTGAACTTTAACGGAAAAATTATATTTATATAAAATTTTTAATATCTATCTTTGAATCGATAAGAACGGGTATCCGACCGTTTCATACGGTTTTCGGCTTAAGCGGTCTTCGTATTGTACGGTTGCGGCAAAAATGTCAGCAGTGAGAACGAAGGTATGACGACCGGGGACGTGGGGAGAGTTGCGGACATTGTTGGTAATGGGAGAGTAAGTCGTCGGTTCTTTGGAATCGATTCGGAATCTGCAATCTGAGTTGGGGTAAGGTTAAGAAGGATGGATTCCGAAGTTATCGCAGGGGCACACCTTGCTGTCCCGATTTCGGACTTACTCTCTTTTTCTTTTCGGTCGTGCTGTCCGACCGGAGGAGGCCTGCCTGCGGACGGCAGGTTACGAAATACGCCGGATAGAGGAAAGTTCTCTCATACTCACGCTCACACTGAAACTACTCATGTTCTTTCCTCTATTTTGGCATTCTTTTGCCGGCAGACCGGATGTCGTGTCGTATATTTTCGTATTTTTGCCGTTCGAACTGAGTTTTCCGCATGTACCGTTTCCCGCCGGCCGGGATACGGGTGCCTGCGGTTGTTTGAACTGAAAGACCGGAAAATACGACGTCCCGGCCTTTTTTAATTCCTTTGGAAGCATGGCTGCTGACAGTCATACGGAACGCAACCGGGTGCTGGTCCGGACATCGTGGATAAGTACCGTGGGCAATGCCGTCCTTTCCGCTGCAAAGATAACGGTCGGATTCCTGGCCGGCAGTCTGGCCGTGCTGGGCGACGGCATCGATTCGGCTACCGACGTAGTGATATCGGTCGTGATGATACTCACGGCCCGCATCGTTAGCAAGCCGCCCACGAAGAAATACCCTTACGGATACGAGAAGGCAGAAACCATCGCCACCAAAATTCTTTCGCTTGTCATCTTCTATGCCGGCGTACAGATGCTCGTTTCTTCCGTCGAGAGCTTGTTCGCTCCGGAGCCCAAACTGATGCCCGCACCCGTGGCCGTTTATGTCACGCTTTTTTCCATCGCGGGCAAACTGTTGCTGGCACTTTACCAGTACCGGCAGGGGAAGAAGACGCGGAGCGCCTTGCTGACAGCCAATGCGGTGAACATGCGCAACGATGTGATTATCTCGCTCGGAGTGCTCGTGGGGCTCGTTTTCACCTTCGCGCTCGACATGCCCGTGCTCGATACTGTCACGGGGCTCGTGATAAGCCTGTTCATCATCAAGTCTTCCGTGACGATATTCATGGATTCCAACGTAGAACTGATGGACGGCGTCAAGGACGAGACGGTGTATGCCCGGATATTCCAGGCAGTCGAAGCGGTTCCCGGTGCGCACAATCCCCACCGGGTACGTTCGCGTCAGATTGGCAACATGTACATGGTGGCGCTCGATATCGAGGTAGACGGCAGCATTTCGGTCACGGAAGCACACCGCATTGCCAACGATGTGGAACGCAGCATCAAGTCGCGCATCGACAACATATACGACATCGTCGTGCATGTCGAGCCGGAAGGCGTGTGCCACGAAGAGGAGAAGTTCGGCATCGACCGGGGGATGGTGTGAACTTGTCGACGACGTTCCGAAACCTACGGTTTGCAGCGGCGAATGCAGTATTGCGTCCGCCACTGCCGTATATCGGGGACATCGAAGCTACTTAAAAGTCGGAAAGGTGCAGGACGGGAGGGCCTTGAAGTAAAACGCTGCACGGGACGAACAGAAGGCTGCAACCGGCACATGTCTGCGACGTCTGCTTTCGGACTGTAAGAACGTGTCGCGGAAGTACGGCAGCCGGGTTAGCCTTCCGCAGGCGATGCTGCCGTTCTTTTCAACGCGGTGCATGGAGGGAAGGCCCCCAACGCCCCAACGGGAACGTTCGTGTCGTTCCGATAAAAGCAGCGCCCCGCATCGGTCTCCGCACCTGCTTGCGGCCGGTTATTCCTCAGCCGGGCGGTTCAGCACTTCCGCCAGTAGGGACGGATTCGTAAAGTCTTTCAGCAGCACCTTTTTGTTTCGGTCGAGCAGGTACAGGCTCGGAATGGCCCGCAGGTCGTACAACTCCCCTTCGTTGATGTCCTGTGCGCCGTCGTAGGCGTTTATCCATGCGGCAGGAATGTCTTTCCGGTGCTCTTCCCATTCCGACAAGTCGGCATCCGGATAGAGGGCGATGATTTTCAGCTTTCCCGAAGCCAGCATTGCGGCCAGCGGTTCGGCGGCGGTAACTGCGATGAGTTCCTCGCGGATTTGCCGGCATGCCGGACAGCCGAGATTGTGGAAAAAGAGCAGAACGTATTCGGCGTCGGTGCCGTATAGCGTACCGTGCCGTCCCTCCGCAGTGGTGAACGAGAAGTCGGCGGCCGGTTCGCCCGGCCGGTTCTTCAGTGCCATGCGCAACCGTTCGCGGGGGGCGATTTTGTAGATGTCTTCCAGGTTCGGGTCGGCTATTTGCGCTTCGAGCACGGCGATATAGAGCGTTTCATTGCGCAACGGTGAGTTGGGGTCGTATAGGTATTTGTCCGCCAGGGCAATCATCATGTCGTATACTTCGGGCGCTGCGTGTGTTTCCAGCCGGCGCATCATGCCGCGCATGGCCTCGGTGCCCGATGCTTCGGGAGCGAGGGAGGTGACGGCGACGAAACGTGCGAAACCTTCTTCCAGCACGTCCGCCGATTCCGCCCATGAAGCATCCGCGAAATCCACGCCGTCCCAGTAGTGTGCCGCCGCGTATTCCGCAATGGCCTCCTCGTCGCTCAGATACGAGGGAATTTCGGGAAAGGGAACGGTTCGGGCTGTGTGTGCGGCGGTTTCCTGTGCGGGAGGCGGCACGGCCGCAGCGGTCTTAGCGGTCGCCCGACGCCCGCATGAAAGGCAGGCCGCCGCAGCGAAAAGCATGATGGCTGTACGATACAACATGATATTGCGAAGTTGTAGGATGTCGGGACGGTGCGTACCCGATTGCCTGTCGGACATGTGTCCGGTGCGCAGCGGTCGGCGGTACGTCCGGTACAAAGATAGTAAAAGACTGCCGCAATCGGACAACACGTGGGTAGGTAACGGATTTTCCACAATAGGAACGCCCGGCAGCTTCGGGCGCTTCGTTCCGTATGTCCGAGAACGGGGGGAGCGTGTCGCATTGCATGCGTGCGGCCGGGGAGCCCGATTGCCGAATTTTCATTCGGTGCGGCTGCCTTTCGGACCGTAACTTGCATCCGGCGGATGAAAGGACGGGGGGGGAAGAGGTTGTTCCCGACGGGACCTTCCTCCTCATTCCGGCCTGCACGGAACTTCCTCCGGATACGGTCGGAGCGCTCCGGCTCACGTGTGGCTGCCGGTCGGACAGGACGCCTGCATTCCGTATTGCGGGGGATTCTCCCGTTCATCCCTGATTATGTCCGTTTCGCCGATATATCATTGTATGTATCGGCAGGCGGAAGTACATTTGCGGCAGTGCGGCGGGGAGGGGCCTTCGGATTGAGGCGGCTCCGTTCGTTCGGGGAGCGGATGCGCTTACGGCCGGATACGGGCGGCGCGACAGTCCGGTGCCGCGGAGTTCTTGGATTTGCTGGAAGTTTGCGTTAAAACATGAAAACTTTTTTTGTTTTCGGAGTTTTCGCCGTACATTTGTCCTCTGAAAAACCGACGGGCAGGAAATGGATGTAAAGGAACGGATAATCACCGAAGCCACGCGGATGTTCTCGGAAATGGGAATCAAGTCGGTCCGGATGGATGACATCGCCGTGGCATGCGGCATATCCAAGCGGACGTTGTATGAGCATTTTGCCGACCGCGAAGACCTCATTCGCAAGTCGATATATTACCATATCGGGAAACACGAACAGCGGATGGAAGAGCAGCTGAAGGAGGCTGCCAACGTGATAGAGGAGTTCTGGATTATGTTCGGCCACGGTTCCGAGTTCAGGGCTTCGACCAAGCTGGTGGTGCTCGACCTCATCAAGTTCTATCCGCAGATATTCGACGAGGTGATGCGCAACCACCATGAGACGATAGTCCGCAACAACGAGCAGCGGCTGCGCAAAGGAATCGAGCAGGGGCTTTTTCTGCGATGTATCGACACGGAGTTGATGGCGCGGAGCCTTACGCGTTATCTGTACGGACTGCATCAGGATTTTTCGGATATCGTAATTTCCGCGCATGTGAACGATAATAAACCGGAACCCCGCCCGTTACAGTTTGCGATTATGTTCTTTTTGCGCGGCATAACTACCGATGAAGGAAGGAGATACATCGACGGTAATATTTTGAAGGAGACAGAATAAAATATATAAAGAAAATCAGGTTAGTGATGAAAAAAGTATTTTTAGCAGCCCTCGCATCGGTTGCCTCCGTCGTGCTCACCGCACAGGAACCGACACAGCCGCAGACCGTTACGCTCACACTCGACCAGGCCATCGAGATAGCATTGGACGAGAACCCGACCATCAAGGTCGCCGATATGGAAATAGAGCGTCAGGATTACGTCAGGAAGGAAACCGTAGGTAATCTGCTGCCGTCGCTTTCGGCTTCCGGTCAGTACAGCTATTCCATCATCAAGCAGAAGATGTCCAAGAGCGGTCTCTCCTTCGGTGCGGACAATACGGTTACGCTCGGAGCCAACCTGACCGTGCCGCTGTTCGTTCCGGCCGTGTATGCCTCCCTGAAGCTCAACGATGCACAGATGGCCGAAGCGGTGGAATCGGCCCGTTCTTCGCGGGTGACTATGGTCAATGAGGTGCGCAAGGCGTTTTATAACATGCTTCTGTTGCAGGAGTCGCTCGCCGTGCTGCGCGAGAGCGAGAAAATCATGCAGGAGACCGTCGATAACACCCGCATGATGTACGAGGCCGAACTCGGTTCGGAATACGATTATATTACGGCACAGTCCAACCTGAGCGCCATCATGCCGAACATCATCCAGACGGAGGGTTCGATACAGGTTGCGGACTTTTACATGCACATGCTGCTCAGCCTTCCGAACGATGTCGCGATAGAACTCGTTGGTGATTTGGATTCTTATTCCGGAGACATCATCAACCGGGACGGCAGCTATTCGACCGACATCAGTAACAACAGCGACCTGAAGCTGTTGGACATACAGGAACGGATGCTCGAAGCGCAGCTCAAGGTGACCAATGCCCAGCGTATGCCCACCCTGTCGGCATTCGGTTCGTTCAGCCTGTACGGTAACGACATGCCGGAAATTAACTTCGGCGATATTGCCGGGAGTGGTTCGGCTGCCAATTCGGCCAAGCAGTTCTGGTGGCAGCACCCGGCCAGCGTAGGCGTTTCGATATCCATTCCGATATTCTCCGGAAACAAAATCAACAATCAGGCAAAGCAGGCGAAAATCGCCATCGACCAGTTGAGGATGCAGCGCGTATATACCGAGGAATCCACCAACATGCAGGTGCGTACGTCGATAAGCAATCTGGTTACCGCCCTCAGCAAGATGAAGGCCAACGAAACCTCGATGGCTCAGGCCCGGAAAGCGTACGACATTACCAATGCGCGCTATACGGGTGGTGCGGGGACTATCCTCGAACTCAATTCCGCGCAGTTGCAGCTCACGCAGGCGCGCCTGAACTATACGCAGGCGATATACGATTATCTCGCTGCCGAGGCCGATTACGAAAAAATCATCGGAAGGGACTATGTTCCCGCGTCGGATGAGGAACGGTAAGGAACGGTTCGGAAATAATTCGATAAAATATATTTGGTGATTAGATTATGAGAAAAAGTCTTTTGGTCGCAGTGGCGATGATGTCGGTAGCGGTCCTTACCGGCTGCAAGAACAAGAGTAAGACTGCAAATGACGGGGGCGACGATGCCATTTCCGTGAAAATCGAGCAGTCGTACAAGGAGAAGGTGGCCCAGTCGGTCGATTTCACGGCCAATCTGGAGGCGTATAAACAGACCTATATCGTGCCGTCGATAACGGCCCGCATCGAGGAGTTGAAGGTGGATGTGGGCGATAAGGTGAAGAAAGGGCAGATACTTGCCGAAATGGACAAGACCCAGTACAACACCAACGCGCTCCAGCTCGCCAATGCGGAGCTCGATTTCGCGAGGATGAAACCCGTGTACGAAACCGGCGGCATTTCCAAGCAGGAGATTGACGCAGCCGAAACCAATATCAACGTGCTGAAGGAAACGGTGGCCAATCTCGAAGAGAACGTCACGCTGCGCAGCCCGTTCGACGGCGTGGTGACGGAACGCAACAACGAAGTGGGCGACCTTTTCTCCTCGATGAGCGGCTCCGGGATTTATCAGGTGATGCAGATTAATCCGCTGAAGGCATACGTATTCGTATCCGAACAGTATTTCCCGCAAGTATATATGGGCATGCCCGTTACGGTGAAGGTCGATGTATATCCCGACCAGGAGTTCGCCGGCAAGGTGAGCCGCATCGCGCCCGCCATCGACCCCACCTCGCGTACGTTCGAAGTGGAAGTGACGGTACCCAATGCATCGCTGACGCTCCGTCCGGGCATGTATGCACGCACGACTTTCAACATGGGCGAAGTGGAGAACGTCACCGTGGTCGATGTGGCCATCCAGCGCCAGACGGGGACGAATGACAAATACGTATATGTGGTTAAGAACGACGGCACGGTAGAAAGCCGTTTCGTGACCACCGGACGCCAGGTGGGTGACCGGGTGGAGATTCTCTCCGGGTTGGAAGAGGGCGAGCATGTGGTCATTGCCGGTTCTGCGCGCCTGCTCGACGGTGCGAAGGTAAAGGTCGTTGCAGGCGACCCGGAATAGCGCTTCCCGTATCCGGGGCGGAAGAGCCGCCCCGGAACATTGCAAACACCAAACGAAACAAGGATATAACATATGAAGATATATGAGAGTGCGGTCAGGAAGCCTATTTCTACGGTCCTGATATTCCTGATGGTGATGATTCTCGGCGTTTTCTCGCTGAGCAACCTCGCCATCGACATGTATCCGGAAATGGATATGCCTACCATCTCGGTCATCACGACCTACGAAGGGGCCAATGCCGCGGATATAGAAACCAACGTCACCCGCGTGCTGGAGGACAACCTCAACACGGTGGACAACCTGAAGGATATCACATCCAAATCCTCTGACAACTTTTCGCTCATCTCTCTGGAGTTCGAGTGGGGGACCGACCTCGACGTGGCCGCGAACGATATCCGCGATGCCATCGACCGCGTGAGCACGTTCCTGCCCGACGATGTGGACAACCCCACGTTGTACAAGTTCAGCAGCTCCATGATTCCCGTCATGGTGCTTTCCGTGACGGCCGACAAGAGCTACAACGGGCTTTACAAGCTGCTGGACGACCAGCTCGTCAATCGCCTCAACCGTGTGAACGGCGTCGGTTCGGTGAGTATGATGGGTGCTCCCGAAAGGGAGGTACAGGTATATGTGGACCCGCGCAAGATGGAGGCATACAACCTGACGGTCGAACAAATCGGCCAGGTGATAGCCGCCGAGAACGTCAATGTACCGGCCGGTACGATAGACATCGGCAACAACACTATCAACGTCAAGACTGACGGCGAATTCAATTCGAGCGACGACCTGTACAGCGTTCTGGTCACCAGTTATGGCGGCCGCGACATCTTTTTGCGCGACGTGGCCCAGATTCGCGATACGCTGGAGGAGGAGACCCTCGACGAACGCATCAACGGCCGCAAAGGTGTGCGTGTCATCGTGCAGAAGCAGGCCGGAGCCAATACGGTGAACATTGTCGACCAGATTATGGAGACGCTGCCATCCATCGAGAAGAACCTGCCGAACGATATCGAAATCAGCGTGCTTATGGACGGCTCGGAGGAAATACGCGACAGTATCTCCTCGCTGACCGAAACCATCATGTTCGCCTTCCTCTTCGTCATCCTCGTCGTGCTCGTCTTCCTGGGACGGTGGCGGGCGACGCTGATTATCTGTGTGACGATACCTATTTCGCTGTTGGCGGGCTTCATATACCTCTATCTTACAGGAGGAACCATCAACATCATTTCGCTCAGTTCGCTCTCCATCGCCATCGGTATGGTCGTGGACGATGCCATCGTGGTGTTGGAGAATATTACCACGCACATGGAGCGTGGCTCCTCGGCAAAAGAGGCGGCTATTTACGGTACCAACGAGGTGTGGCTTTCGGTCATCGTGACGACGCTTACCGTCGTGGCCGTGTTCCTGCCGCTGACGCTCGTATCCGGCATGTCGGGTATCATGTTCCGGGAGCTCGGCTGGATGGTCTCCATCATCGTGACCGTTTCGACGCTGACGGCTATTTCGCTGACGCCGATGCTTTCGTCGAAGTTGCTCAAGGGCAATTATACGCATACCTATAAGGGGCTCGGCGTCATCTTCAAGCCCATCGACCGGTTCCTCGACAACCTCGATAACTGGTATGCGTCGATTATCACCTGGGCAGTACGTCACCGTGCCGTAATGATGTGTGCCGTGTTCGTTATTTTCATTGCGGGTGTGTTCGTGGCGACGAAGGTACCGAGCGACTTCATGCCCGTTTCGGACAACGGCTCCATCGCCATGAAGGTCGAGCTCGAACAGAACACGGGACTCGAATATACGAAGAAGATAGCGCGCCAAATCGATACGATGATATACAACAAGTATCCCTATGTGGAGCGCGTTTCGGCGAGTGCCGGCTCGGCTTCGGAGACGACGGCTTTCTCAGCGATGAACACTTCCGGTTCGTATATCATCAACTATACGCTGAAGTTCCCGAAGGCGCACGAGCGTGACAAGTCGATTTTCCTCATCAGCGACGAGCTGCGCGAGGAACTTGCCAAGATACCCGAACTGAAACGGTTCACCGTGACGCCCGGCGGCGGTTCGGGCGGTGGCGGCGGTATCGGCAATGCCGCGAACGTGGAAGTCAAGGTATTCGGTTACGACTTCGATGAGACGAACGCCATCGCGGCAGACTTGAAAAGCAAGATGGAGAAACTCGACGGTGCGCGCGACGTGATTATCTCCCGCGAGGACATGCGTCCGGAGTTCAACGTGAAGCTCGACCGCAACAGGCTCGCTTACTACGGCCTCAACAGCGCGACCGTTTCGACGGCCATCCGTAACCGCATCAACGGTTATACGGCCAGCAAGTACCGCGAGGACGGCGACGAGTACGACATCATCGTGCGTTACGCCAAGCCCTACCGTCTGTCGGTTCAGGATATCGAGGACATCGTGCTTTACAATTCTTCGGGCAAGGCCATTCGCGTGGGCGACGTGGGTACCGTTATCGAGGAATTCGCACCGCCTACCATCGAACGCGAAGACCGCCAGAGGGTGGTTAAGGTGACCATGATGCTCGGCGACGGCGTTGCGCTCGGTTCCGTAGTGGATGAGGTGAACGGCGTACTGGACGATTACGTACTGCCCGACGGCGTATTCATCGAGGTAGGCGGTACGCTCGAAGACCAGCAGGAATCCTTCGGCGACCTCATCGTACTCTTCGTGTTGATTGTCATTCTGGTGTACGTGGTGATGGCGACGCAGTTCGAGTCCTTCGTGAATCCTTTCATCATCATGATTACCATTTTGCTCGCCGTGCCGGGCGTATTCTTCGCACTCTACATGACCGGTACATCGCTGAGCCTTATGGCCCTGCTCGGCGCCATCATGCTGGTCGGCATCGTGGTGAAGAGCGGTATCGTGATGGTGGACTATACGAACCTGCTGCGTGAACGCGGCTACGGCATCAACCAGGCCGTTATCGCTGCCGGCAAGAGCCGTCTGCGTCCGGTGCTGATGACTTCGCTGACTACGATTCTGGGTATGTTCCCGATGGCGCTCAGCCTCGGCGAGGGTTCCGAGCTCTGGCAGCCGATGGGTGTGGCCGTCATAGGCGGTCTTACCTTCTCGACCATTCTGACGCTCGTGGCCGTGCCGGTGATGTATTCGCTGTTCGGAGGTGTGGGTATCAGACGCCGCCGTCGCATGATGCGCGAAGCGTATATCGACGCCACGACGCCCGAAGCATAATATTCACGGTGTTCCGGCAGGCGGCGGCAAGTTCCGTCCGCCGGAACGCCTTAACCAAAAGGACAGAATACGATGAAAGCATTGTTCATTTCATATAACATGACGCTCACGGAGCGTGTGGAGGGTCTGCTCGACCATTATACAGTCCGCGGTTTCACGCTTTTCCCGCTGACGCACGGGCGCGGTTCGTACACGGGTGAACCCCATATGGGAACCCATACGTGGCCGGCCATGAACTCTACCATCATCGCCATGGTGGAGGACGAGAAGATGCCGCGCGTGATGGAAGCCCTGCGCAAGCTGGAGAAAGAGACGCAGATGCAGGGGATGCGGGCCTTCGTGTGGGACATCACCGAACAGTTGTGACGTTCCTGCGGATGGATACGGCCGTTTGGTTTCCCTGACAGGGAGTGCCTTGAGGAACGGTCGGTTGCAGTTTCAGGGAGGCGGCGAAAGGAATGTCCTTTCGCCGCCTCCCTCCGTCTGCCCGGTCGTGCTGCTGCCGGGGCGTAGACGGAGGAGGCATTGCATTCGGGGCTTTTTCTTGCAGGAACGTGCAGTTCCTCTCGCCTGCGTGCTCTCGTAAAGCTGCTTTCGGCGGCGCTTTCCAGCGGGCTTTCGGTTGTGTCGCTTGTACCTTCCGGTTGCGGGGCTTGTGTGTGCTGTGAGTGGGAACAGGGCCTGGAAACGGTGTTTGCCGCGGTGCGATTCGGTCGGGGCATACCGGTACCGATGGACGTATTGCCGTCAGTGCCGTTCGGATGGCTCGAATCATGTGCTCGGTGCGTCCCCGCAGGCGGAGGTTCGGGAAGGTTTGCGGTGCCGGAGGAGGTCGGGCCGTTTCCGGCTTGGCATTATTGCTGTCGGTCGAATACGGCGCTTCGGATTGCCATGCCCGGTCGGGCGGTGGAGAGGTATCCTTTGCGGAGCATGTTCCCGCCCGGTATTGCGGGGCGGTCGTCAGGTGACGGAAGCGGGAGTGCCGTGTCGGGACGATGGCAGACACTTCCGCTGCGTGACATGGCAGGCGGGAGGTTCGGCGGAGGCCCGACTTCCGGCCCACCAATACGGGAAACACCGAACGGAACAAGCCGGGTACTGACATGGTACCCGGCTTGCCCGTGTATGCGGAGGTATTTGTTCCTATCGTTCGGCGGCGGTATCGGTACTTTCCGTACCGTCGTCCGCCGCTTCCTGGTAAGTAAACGCGGCGGTCACCTGACGGGTCGAAGAGGGGAAATAGAGTTCCGCAGTCGCCGTGGCGAGTTCGTTGACGTTCCGCTGATAGGAATAGAGGTAACGGTCGGGCCATGACGCCGTGAGTCCTTCTTCGGAATGAAGCTGTACGGAAATGTCCGCGCTTTCGGGGAAGTTGCTCTGCGGGTCTCCCGTCAGTCCGAGCATTTCAAAGCCCGTCGGCGAATAGAAAGGCGTATCCTGGAGTTCCGGAAAGACGAGCAGGTGCCATACGTCCGCCGTCAGGTTGTTCTCCTGATATTCCGCAGCGGGGTAATGCAGCTTGTACTGCACTGTATCCCGTACGGTCGTTGTATCGGTAGGGTTGTAGGTGGTGATGTGGCAGAGGCTGTCGATGCTCAGGTTGTCGTAGAAATAGTCGAATGTTTCGGTAATCCGTTGTGCAGGGTCGAGCGTCTCTCCGTTGCGCATGCTGACCGTTTCGTTCCGCGTGATTTTCTTCAGCAGCTTGTCTTCGCTGTTGTCGTAGCTGAAACTCATCGTTACGGTAGAACGGTTCAGTACGATGCCCGTATTGGTATCGGCGAACGACCATTCGATGTTGTCGTATCCGTATACCCGCCCGTTGAGCATCTTAATCGGGAAGCTGCTCTCGTTCGTGCCTGTGGACATGGTGACCGTTCCGGACGATGTTCCCTTTTCCACGGAATAGGTGACGGCTCCCGTACCGCTTCCCACGGTGAAGGATGCCGTTTCGTCCGAATCTTCCTCGTATCCGAACGAGAGTACGGACGGTCCGTCGAGGCTGCCGCCGACCGCAGTGCGTCGGAGCCCGGTCAGTCTGCGGGGTTTGCTTGTGGCGGGCTGGACTACCCGGATGGTCGTACCGACGTTTCCGGGCAGTTTGACCTCGACGTCGGCATGACGGTCACTGTCGGTATAGTTGGCCGATTTGGCCCGGATGGTTACCGCGGTCACGTTCGGGTTGCCCGACAGGGGCGTGACGTTGAGCCAGCGTGTCGTGTCGCCCTGCTGGTAATAGATGCGGGCATACCATTCCGCGCTTGCGCGGAAGTTTACGGTTACGGGATTCGTACCCGAAAGCGAAATGTCGAGTTGTGCCGGGTCGTCTATTTCCACGTAGGCGTCGTCGTGAGCGCACGATGCGCAGAGTATCGCGAGGCACAGTGTGGTGATGATGTTCGATAGGGTGCGTCCCATGTTCATTTCCGTCGGTGTGGTTGCCGGCGGCCGTTTTCCGGTACCGCCGAACGGGTGTGACATCAGGGCGGTTCGACAGACGGAAAGGGCTCTTCCGTCCGAATGCCGGGCCGGCCGTATTTTGCAAAGATAGTGAAAGGCGAGTGCAAAGACAAAAGAAAACTGAGTTTTCGATTTTGTCTTTGCCGAGCCGCATCCTGTCTTCTCTAAAGATAGTGAAAGGCGAGTGCAAAGACAAAGGAAAACGGAGTTTTCGATTTTGTCTTTGCCGAGCCGTATCCTGTCTTCTGTAAAGATAGTGAAAGGCGAGCGCAGTGACAAAAGAAAACGCTGTTTTCGATTTCGGCTTTGCCGAACCGCCTCCTGTCTTATCCGAAGATGCGGTGAACCGTCGGGAATCCGATGCGTGTGGACGCAGCAAAACGGGACACTGATAACGAGAAAGCATCCGGTATTGCAGCCCTGAGCGTGGCTTCGGTTTTCCGAGACGCCGGCCGCCGCATGAAGAGGGGCGGTACGTTCCCGCCGGCAGGTATGGTGTCGGGAACGGCGCTCGGAGGCATCCCCTCCGGATGCCGCGGCATTACCTGTAGAACAGGATGAAGTCTCCGACGTTGTTCTCTACGATGGGCGTCTGGATGCCTTCGGTTTCGCGGTCTACGGTCGTTTTGATGTAGCGTTCCAGTTCGAGCGTGGTGATGTTGCCCTGTCCGTCGCGGGCCTTTCCGTCGAGTCCGTCGAGCAGTGCGCGGGTGAAGACGCCGTTCTGCCATTTCTCCGCTTCGTTCGATTGCTGGGATGTGGTGCTCGAATAGAAACCGATGACGCCGGGCTGGGCGAACTGGAGCGTCCGCGAAATCGACTTCGTGTTGTACAGCGCGCCTGCGTGACAGGCATCCATGAAGACGAGCACCCGGCAGTGTTTGTCCACCAGGATGCGCATGGCCGTACGGATGTCGTTGAAGTTCACGGCCGTGGCATAGAGGTTCCCGGCCACGGCATCCGAGGAGAGGAAATAGGTTTCGTCGTGTTCCTGCGCCCCGTGACCGGAGAAGTAGAGGACGGCCACGTCGTCCTGCCGGACGCTGCCGGCCAGTTGCATCAGCGCCGTTTTCAGATTGACTGCCGTGGCCTGCGCATCGGTAAGCAATATCGGTTCCTCGATGCTGCGGTATCCTGCCGGATTGGCTTCGGCAATCGCCCGTGCCACATCTTTCGCGTCCTTGGCCGCATGGTCGAGGTCTGCGATGTTCGGGTCGTCGTACTGTCCCACCCCGACGGCGAGCAGGTGTAGGGCGGGTTTGAGCTGCTGCCCCGTATATTGTAGAGTCAGGTAGACGGGCTCGCTGTTCAGACCGCGCGAATCTTTGGCAATGAGCTGGATGCGGCGCTGCCCCTCTTTCGGGGACAGTTTCAGGCGCAGTTCGTTGCCCGCGCGCCGTACTCCTTTGGCGGTCATGTCGTAGGGCTCGTTGTCGATGGAGACCATGATTTCCGGCGCCTGGCCGTCGGCCGTTTTCGCTTCGTAGCGGATGACTACTTCGTCCAGGTCGTAGCCCGTACCGTTCTTCGGGCTCAGGATGGTCAACACCGGGGGCGTGACGGATGCCGGCAAGGGCGTATTTCCGGCCGGTGCCTGCGGGGGCGTTGCGGGAGTCGCTGCGAGGGCCGTTTGTTCCTGATTCGGAACCGGGGAGTCGGAAGTGTAGTTGGCTACCTGGGATGCCGGCACGGCTGCATAGTCCGGAGAGTTCTGCCACTCCATGCCCGCTAAGTAGGAGTCGCCGTAAGAGAAGACGGGTTTGACCACGAATACTCCCTTTTTGTTGATGCATCCCCATTTGCCGCGGTATTTCACGCTGGCGAAGTTGAAACCTTCGCCGAACGAATAGGGATGGCAGTCTTCGTAACGGGGCAGGATGGCCCAGTTGCCGAGGTGGTTGACGAATCCCCATTTTCCCGTGTCGCGGTCTTGGATGCGGTAAAGTACCCTTCCGACTGGGGTGCCTTCGAGCAGGTGCTGTCCGGCCAGGTAGGAATCGCCGTAGGAAAATACGGGACGGACGACGAAGTTCCCTTTGCGGTCGATGCAGCCCCAGCGTCCTTTGTATTTGACCGAACCGAGGCGGAATCCGCTGCTGAACGAATAGGGGTGGCACTCTTCGAATGCGGGGGCTATGGCCCATTCGCCCCGTGCATCGACGAAGCCCCACAGTTCGGTATCCGGGTCTTGTACGGCCCGCAGGGCGGTTTGTGCCGGGGCGGTCGCCGGCAGCAAGAGGTACAGGAAACAGAATAACAGGAGTTTTTTCATGTCGCGGTCGTTTATAATTTAAGGTTGCGTTACTTCGAGAGTCATCCGGAAGATGCCGACGCCGTCGGGCGATGCGTCTGCCGGCCGGTTCGTGCCGAGCGCTTCGGCCGCGCGGCGCAGGTCGAACGGTCGGTCGTATGCCGTCAGGACGAGGAGGTCGGTTCCGACCGGTTCGGAGAACTCCATCGGATACTGCCGGAAATCGACCGTACCGTTGCCCGGAACCAGCAGGTGCAGCATGGTGCCGCCTTCGTCGATGGGCAGGCAGTCGTAAAGGCTCCCGTCCGAGGCGATGTCCAGTACGTTCACGAAGAGCGGTACGTCTCCACCGTTGGTGATTCGGAAAAAGAAACGACGGCCTGTCGGGGCGATGCTGCCTATTTCCTTTCCGGTGCGTTCGTCCACCAGCGTCATCGATACGGGGTATGCTGACCGGTAGGCGGGGTCGGCGAGGGCCGCGTGGATGGCGCCGTCGGCATTGAGGTCTTTGTAGGAGACATTCGCTTCATGGCTGATTTTTTCGGTGTCGCCGCGCGTCAGCGCCCGCAGAAAATTGGACGCGAATCGGGCGAGGGCGGAGCGGCTCTGCGTTTCGATGATTTCGCCCAGCGGGGCCTCGCCGTGTTCCTTGAGGGCGTACAGCCTGTTGCCGTCCCGGTCGATGACCGACAGCATGGAATGTTCCCCGATGCGCACCATATCGTCGGGGGCAAGCGTTTCGCGCGGAGCCAGCGCGCTCCACGTACCCGAACGCAGGCAGTCGGCCTCGCCGTTTACCGAGGCGACGCGGTACGTCTGTGCGGAAAGCGTTCCTGAGAAGAACAGGATGCTCAGCGCTGCCAGTGTGTTACGTATGATTCGTTTCATCCTTTACAGTCGTTTTTCCGGTATGTTTTCGTCCGCGGTGTTTCGCTCGGACCCATTCGGCCAGTTCGACGATGTCCGCCGCGAAACCTGTCAGGGCCAGGGCGAGCATCGTATAAACGAGATTCAGTATCACTCCGTATTTCGAGAAGAGGCAGTAGCCGGCCAGCATCAGCAGCAGGATGAGCAGGATGCGGGCCGCGCCTTCGATGAAATCGCTCCAGCGGCGGTTGAGGCGGTCGTTCTCGCGGAGGGAGTAGCAAAAATAGGTGAAGGCGACGGCGAGTACGAGGGCTACGGCCGCGCCCCATGCGGCGGGAAGTTTTACCACCCATGTGTCGTGCAGGATGGTGGAGAGCGTGTGGGCCATCAGTACGGTTCCCGGTACACGGTACGTGCCCCCGATGCGGAACGGCATGTCGTGCGTGTCGCGCAGGTCTTGCAGGTCGCCCACCAGTACGAACCGGCCCCGGATGTCGTCCGGACAGAGCGGTTCGGAAATGCCCGTCCTGAGAAACTCCTTGTCGAAGTAGTTCACCGTCCTGTTCGGGTCGGGCGTTCCCGCGACTCCGGCTGCGAGGTAAGGCAGGTAACCGATGGTGTCGCCCTGCACGATTTCGGCGGGGCGGTAATAGAAAGTCCGGTTCGCGAGTCCTTCGGCTACGGTGCCGTCCGCCGCGAAGAACGAACGTTCCGTGCCGCTGTCGGTCATCCGGCAGGCCGTATAGAGATTTCGGGCTCCCGTCACCGCCTCGCGCAGCCGTCGGTCTTCGGCGGCGTCCGCAGCGGCGGCTTGCGGGAAGATGACGTCGAGCAGGATGGCTGCGGGTGCGCAGGAATCGATGCGTTCGATTGCCGCCGCGATGACACCGCGCGACTGCGTCCCCTCCAGGTCGAAGAGCACGATGCGGTCGTCGTAGAAGCAACTGTACGATGCGGCATCGGGGCGTCGGTTCTCAATCGAATAGAAATAGTTGATTACGTCCGTTTCGTCTTCCTGCGGCGCCAGGTGGTCCAGGACGTTGATGTCGAAGACGATGTACAGCAGAAAACACAATATCAACGAAATGCACCCTCCGGCGAGGGAGCGGAGCAGGCGGGCCGTGTAGATATGGAAGCGAGCGGAAGCCACAGTTGCGGAATGTTCGTCGGGCCGGTTTGTGCCGAAGCCGGCCATCCGCAGGCAAAGATACGAAATTATATGGGACTGTTCATCGGAATACGGGCCTCTGTGCCGAACGACTGGCGGAGGCGGTTCTGCGGCGCGAAGTCGTTCGCTGCATGGAGTGCCGGCAGGCGCCGTTCGCTGCGCGGTGCATCGGGGGCCGCAGGCCGTCTTCCCTGCTCCGGAGGCGTTCGGAGCAGGTTGTCGTACATGGAACGAGGATAAGGCGATGTGCCTGCCGGGAATCGAGCGTCATTCCATCGGCTTGCCTTTCTTGAAATAATCGTCGGTGAAGGAGTATTCGTAATAGCGTCTGTACTCGCTCGCTGAAGTGAGCGTATAGACCTTCTCTTTCAATAAGTTGTTTGTTGCTCCCCGTTCAAAAACTTTTACTTGTTCGTTTTTGACCAGCAAATACACTGCAGATGTGTTCAGCCAACCGAAAGGCTCTGAGAAAGTCCTGCCACCAAATACCACTGTATTCTCTTCTCCAGGTAGAATAGTAAG
>DXFY01000053.1 GCA_019114205.1 Candidatus Tidjanibacter gallistercoris | reverse complement strand
GGGGCGGATGGATACCATCCGCCCCGGCCCGCATCCACCGGAGGACGGCTCATTCGTCGTATATCAATTCGAAATCGTCCACCCACAGAATGCTGCTGCGACTGCCGATATAATAGTCGCCGTACCGCGATGCCGAACAGACGAGCACGAGATGCGTGGGTACGATATCCGTCGCCCGGTAGTCGAGCTTTATCGTGAACTCCTGCCACTCCGCAACGGCCTCGTCGAGCACCAGCTCGCCGTAAGCCACGACCGCCGGAGCGTCGGGGTCGAAGAACGTATTCCTGTCGCGCGTGTCCACGCAGATGGGCACTTCATCGGTACCCACCAGTTTGTCGCCCTCCTCCTTCTCGCAGACACCGTATTCCTCCTTCGTCCACGTACCGAGTGCCACATAGATGATGCCGCTGTCGGGGTCGCCCTTGGAGACCGTCACGCCGGGAGGCTGCGTCGTACCGACGTCGGTTATCTCCCCGCCCCGATACTTCACCCAGCCCTTCAGTGCGGTAGGACGCATCGTGAAGGGGCGGCCGAACCCGACGATGCCGTTCGTGCCGCGTGTGGCCACATAACGCCCCACGAACAGGTTGCCTGCGGCGAGACGGCCCACGCCTGCGATACCGGCCAGTTTCGATTCCAGCTTCGCGGCATACGTTCCGGCCGAACCGGGGCGCACGTCGTCGGTCTTGTCCGTAAGCGTCGTCCCGGCAATCGCGGCGCCCGTGTTGCCGGTTCCCCAGTACGCGCCGTCTTTCGAGAGGCCCGGATAGACGATGCCGCCCTCCGTGCACCACTCCTCGAAGCCGCCGTTCTCTAAAGGCGTTTCCTCGCCGGTCGTGACCGCAGCCACGGCCGAAAGCTCTTCATCCGAATAGGCCACGACCTCGTAAACGGTTCGGGGTTCCAGTCCCGAAAGACATGCCCTGAAGGTTCCGCCCTCCACTTCTACCCGTTCGGCGGGCACTTCGTTCCACTCCTCCGCACCCTGCACGCGGTACCGGAAGCCGAGCGCGGTGCCCGGCCGTCCCTGGGCGCGGAGCCAGATGAGCCGCGTCCACGCGTCCGCACCGGTAAGCTCCACCACGATGTCCGTGGGCACCACGTAGAGCATCCACCGCTCCTCGAAATCGTGATAGCGTATATCGACCGTGCGGTAGGTCTCGAAGGAGGTCAGCTCCTCGGCCGAAGGCGTCATGGTCGTAATGCCTTCGGGGCCGAGTTTGAGTTCCGTCACCCGGACATCGTTCAGGTCGGCATCCAGCGGCACGTTCACCCGTGCGGTACGGAGCTCCTCGTCGAACTCCGCGGCCCCTATCTGTCCCTCGACCGCAAAGGCACGGGTTATTGTCTGCTCCCCGCGCAGCGTCCATTCGTAATCCTGGTAAAGCGAAAGCACCACCGACACGTCGGCCCGCAGGTCGAATACGCCCGACAGGGGGATGGAAGCCTTCGCCCCTTCGGTCACGGAAACGGAATCGATACGCACGCGGCTGATGTCGGTGACCTCGTCGAGGTGCAGCGTGACGATGCGCTCCCCGGTATCGATATCGGCACCGGAGCATGTGAAACCCTCCCCCGCGACACCGAGTATCTCCAGCTCCACCACGGGATAGGGAATATCGTTGCGAATGCAGGAAACGGCTGCCAGCACCGGCAGCACCAGCGACAAACGACGGAATATGCGCATCATCGGTATCATTTCAAAGATGGAAATTCAGACCTATCCGGATGTCGGCGATATTGAGGCGCAGCCGCATCTTCGATGCGCGCCGCGTTCCCGTCACATTGCCGGAAGCATCCTTCTGGTCCACTCTGTTGAACTGGAATCCGCCCAGCCCGAACGACAGCGTACAGCACACGTTCGGGAATATGTAAACCGCCACGCCCGAATTGAAGGCGACGCGCAGCTGCATGTTCCCGTTCTCGGTACTCTTCGCCTCCCCTTCCGGGGCATAGGAGAAGACCGAACCGCCCATCCGGAAGGTCAGTTCCAGTTCGCCGAACAGACCGAAATGTCCTTTCGGGTCGACTCCCGCATACGAACGCATGAAAGCGCCCATGGTAGTCATGCGGCTCTTGAAGCCGACACCCGAAAGCGACATGCTGATATCGTTGGCCGAACCGAGGTTGAGCGACACGTTCCCCAGCGTTCCCTGCATACGCGTATAGCCGAAACTCACGCCGAGGCACATGTTGTCCCTTATGAAATAGCCGAACGAAGGGTTGAGCGTAAACATGCTGCCACTCAAGTCGATGCCGTCGAGCAGCAGCATGATGTCGGTATCTTCGCTCGTCAGCGTCCCGTACGAGGCCGCGAACCCGATGGCCATTTCTCCCCTGTAGGCATAACATATATCGTTGATTCCCCTGTCGATACGCCGCGCGGTAGGCAGAAACCGGGCAGCCGACACCGGGCGCACCGAATCCCCGGACGGCACTCGCGTCAGCACTTCCTGCCCCTGTACGGCCCGGTCGCGGAAAGCTGCCGCCCCTTCCGACGCAAGGGCCGGCGCTGCAAGCAACACAGCGGCCGCAACCCATGCAAGGCATATTTTCCCCTTCATTCCCTTCCGCATTTAAAGATAAAAAGCCATCCCCAGTCCGATGGACAGCAGGTTTACCTTGAAACTCATCATGCTGCCCTGCCGACGGCCGACCGTCACCCGGTTGTGTACCTGTTTCACGTTCTCGTACGTAATACCCATGACGCCCACGTTCAGCTCCAGCGCCATGGCGTTGGTGACGAAAGCCACCAGGCCGGGCGTCACGCTGAGGGCGCAGGTGAACCCCGTTTCATATGTACCCCGCACAGGCGTATCGGCGGCGAACTTGGCCTGCGAACCGCCCATGACGAGCTGTACCTCGCTGAAAAGGGCGAACCGCTTGCTGCTGCCGAACGGTATGTACTGCCGCCAGAAGAGCGCCCCCTCGTACCGGTGTTTCAGCGAATAGTAGGAATCGACCTTCAGTTCGACGCCCGTATCCCCGCTCCCCATGCCGAAGCTGCCGCCGTCCAGACGGAGGAACGTGCGCGAATAGCCGAACCGGCCCCCGACGACCGCATTGTCGGCGACGGCATAGCCCAGCAGCGGCGACACCCGGACGGTATGCCCCTGCGATTCGATGCCCTCGATGACCGCCAGCGTATAGTTTCGGTTGTCATGGGTGGAAAAGGAGGCGTTCAGCCCGGCCACCCACTGCCCCTTCGGCACGAAGATGTTCGAAAGAGAGGTCAGTCCGCGCGTCTCCTTCAGCGGACGTGCGGGCGCCTGCTGCACCGCAGCAGCGATGTCCGCGCCCGAAAAGAACAGAAACAGCGACAATATGCAGGCGTACTTTTTCATCCGTTTCTAATAGACAAACTCCACATCGTCGAGGTACAGCGTACTGCCCACCTCGCCCTCGAAATAATCGCCCCTGTAACTCGCCGCAGCGGTCAGGATGAGCACGTTCGGCCGTTCGGCCGCATATTTTTCGCGGTAGGTAACGGGAATCGTCACCTCCGTCCACTCGCCCACCTGCCTTTCGAGCATCAGGTCGCCGTAACCGATGACATGCCCCTGAAGCGTCGCCGGATTGCTCTTGTCGGCATACAGGAACTCGTCGTCGGGCAGGAAGGTGGTTTCGTCGGGGTTGTTCGTATCCACCGTATGACAGGTGCTGCCGTCGGTCATGCGAACCAGACAGACGAATATCCGTCCCTTGTCGCCGCCCACCGGCGTATATTTGTACCAGACGCGCAGCGCCGTCGGACGGGCGTTGAAATCGAACGGACGTCCCATGAGTACCGTACCGCCCATGCCGGATACTGTACCGAACGAACCGACGAACAGGTTGCCCGCGGCGAGCTTGCCGATGCCGAAAAAACTCGGCTTCTTGGTTTCCAGCTTCGCTGCGAGGCGCCCGGCGGAACCGGGGCGCGGGTCTTCCACGCCCGATGTCAGGTTGTATTGCGCCCCGGCCGTGGTCGCACCGGGATTCCCGGTCCCCCAGAACTCCGTACCGCCTGCCGCATAGGGATACCATGCCTTCCCGGACTGGTGCCATTCTTCGAACCCTGCACCGGGTACCTGCACGCCGTCTTCGGCTGCCGCGACAAGCGGCACGCCGCATTCGCTCCCGTCGCCGACCAGCCGGAATTCGTAGCTCCTTCCGGCCCGGATATCCGCCGCCTCCGCGGTATACGTATATCCGTCGGGCCCCTTCACGGCCTCGACGTCGTTCCATTCGCCGGCGTCTTCCTCTCGGTAGCGTATCTTTACGGAGGCCGCCTGCGGGTCGGTCACGACAGCGCCCAGCGTCGCCTGCCCGAACCAGAGGTCTGCCGACACGATGCCCGTGGCGCCCGCCACGGCCACCCGTGCGGTCGCCCTGCCTTCGCTTCGGTCGGTATCGGTCACGACGAAATCGAGCGCATGGATGCCGCCCGGCAATCCGGCGAAGAAACTTTCCTCCAGCGACAGCAGACCGTTGTATTCGTCCGTACGCCGGTACGATATGCCCTGCGCCTGAAGCCCCTCGTCCGCCGTGCCGCCGTTCATCACGTCGTAGCGTTCCCCGTTCACGGTAAAGACGATGGAGGCAAGGGGGTTTATCGAAGCGATGCGGAACCGCACCGGCTCGTCGCGATAGCCCGTCACCTCCGCGATGCCGAACCCCTCGCCACTGACGGTCGGCTGCGGACTGAAATTGAAATTGTCATCGTGCGCGCTCTCGTATTCGCGCACCTGTACGCTGACGGTCAGCCTCCCTTCCGCATCGTCCGAATAGCGGAACGTGAGCGTGTACTGCATACCGCCCTGCGGCAGTTCGATACGGCCCGTCTTCGTGCTTTTGCCCGCGAGGTCGGCATCGGAACTCGTTCCGAAAAAGCCCCAGCTCAGGTGTTCCGTTCCTTCGGGCAGCAGGAAATACCCCGTCCCGTCCTCCGTATAACGGAGCGTCGGCACGAGGCTGTTCTCGGCATCCGTTCTGGAAAAGTCGTCCGACGCGCACACGTAGGTAAGGTAACCTTCGTCGAAGCGCTGCGCCACCGTAGCGTCGAACGCCACCTTCACGGCGATGTTGGTAATCCGGCACACGATTGGCAGCGGTTTCACGTCGCCCGGTGCGAGGTCGAACGTCCCGCCGCCCGCATAGCTCTTGCGGGTAAAGGTGGCCGGGCTACCGTCTCCCGCCTCTACCGACACCCGGTACCGTCCGGCAGCGAGGTACAGGTCGGCCGGAGTCTCCGTCGCCGGTACGTATTTGCGGACGAGACGCTCCGCGGTTCCTCCCGCTCCGTCGTCGTCCAGGCTGTATATGCGCATCGTGCTCAGGGCGAGCGCATCGTATTCCTCCGCATCGGTCCCGGAGTTTTCGGGCAGCCCCACGCGAAGCTGCACGATTCCCTCGCCCGCTCCCGCAGGAGCATCGGCCGGCGTTTCGGCGACGCATCCCGCCAGCAACGCGGTACAGAACGCCGCACAAACGGCCGCAAGATTCCCGTATCTCCTCATTTTCATGATTTTCTCCTCCCGGCCTCCTATTTTACGACATGTAGCTGAATGGTCTTCGTCGTCGTTCCCGAAGCGTCCGTGACGGTCAGGCGGAAATCGCAGTTTCCTTCCCGGTTGAGCAGCGTGAGCAGGTCCATGAATCCGGTAATATCGAACGACACCCGCCTGCTGCCCGTCACCGCGTCGCCGGTGGGGAAACCGAGGTTTTCCAACTGAGTTTTATAAATGCCGGGGTTGACGAGGTCGAGGTGGTCGGTAAGCCCTACGCCCTCAAGTTCGGAGGGCGGCAGTACCGATTCGCTCACGATATCGACCGTGAATCCGGTGAACGCGCTCTGCGTGGTCACGTCGATGACGATTTCGACGGCATTGTGGTCGTACCGGGTGGCGAAATCGTACGTCTTCGTACCGGCCCGGTCCGTCCACACGACCGAAGGGCCGTCCGCCACGGCGCTCCCGTCCGTCACCCGTATTTCGAGCACCGTATAGGAGGTTCTGCCGCGGTCGTCCGCCGCGGCGAACCGGATGGTGTGCGTCCCCGCGAAACCGTACAGGGCCGACATGCCGGCATCCTTCACCGTAGCGGTCACGACGCCCGTCCCGGCTTCCCGCGTCACCGCATAGGCCGCTATCTCCGCATTTTCGGGCCACAGCGCGACGGTGCGTTCCCGCACGCCGGCCGCATCGAGCGCATCGAGGAATGCGGCGTTGTCGGAATCGAACCGCATCTCCACCGACCGCACCGCAGCGCCGTCCGAAGGAGTGAACACCACCTTGAGGTTCTCGTTCCACTTGCCGAGCAGTTCGTCGTACATCGAACCGTCGATGGCATATCCGTCCGCGATGTCCGCCCCGTCGAGGGCGACTTCGGGCGCCCCCTCGTCGGAAACATCTTCGTCCGGGACGGTCTCCTCGCCGAACGGGTAAAGCTGCATTACGTCCACTTCGACCTTCTGGTCGTACACCCAGCTTTCGACGGTCACCTGGAACTGTACGTTCCCCTGGTCGGCATTGAGTACGCCTATCGACACCTTGCGCCACTGACCTGCCTTGCAGCCCGTTATCTCTTTCGTCCAGTTCACCGACACGTATTCGGGTTCCTCGTCGGCGGCAGCCTTGTTGTACGCTCCGCTGAGCACGATTTTAACGGTATTCGTTCCGCCGGTCGCCTTGAAATAGCCGGCCCTGCCCGCATCGGCCGCCGCGCGGTCGAAAACCAGCCGTGCATCGTCCACCGAGAGCGTCACGGAGAGCGGCTCCCGACCGGATGCTTCCGCATCGGCATCCGACATGAAAAGCTCCTGCAAGTCCTGCGTCAGCGTTACCGTAGTCTTGATGTTGGCCAGCGTGCACACCAGGTCGTTCACCGCGGTCTCCGTACGCTTTATCACGTTCTTGGTCACGGAGCCGTAATAGACCGGCCGCTCCCAGTCGGCGCGGGCCTCCCCCGCCATGTAATCGGCATGGTCGGGCGACTCGGCCGACACGACGTATGCCCCCGGAGCCAGCGGAATCCGCTGGTTTTCCGGCAGCTTCAGGTCGGCATACGTATAGACCGACTCTTCGCCCGTCTTGACGCTGCGTATCCGGACCCGGTAATCGTCCGGTGCATCGGATGTGGCGCCCGCGGCACGGGACGACGCGGCGGCAACTTCCGCCTCCGCTCCCGTACCGGAGGTTATCTCTTCGGCGTAGTCGGCCACATCGACATCGAGTCCCGACAGCGAGAGGTAGCCCGTTTCCGTCTCTCCGGTCTGTCCGCCGCCGAAATCGGCGGACTCGTCCTTGCATCCCGTCAGCACCAAGGCAGCGCAGGCAAGCATAAGGGTAAATCGCTTCATTATGATATTCTTATCGTTTGTCCGTATTTCACGCATCCGGATTCAGTTCCACCGGAATCTCCTCGACGGCCACGGGAGTGTCGTCGAGCGTCACCACGATGCCCGCACGTCCCGCCTGTCCGGCATCGAGCGTAACGGTATGCCACGTCCGGGCGGCCGTCGTCCCGACAAGCGTTTCGGGAAACGAGACCTCCACTCCGTTGGACTTCGTGGCGCTGCCGCTCAGAAAAAGCTCCGTCCCCGCCTTCACGAATACCGGAGCCGTCTCCCCGGAAGAGGAAATCTGCGACCCGACGAATCCCGTCCGGAAGCCCGATGCGGTGTGCACGGTCAGCGAAAAATCCGTATAGTAACCCCGAAACCACTCCGTGAAGGCGAGGGAAACCACGGAATTGGCAAGTGAGACGGCCACCGGTTCGGTCACCGTTTTGCGTGCCACGACGTCGAACGTTCCCTCCCCGGCGAAACATGCGGCATCCGGCCCTTCGGCATCGGGATTGCCGTATACGAACGCAGCCGTATAGGTACCTTCCCGCAGCAGGGGCTGGTCGTAATCGGCGAAGGCGTCGTAAGAGGCCGCCGTACCCTCCGCCCCCGACAGCACGAGGGCGAGCGCTCCTTCGTCCGGAACGGTTCCGGAAGGCAGCGTCCTCGTATCGGCCCGCGTCCCCACGAAAGCCGAAACCGTACAGTCGAACACCACCCGTCCTTCTCCGCCGGCCGGGAGCCCCTCCTTTCCTTCCGAACATCCCGTCGCGCACAGCACGACCGCTGCGGCGACCGCAATCCAAATTCTTCTCATCCGTTATTTCTTAATCGAAACTTTTATATTGTCTATGTACACATACACCGTTTTGGCCGTAATGGTCGAGGCTCCGGCATACTCGATGCGGTAGGAAGTCCTCCACGCGAGCCGGTGGGCATTGGTGCACCCCTCCACCTCGATGCCTTCGCGGTGCAGCGGGAGGCTGGTATAACTGCCGTCGGTACCCGCATCCTCCGCGGTCAGCACCGTATGCTCGATACCGCTGGTATGGTCTACGGCCCCCGTCCGGGTATCGCTTCCGAATTCGTACCGGGAGTACATGACCGCCTGTCCGAAGAAGTTCGTTCCCTTTTGCAAGGTGCCGCCTATATCGAACGACACATCGAGGGTGACGGTCGAACCCTCCTTGATGGCCGCAAGCGGAGGCGTATCCAATCGGCCGCGCTTGTTGTCGCCGCTGTCCGGGTCGGGCATGATGGCCGAGGAACCCAGATAGGCCGAAATCATCGCCGCGGTACCCGCCTGCAACCCGAAACGCGAACCCGACCAGCCCGGCAGACCGTAGCCGTCCAGCTCCACCGTCTCATTGTTCTGGTCCGTACCCGAAGCTCCTCCGAAATCTTCGTAAAACAGATAAGGGACCGTCAGTTCCACCGGGACGCCGTCCCCCTCCGGTACTGCGGTCCGCCGCTCCGACACCACCGCATTGGCCGACTCGTACGTGAAGGTAAACTCCCCGTTCCGCAGGAGCGCACCGTTGTCGACGCCGTCGTAACTTTCGTAATAGCCGAGCCGGTAGCGGTGCTCCGCATTCGTCCGGAAAGAGCAGGTATCGGTTCCGTTGCGGAACCGGGCCCCTTCGGGAGCCCTGACGGTCAGCAACTCCGGCTCTTCGCCGAGGTTGTTGCCCGTTATGGCGAATTCCATCCACGACACCGGAAGCTCTTCCGGCACGGTCAGGTTCACGGGAGTGATGCGGCCCGCTTCGAGCGTTTTGTTCATGGGAACCGTCAGCGTAGCCGACTGATAGCCATGGATATCGTAGGCGGTGAACCGAACGTCGCCCTCCACCTTGCCGGGACAGAGAAAAAGCCATACGTACCTGCCGTCGGCGGCATCCTCGACCGACTCGTATAACGATTCGTCGAGTTCGGCCACTACGGTGGCGCTCCCGTCGCTCAGCACGGGAGCAGCCGTCGGAACGGCCATATCCACGGTCACGGTACCCACCACATCGGAGGGAAATTCCACACGCAGCCGGCGGATGTCCGCACCCCACAGGTTCCGCCCTTCCGGCACCTGGATGCGCATGACATGACATTGGTGGATGAACTGCATCGCGAGCTCCCCGCCCGCAGGCGAGAGCGCCGGCCCCTGAGCCGGCACAGCGAGCATGAAATCGAAGTTATCGTTATAACCGCGGTATGCACCGGACTGTACGGACGGCAACTGCCATGTCACGACCGTACCTTCAACTTTTTCGGGCACCGGGTACGCACCGTACCAAGTATAGGTACCTTCCTCCATCGCGGGTATCTCGGCCGAAAAGAGGGCCTCGTCCGGATAGGGTCTGTAACATCCGAACTCGTAACCCTGCGGCGTTCCGGATGTGCCGGCGGTCAGGCAATACACGCCTATCCGGTCGTACTCCGACCAGAAACAGCGGTCGAGTCCTTCGCCCCCTATGAAAGTCCGCGACAAGACATCCGCCTGGGACGCCCGGACATATACGGTCGCGACCGGACGTTCGCCGGCGGTCACGGCTCCGCTTCCCTGCGCGGTACAAGCCGCCATAAAGCACATCAGCGCAGCTGCCGACACAGCGGTAAATAGGATGTTCCGTATCGGTTTCCTGTACATCGGGTATCGTTTCCGCCCGTTCCGTCCGTGCATTTCCCGACAGGCCGGCACGTTTACGGATACGGCATAATCGACAAAGGTAAAAAAAAGCCTCCAACAAGTATATTATTTATTAAAAATACAGCGCATCCATCGGTACAGCGCAGGCGGTTCGTCCTCCCGGACATCAAGGCAAAACGTTCCCGCAGAAAGGACTGCGGGAACGACATGGGCCATGACCGGCCGTCACGGAGAGCGGCAAGGCCGTGAATCCAACAACACAAAACTATGAAATCCTTTTCCCGCCCGTTCCGACAGGCGGCAAGCTACCGGCAGACGTCCGCCGCGGGAATGAAATATATCGCCGCGGCATCGCGCTTCGAACTCCCCGGAATGCGTTTCACGACGATGCTCCCGTCCGGCTGGTGCGGAGCGGTGATTCCGAAATCATCGTCGTTCACCACGCACAGCGTTCCGTCCTCCAGCAGGCACATGCCTTCCGGCTTGTCGTGCGGATAGTCGGGTACGGCCGCGAGCAGGTCGCAGAAAAGTTCCTTGCCGACGGGCGTCACCCCGCGTTCGCGCAGCTGCTCTGCGGAAAGCATCTCCACCGCCTCCGTACCGTCCAGCGACGAAATGTCGGAAGCCCGACCGATGTCGATGCGGAAGACCCGTTTGAAACCTTTCCCGTTTTCCGGAAACGCTCCGTCGCGCTCCAGCACGAGGAAACGGCCGCCGCCCAGCGCACAGAGTTCGCTCACCACGTGTTCCGGACTTTCGAGCGGATAAAGGTACTGTGCGGTACCTCCGTCGGACGGGTCGAGCGCCACGATACGGCACCAGCGGGAAACGTCCTTCGTGGAGGCGTCCGGATGATAAAGCGGAGACTGCATGATGCCGAAGAGCATCCCCTTCCCGGCATCGTATGCGAGCCCTTCCATGCCGCGGTTGGGGCGCCTCCGCGCCAGCACCGCGGGCAGGCTGCCGTCGAACGGGCTGTACTCCTCCAGCAGCCGGCCTTCCCCGTCGAAATGCAGGATGTAGGGACCGTACTCGTCGCTCACCCAAAAGGTACCGTCGCCGGCCAGTGCCAGCCCCTCGCTGTCGAGGCCCTGCCGTAGGGTGTCGCGCACCAGCGCTCCGGCAAGGTCGTACCCCACCTCGCCCGTACTGCCATCGCCGCCCGCAGGCGGAAGCCCGCAGAACGGCCGGCCGGCGGCATCGCGCAGCAGCACCGTCCCGACCGCCACGAGCGAATCGCCCGACAGCCGGAATTTCCCGACGCGGGGCGCGAATGCCGGCAGCACGAATACCTTGCTCTCCGGCGTCGGCCCGTCCACGTTGGGCCCCCTGTCGGTCAGGAGCCAGAAGCACGAATCCGCCGCATCGTACCCCATCGCCGACCCGTAACCGCCGATAACGACGGGCACGCCGCCCGTCTCCGGATACACTTCCTCAAAAGGCACCTCCGCCCGTTCGGGCAGGGAAGCGGGGAGGGCGGCGCCGCAGCTCCAGCACGCAGCCGCCAGAACCGCCGCCCCTGCTGTCCGTTTCATTCTTATATTCATCTTTCCGTACTTTTTCCGTAATTGTGGACAGACCCGTCCTCCCGGATACGCCCGTCCGAATCGAATACCTTGTTGTCCTGTCATTCCTATGTAAGACCGTCCGCAGCACCGGACAGGCGGTCGCCCGCTCTCCTGCCGCGGACAAGTCCTACGCTTCTCACGCCGGTTACTCCCGGACCGTACCGCCCGCATTGGAAGCCCCGCGGGTGGAGGCAGTGAATACCACCCACTCCGCGGTGCCGTCGCTGCGGCGGCCGTATGTTTCGTCATCGTCGAGCGCCGGCAGCTCCACCTCATCGGCCACCGCACCCGAAGCATCGAGCAGCGTCAGCGCATCGCCCTTCTTGCCGAGCCCGAAATCGAACGACCCCGGCTCCTTGGCGACCAGCACCAGATACCCGCCCGCAGGCACCACCGCTCCTGCCGGGAAGGTGAACGCCTTCTCGATGCCGCCATCGTCATAAAGGACATACCCTTTCATGTCGACATCGACGCCGCCGCCGTTGTAAAACTCCACCCAGTCCTCCTCCTGCGAACCGTTGGTCAGCACTTCGTTAATCACCACCGCGGCTGCGGGCGCCGCCGTCCCGTCGTTGCTGCGGTTCTTGGTGGGCTCCATTTTCTGCAACGCATCTCCTCCGTCGGGCATGCGGCCCCAGGAAAGTATTTCATCGTCCGCAAAGGCGGGCACCTCCAGTTCGGCCACCAGCTCCCCAGCGGGATTGTAGACGAACACCCAGTCGCCACCCTTTCCGAGCCCGAACGAAGGGCCTTCGGGATTATCCTTGTACACATTGCAGGTAAAGAAACCGCCCGCAGGAATCATCGTACCGGCCGGTACGGTATAGGACTCGTCGTCGGCCCCCTTGTCGTCCTTTATCACATACCCGCCGAAATCGATTGCCGCATCGCCCGAATTGTAGAATTCGATGAAATCCACCGACTCGTTCCACGGCAGTTCCGCGGTATCCTGATTGTTCGAGAAGACCTCGTTCACCCACAGCCCTATCGTATTCGTCACGGGCTGCCGTGCAGGGCCCTCGTTGGGCGCACCTTTGGTAAAGGCGGCGAACACCTGCCACTGCGCGGCACCGTCGCTCACGCGGCCGTAGCTCTCGCCCCGCTTCATGCTGGGACACGCCACGTAATCTATCTCGTTCATATCGGCATCGGCCAGCGTCACGTATTCGTCGGGCCCCTTGCTAAGCCCCCAGACCGGATAGTGCACCGGGTCGGCGAACCATTCGCTGTCTTTGTCGCAGACCACCACGAAGAATCCGCCCGCAGCGATGACGGCGTCCTCCGGGAAAGTCCACGCCTCGGCGCTGCCACCGCTCTCCCACAACTTCAGCCCGGCGAGTGCGATTTCGCTTTCGCCCGCATTGTAGAGTTCGATGAAATCGAGGTCGTCTTCCCGGCTGCCGTCGGCATAGGTATATACTTCATTGATGAAAAGCACGCCCTTCAGGGAGACTTCCGCTCCGCCCGCGTTGGACGTACCTTTGGTCGGAACGGCGGCAATCCGCCACTCGCCCCCGCCATCTACGGTACGGGCATAGGACGCCCCCTTCGTATTGCCGAAATCGGGCGTTTCCACCTCGTCCGCCACACTGCGCGAAGCATCGAGCAGCGTCACCCGGTCGCCTTTGGAACTCAGTCCGAAGGTAAAACTCTCCCCGGCTCCCGGCGACACCTGTTCGTACACGAGAAAACCGCCCGCAGGGATGACCGTTCCTTCCGGAATGACGAACTCCTCTGCGGCACCCTTATCATCTTGCAGCACGAAACCGCCGACGTCGGCATCCTGCTCGCCGCCGTTATAGAGTTCGATGAAATCCGCATCGTCGCCCGCCGGGGCCGAAAGCACCTCGTTGATGCGTACTGCCGTAACCGAAGGCTCCGGCTCCGGTACCGTTCCGCCGCCCGTATTGGAAGCACCCTTCGTCGGGGTATCGAATGTCGTGAATTTCGCACCGCCGTCGGTACTGCGTCCGTAGGAAGCGCCGTCTTCCATGACGGGAAGCAGCACGTCGTCCACCACACTGCGCGAAGCGTCGAGCAACGTCACCCGGTCGCCCTTGGAGGAGCTGATGCCGAAAGAAAACTCCTCGATGACGAGGAACGCTCCGGCGCCTATCGTCGTCCCCTCCGGCAGAACGTATTCCTCTTCCGCCCCCTTGTCGTCCTGCAGGATGAAGCCGCCGATATGCAGCTCTTCGCTTCCCGCATTGTAAAGTTCCACCCAGTCGGGATTACAGGAATAGACTTCGTTGATATAGAGCCCCTCGACCGCCGAATCGCCGGGGGTCACATCGCTCTCCCTGTCGTTCTTACAGGATACCGCTGCCGTCGCTGCGAGCAGCACCGCACAAACAATTTTTTTCATCCTCTTATATTTTACCTGAAATTCTCCGAATCAGAACGACAACAGCAGGCGCAGCTGCAGGATGCCGAAATCGAGCCCCGACGGCAGTGCCTGGCTGAGCGGTTTTCCGCCGAGCGTGATGTGCCCCTTGTCGTCGGCATACTTGTCGTTGTCCATATAGACGTAGTTCAACCCTACCAACACGCTGCGGTTCGGGTACCAGTTCAGCGAAGCGGAATAGCTCGTCGCAGCTCCCCCGGTGATGACCGCCCGCGTGTCGTGGAAATCGTTCATGTTGATGCTGCTCACCCGAAGCGCCAGTTCGAGATTACCGCCCCGACGCACGCGCATCGGCCCGAATTCGGCATCTTCCGGAGCGTAGCAGCGCTGTTCACCCAACAGCATGCAGGACGCGGTGGCGTACCAACCATTGAACGTTGCGTTCTTGAGCGGTGTCCGTTCGCCGCCCGAAAGACCGTATCGGGAAAGTTCCGTGAAGATGTATTCGCCGTACACGAGGAGTTTGCGCCACTTGAAGGCGAGCTCGAGGCCCAGCGTATAATAATGATTCACGTTGAAAATCTCGGCCCGCACGAACCGCCTGCGGTCGGTACGGCTCTCCGGGAAAGTACGGAACTCGACGAAACGTTCCGTGCTACCGGCCATCTCCGGCACGCGGTAAGTTCCGTAACCGCCTATATGGAGTGTCAGGTCGCGGTCGGCCAATGGCGAGAAAGCCGCACGCGCCGTAAAACCGTACCCGTCGTCGCCGCGGTTCTTCTCTTTCTGAAGGATATCCGCCTGACGGCCGAAAACGCCTCCCGATACCCACCAGTGACGCCCCCATGCGGTAGCCGCCACGCCGAGCCGCCGCCCGCCGGCGAACGCCTCGACAGCCATCGGACGCTCCATGTTCAGAAGGTATTTGGAACTCGTCAGGCGCTCCATGCTCATCGGTTCCTTGAAGTGGCCCGCCTTGACCGAAATTCGGTCGGAAAAGCGGTAGCCGATGAACATATCCTTCATTTCCACTTCGTTATACGCGAAATCGAGGTCGAGCTCACCGAACCATTTTTCATAAAGCGTGGCCTTCACCGCGAAGCGGGCCCGCCGTATCGATATACCGTTGCTGAAACGGAACGTTCCGTCGTCGTATTCGAGGTCTTTGTTAGGTTCGGACAGCAGCGAGGAGACATCCTCCGAAGGCAGGTAGGCCGCCGCATCCACATAGACGCGGTTGTCGAACCAGAGCCTGAAAGCCCCGTCGCGCGATTCGAAGGTCAGTTTTCCATTGCGGAAAGAAGCGCGGGCCGGAACGTCTTCCTGTGCGAAACATCCGAAGCACGCTGCGGCAGTGCACAGAAAGGAAAGCATCCATTTTTTCATCGTAGTTCCCGTAAACACGCCGCAAAAGAACCGCGGGAAATTTACCCTGTCGTTAAAGCGGCGTTAAAAGATTGTTACATGCTCCGGCCAAACGACCGGCGCATTGTACCGGTCGGTACACGGGCATTCCGACGGGCAGCACCAAGTCCATAACGGGCACTCCGAACTCAGGAACCGGATACATCCCGGCCCGTCCGCGACAGGCGCGGCCGGTATGACGGAAACGACAAGGCCCCTCAAAAGACCAAAGATTATTGCCAATATACGATACCGTGTTTATCTTTACCGCACCGCGGCTCCCGGCGGCCAGTTCCGTACGGATTCCGGGAAACCGGCCGGTACCGCGGCGAACCGATAACCGACAACAGAACGCCATGATGGATTTCGCAGAACTGGCCGCAATGCGCCAGAGCGTCCGGAACTATTCGGACAGACCCGTAGAGGAGAACAAGTTGATGCAGTGTATCGAAACCGCTCGGCTGTCGCCTTCGGCCAACAACTCCCAGCCGTGGAAGTTCGTCGTCAGCGACGAACCGGAGCTGAGGGGACGCATAGCCGATGCCGCGGCGGGAATGGGCATGAACCGGTTCGTGCGCCAGGCCCCCGTCATCATCGCCGTCATACTCGAAAGACAGAACATGCTGTCGGCAGCCGGCAGCGTCATACAGGACAAGGAATACCGCCTGCTGGACGTGGGAATAGCCGCCAACCAGCTCTGCCTCCAGGCCGCGGCACTGGGACTGGGTACCTGCATGGTGGGATGGTTCGACGAAAAGAAGGTAAGGAAACTACTGGGCGTGGGCGGAAACCGCCGCATCCCGCTGCTGATAACGCTCGGATACTCCGATGCGCCGGTAAGGGAAAAGGTGCGCAAACCCCTCGAAGCGATATACGCGAGGAACCGGTACTGACCGCACCGCCCGGCACGCAGTGCGGTGTGCGTTCAGCAGTTCGGGGCATCGGTCGCCGGAGCGCCACGACGCCGGCACGGGCCGTTGCCGTCCGAACCGTCCCGCACCACCCAGCTCACGGCAGCGATGACGAGCACCATGCCCGCCGCCGTCATCCACGTGAACGGTTCTCCGAATGCGAGTACGCCGATAACCATGGCCGTCAGCGGTTCCATGGCGCCGAACAGGGAGGTGGTCGTCGGCCCGATGTATTTGATGGCCTGCACGAGCGCGATATTGGAAATGGCCGTGGCGGGCAGGGCGATGCCGAGTACGCACAGCCACATCTTCCATCCCGTGACGAGTTGTATGCCGCCGTCGAAAAGCATGCCGCAGCAACCGAAGAGCAGGGCGCCGAAGGCCGTGACATAGAAGGTAAGGGCCGCCGAGTCGATACGCGCCGCACGGGTTTTGCGCACGCCGATGATGTAGGCACTGTAACATACGACCGACATGCAGGCCGCCGACATGCCGAGCACGCCATTGCCGTCCGCAGCGCTCAGGTCGCCCGCCGAGAGCAGGACGGCCCCCAGCAGCGAAACCGCGATGGCGGCGAAAACCCGCCACGAGATACGCTCCCGGAAAAACAGGGCCATGCCGCACGCCACGGCGAGCGGATAGAGAAAATGTATCGAAGAGGCCACGCCGGTGGCGATGTTCTGATAGGCGACCACCAGGCTGAGGGAGGTCATCGCGCGGGCCGTTCCCAGCAGGCAAATGGTTCCCAGGTCGCGCCAGCCGATGCGGAAGTTCTGCCGCACGGCGAGCCCGAAACATCCGAGCGCCAGCGAGGCCACGCCCCAACGGTAAAAGAGTACCCCGAACGACGAGAGACCGCCGCCGATGAGCATCAACGTGAAGAACGGTGCGAAACCGAACGTCGACGACGAAAGCACCGCATAAATTATCCCCTTGAAATGACTGGTGCGTCCCATAATATCGGATGCTGCTGTCGTTACCGGGCGGCAAAGTTACAACAGTTTTCATAAATCCGTCCCGCTCCGGCAGGAACAAAACGTTCCGCCGCCCCGGACGGCCCCCCCGACGGGGCCTGAAGCCGCAAAAAGCGGACGCCGTACGCATGCGTTCCGGAAGTCGAAATGTTCCCCTTTCCGCAGAACGGGGACGGGAACGCCTTATCCGGAAAACGCATGGCAAAATACGTCCAGACAGAAGACAACGCATTGCACACAAACGCGTTACTCAGGAGAAACGGGACTTTTCCTCCGCTTCTCCTCCTTCCCTGCGGAGCCGCCGGACGATATTTTGCACGGAAACGAGGCCATTTTTCGGCCTCAATCCTTATATTTGTACATTCTAACCCTGAACCGTCGATTTTCAGGAACCCCGAAAGCAGCCTATCTTTTATGGTAAAAAAGAACAGAAAAAGGTTCAAACCGACCAAACGTCAGATAATAGCTGCGGCCGTCGTAGCGGTCGCGGTGGCGGTAGCACTCTATTTCATTTTCCGGAAACGTCCCCAGCCCGAAGTCTGGCCGACCGTGGTGGTGGAGACCGTCACCACCGACGACATGGAGATATACGGCGAATACGTCGGCCGGATACGCGCCCAGCAGTTCGTCGAAATACGCGCCCGCGTGGAAGGTTATCTCGAAGAGATGCTCTTCGAGGAAGGCACCTACATCAACAAGAACCAGGTGCTGTTCGTCATCGACCCGAAATTCTACAAGGCCCGCGTGGACGGCGCACGGGCGCAGCTCCAGAAAGACAAGGCCCTCGAACTCAAGGCCAAACGGGACCTCGACCGCATCCGTCCGCTCTTCGAACAGAATGCGGCCAGCCAGCTCGACCTGGACAACGCCATCGCATCGTACGAAAGCGCCGTGTCGGCGGTCATCATGAGCGAGGCTGACCTCGCTCAGGCGGAGCTGGCTTTAGGCTACACGACGGTACGTTCGCCCATTTCGGGCTACATCAGCGAACGCAACGTGGATATCGGCACGCTCGTCGGACCGGGCGGACGGTCGCTGCTGGCCACCATCGTCAAAAGCGACACCGTCCGCGTGGACTTCAGCATGACGGCGCTCGACTACCTCAAAAGCAAGGAGCGCAACGTGAACCTCGGCCATCAGGACCCTACGCGCGGCTGGAATCCCTACATCACGGTCACGCTGGCCGACGGCTCGGTCTACCCCTATCAGGGCGTGGTGGATTTCGCCGACCCGCAGGTAGACCCGCAGACGGGCACCTTCTCCGTACGGGCCGAGATGCCCAATCCCGACCACGTCCTGCTGCCGGGCCAGTTCACCAAGGTCAAACTGCTGCTCGATGTGCGTGAAAAGGCCGTGGTAGTGCCCTCGAAGGCCGTCATCATCGAAAAAGGCGGCGCCTACATCTTCGTCGTCCGTCCCGACAACGTGGCCGAAAGACGCTTCATCGAACTCGGCCCCGAAACGGACAACATGATGATTGTGGAACGCGGTCTCATTCCGGGAGAGCGCATCGTCGTGGAGGGTTACCACAAGCTCATGCCGGGCATGAAGGTCGAAATCGTGGAACCCGCGGAGGGGGATAACACGGCGGATACCAATACGGAGGAATAGCCCATGAAAGCCGACTTCTTCATAGACAGACCGGTTTTCTCGGCGGTCATCTCCATCGTCATCGTCATCGTGGGCTTCATCGGGCTCACCATGCTCCCGATAGACCAGTACCCGCAAATCACCCCGCCGACGGTCAAGGTGAGCGCCAGCTATCCGGGAGCGAGCGCGCTGACTGTAAGCCAGGCCGTCGCGACGCCCATCGAACAGGAGCTCAACGGCACGCCGGGAATGCTCTACATGGAATCGAGCAGTACGAACACCGGCAGCTTCAGCGCGACGGTGACGTTCGACATATCGGTCAATCCCGACCTTGCTGCCGTCGAAATACAGAACCGCGTGAAACAGGCGGAGGCCCGTCTGCCCGCCGAGGTAGTCCAGAACGGCATCAGCGTGGAAAAACAGGCTTCGAACCAGCTGATGACCGTCTGCCTGCTCACTTCCGACGACAAGTTCGACGAGATATACCTCAGCAACTTCGCCACGCTCAACGTGGTGGACATTCTGCGCAGGGTGCCGGGCGTGGGCGGCGTATCGAACGTGGGCAGCCGCTACTATGCCATGCAGATTTGGGTGCAGCCCGACAAACTGGCCAGTTTCGGCGTGACCGTCCAAGACCTGCAAAGCGCATTGAAGGACCAGAACCGCGAATCGGCCGCCGGCGTGCTCGGCCAGCAGCCCATCGAGGACGTGGACATTTCCATACCGATTTCCACACAGGGGCGCCTCTCTTCGGTCGAGGAGTTCGAGAACATCGTCGTTCGCGCCAATCCCAACGGTTCCATCATCCGGCTGAAAGACGTGGCCCGCATATCGCTCGAAGCGCAGAGCTACAACACCGAAAGCGGACTGAACGGCGCCAACGCGGCTGTGATGAACATCCGCCTGCTGCCGGGCGCCAACGCCATGGAGGTTTCCAAACTCGTCCGGGAGGCGATGGAAGAAATCAGCATGTCGTTCCCGGAGGGCATCTCGTACCTCATCCCGTTCGACATCACCACCTACATTTCCGAATCCATACACGAGGTCTACAAGGCGCTCTTCGAGGCGCTCTTCCTCGTCATTCTTATCGTCTTCCTCTCGCTGCAAAGCTGGAGGGCGACGCTCATCCCCATCATCGCCGTACCCATCTCGCTGATAGGCACCTTCGGCGTGATGCTCATATTCGGCTTCTCGCTCAACATGCTGACGCTGCTCGGCCTCATCCTCGCCATCGGCATCGTGGTGGACGACGCCATCGTGGTGGTGGAGAACGTCACCCGCATCATGGAGGAGAAGAAAATCGGAGCCTACGAAGCCACCAAGGAGGCGATGCAGGGCATCAGCGGGGCGCTGATAACCACCTCGCTCGTACTGTGCGCGGTGTTCGTACCGGTGAGCTTCCTTTCGGGTATCACCGGCATGCTCTACCGCCAGTTCACCGTCACCATCGTGGCATCGGTACTCATCTCCACCGTGGTGGCCCTCACGCTGAGCCCGGCCATGTGCGCCCGTCTGCTGAAGTCGGAAACGGGGCGCAGAAAAAACATCGTATTCCGCTACATCAACATCTATCTCGCGAAAGGGAACCGGACCTACGAGAAGATGATAAAGAAAAGCCTCGCCTTTCCGAAGCGCGTTTTCGCCGGACTGGGCATCGTCGTTGTGGGCATCTGGCTGTTGAACTACGCCGTACCGGGCAGCTTCCTGCCCGAAGAGGACCAGGGCTATTTCACCGTGGAACTCGAACTGCCCGAAGGTGCGACGCTGCAACGCACGCGCGAAGTGACCGACCGAGCCATCGCCTACCTCATGGCCCGTCCCGACGTCGAATACGTCCAAAACGTCACCGGCTCCAGTTCGCGGGTGGGCACCAGCCAGTCGCGCAGCGAACTGACGGTCATCCTGAAACCCTGGAAGGAACGCAGGAAAGGCAAGCTGGACAAAATCATGGAAGAGGTGCGCAGCGAACTGTCGCGCTACCCGGAGGCGAAGGTCGTGCTCCGCACCCCGCCGGTCATTCCGGGACTCGGTACGTCGGGCGGCTTCGAGATGGTGCTGGAAGCCAGAGGCGATGCCACGCTCGACAACCTGCGGCAGGCCTCCGACACGCTCATCTACTATGCCGGACACGACCGCAGGCTCAACGAGGTTTCCTCGTCGCTCCAGCCGGAAATCCCGCAGCTCTATTTTGACGTGGACCGCGACCAGGTCAAACTGTCGGGGGTACCGCTGGCAGACGTATTCTCCACCATGAAGACGTTCACCGGCTCGGTGTACGTAAACGACTTCAACATGTTCAACCGTATCTACCGCGTCTATATACAGGCCGAAGGCCCCTACAGGGCCCACAAGGACGACATCAACATGTTTTATGTACGGGGTACCGGCAACGTGATGATACCGCTCACCGCCCTCGGCACCGCCCACTATACCACGGGGCCGGGCGTCATCAAACGTTTCAACATGTTCAACTCCGCCACCATCACCGGCGAGGCGGCGCAGGGACAGAGTTCCGGACAGGCCATGCAGGCCATCGAGGAACTGGCGCGGGAGAAACTGCCCGAAAACATCGGCATCGACTGGAGCGGTCTTTCCTACCAGGAGAAGAAGGCCGGCGGCCAGACGGGGTACATTCTCGGCTTGGTCTTCGTCTTCGTGTTCCTGTTCCTCGCCGCGCAGTACGAAAGCTGGTCGATACCCATCGCCATCATGCTCTCGCTGCCCGTGGCCGTGCTGGGAGCCTATCTCGGCGTCTGGATATGCGGGCTGGAGAACAACGCTTATTTCCAGATAGGTCTGGTGATGCTCATGGGGCTCGTGGCCAAGAACGCCATCCTCATCGTAGAGTTCGCGCAGGCCGAAGTCAAACGCGGCGTGAACGTCACCACAGCAGCCATCCATGCCGCAAGGCTCCGTTTCCGCCCCATCCTCATGACCTCGCTCGCCTTCATCCTCGGCATGGTGCCCCTCGTGCTGGCGAGCGGTCCCGGTTCGTCGAGCAGGCAGGACATCGGTACGGGTGTATTCTTCGGCATGATTGTGGCCATCATCGTGGGCATCGTGCTGGTACCGTTCTTCTTCGTCATGATACACAAGTTCACGGACCGGCTTAACAGGAAGAAGGCATGAAACGAATAACGAACCACATCTTCCGGGCCGCACTGCTGGTCTCCGTGGCGGCCGCCATGGGTTCCTGCGTGCTGGGCAGGAAATACCGGAGCCCGGAACTCGACCTGCCCGAATCGCTCGTCGAGGAACGGACGGACAACGACTCGCTGCTTTTCGCCGACCTGAAATGGTGGGAGGTCTATTCGGACACCACGCTGCAAAACCTCATATCCGCCACGCTCGAAAACAACAAGGACATGCGCATCGCGGCGCAGCGGGTACAGGAACTGGCGCAGCTGCGCAGGATAGACAACGCCGCGATGCTTCCCGAAATCGGAGGCACGGTATACGGCGAACGGGAATGGGAGAATTACGGGGGCGACAACCCCGACATCGCTCCGGAATACGGAGCCAAACTCACGCTGGGCTGGGAACTCGACCTGTGGGGCAACCTTCGCTGGGCACGCCGCAAGGGTATCGCGGAATACCTCGAATCGGTCGAAGCGCAGCGGGCGCTGCAAATGACGCTCATCGCGGAAGTCGCCCAGGCCTACTTCGAATTGGCCGCTCTGGACAACGAACTTGCCATCGTAAGGCAGACGCTGGCCACACGACAGGAGGGGGTGCGGCAGGCCAAAATACGTTTCGAGGGCGGGCTGACCTCGGAAACGTCCTACCAGCAGTCGCAGGTGGAACTCGCGAGCACGGCCACCCTCGTGCCGGAACTCGTCCGCAAAGTGGCCGCCAAGGAAAACGAAATCGCCCTGCTGGCCGGCAGGTTTCCGGGGCATGTCGCGCGTTCGTCGCTCGACAGCGCCATGCTGCTGCCCCGTTCGCTCCCGGTCGGTCTGCCTTCCGAACTCCTGCTCCGGCGCCCCGACGTGCGGGCCGCGGAACAGGCGCTGATAGCGGCCAACGCCGCGGTAGGCATGGCCTACACCGACCGTTTCCCGCGCATCAAGCTCACCGGTGCCTACGGCCTCGAAGGGGACGCCGTCCGGAGCATCCTCCAGTCGCCTTACGGACTGCTGAACGGAACGCTGATAACCCCCATCTTCGCCTTCAACACCAAACGGGCCAAGTACCGGGCCGAACAACATGCCTACGAACAGGAGTGCGCCCGTTATGAGAAAAAGATTCTGTCGGTATTCCAGGAAGTGAATGACGCCATTGTCGGCTACAACAGCGCCCGCGAAGCGCGCGTACTGAAGAAGGCACTCGAACAGGCATCGCGCAAATATGTGGACCTGGCACGGCTGCAATACATCAACGGCGTCATCAACTACCTCGACGTGCTCGACGCGCAGCGTCAGTATTTCGATGCGCAGATAGGACTCAGCAACGCCGTACGCGACGAATACATCGCCCTCGTCACGCTATACAAGGCACTGGGCGGCGGTTGGGATACGGACGCGGACACAGACCGGTAACGGCCGACAGACAGACCGACAGACCGTACGGGCTCCGGGGACGGCAGGACGTGCATTCCGTCCCGGACGCAGACCGCACCGAAACGCACGGCAGAACAATACGAAACCTACCTTGCCGGCGGCGGATGGAGACCGCGCGACGGGGCGGCATCGTGCCGAAGCCACTCCGTTACGCAAGCCCCCGCAGCCCGAAAGATATTCATAACGCGAAACATCCTCCGAACCTTATGCGACCCTGCCGACCGAAAACCCATGCTGCATTCGCCGCAATACTCCTCGCGACGGCCGCCGGCTGCAAACACGCAGAACCGCAGCTCGTCTCCAACACCCTCGAAGTACAACCCGCATCGCTCTCGTTCGCATACGACGAAACGGGGATTCCGAAACGGATAGGCGTCGAAACGAATGCGGCAGCGTTCCGTTTTTCGGTCAATTATGCCGACGCAGAAGCGGAATGGCTCGAAACGGCTCTGGGCGAAGCCTGCATTACGGTTTCGGCCACAAGCGCCAACCGGTCGGAACACGACCGCAGCGCCACGGTCACCGTGACTGCCGACCGGGCCGAACCGTGTACCGTGACGGTCACGCAGCGGGCTCAGGGGAGTCCGGACATTTTCTCCATCACGCTGTCGCCGGAACTGTTGGAATTCCCGGCTGACGGCGACCTGACCGGAGAAGCGAATGTCGTCACCGCCGGAAGCGGACTCAGCGCCCGGACGGAAACGGACGACACGTGGTACACGGCCCGCATGAACGGGAACAAAGTGGTCGTAGAGGCCGCACCCAATACCGCCGCCGCCCGGCGGGAAGGCTGCGTGACGGTGACGAACGCACAGGGAGGCAGCGCCGTGCTCGCAATCGGTCAGGCCGGCATGCCGGAAACGTTCGACATAGTGCTCGACCCAGCTTCGCTTACATTCGCCGCATCCGGCGACGGCCTCACGAAAACCGTTACCGTCGCCACGCAGGGCACCGGCATCACGACCGAAACGACCGCCGACTGCGCGGAATGGCTCGCTGCGGCAGCGGAAGGAAACCGGATTACCGTCACCGCGGCCATAAACTACGGCGGAGAGCGCAGCGGCCGCATCACGGTGCGCAACACCGAAGGGGCGAGCGCTCCGCTGGAGGTCACGCAAAAAGCGGCGGGCGACGACGGCATCGCGCTGGAGCCCCGGAAACTCACCTTCGGGCCGGAAGGCGGCAGCAAGAACTGCGCAATCGTTACCGAAGGTACGGGCCTCACGGCGGAGACCGATGCCGGAAGCACGGCATGGCTCGCGGCATCGGCCGAAGGAGCTCTGTTGACCGTGTCCGTCGCGCCGTGGGACGGCAGCGGTCTGCGCAGCGGTACGGTCACGGTACGCAATGCCGAAGGAGGAGAAGCCGTTCTTGCCATCGAACAGAGCGGAACGGAAACGGCCGACCTTTCCGGCACCTGGCAGTGGAGCTCGCGCTGCACGACGGACGAAGGTTGGGAAGATGCCGTCACGGTATCGGGAACAGCGTTCGTCGTACGCGACGGGGACGGATACACCATCACAGGCATTGCCGGTGCCGGCATCCGAAGGCTCGGAGCTACGGAGCCCGAAATGCACCTGGTGCTGCGGAACGGCCGTGCAGGCATTTCGTACGGCGAGGCATTTGAAAAGGACGGTATCCGCTACTACTCCGCCGCACAACTCTCTTTCCCTTCGGGAATCATCAAGGCGTGGACGGCGACAGAAACTTTCGCGGAAATAACGGTGGAAGAAACGACCCTGGACGGCAGGCGCTGCGAACGGATGACGCTGCCCGACCTGCTCGCGGCCGACAGCGCCCTGTTCCCCGACAAGGCACAGTTGTGGGGAGAGACGGGCGAGGTTTGCTACATATATTACGAAACGATGCGGATAGGCGGTTCGGAAATCCCGGTTCCCATCGAATACCACCGGAATATCGTCCTCACGCGGGAATGCCCGTAGCAGGACGGACAGCCGCGCTGCACGACGCACCTCCGCACTCCCGACCGAATGCGGCAACACCGCACGACACGGCAGGAATGTACATTATTTTTCGCCAGCTTCACGGCAGCAGGGCGACGCATACGATCGCATGAAACCGCACACCGGAAGAGCCTCCCGGCATTCCTTTGCTTTCCATGAATAATTAGTTAGTTCAAGGTTTTATTAAAATAAAGCCGGCAAGGCCACCTGCATGCACGTAATGCAAACATAATTTTAAAATACTGCATATCAAGATTATTCCATATTTTCTCCGGACACACATTCACGGTTTTACGCGTGCCTGAAGCATTATCCCATAAGCTGCAACGATATTTCGCATTTCCGTCCGACGGCTGCCGCACGTTCCACCGTGCGGCAGCCACCCGCATACTGCAATTCTGTCACCCGTCCGGGCGTCATTTTGCCAGGCTGACATGCCGCGGGTGACAGATTGTACGCCCCGACCGTTTGGCATACAATGTGCGGATTGTCACGACCGCAACGCAGAATGCGAAAGACATTGAAACATACAACACTTAAAACAAGTCAAGTTATGAAAATCAAACCGTTATCAGACAGAGTTTTGATACAGCCCAACCCGGCTGAGGAAAAGACGGCCGCCGGCCTCATCATTCCGGATACCGCTAAGGAGAAACCGCTGGCAGGCAAGGTCGTTGCGGTAGGTCCGGGCACCTCCGAAATCAAGATGGAAGTCAAGGTGGGCGACGAGGTACTGTACGGCAAATATGCGGGAACGGAAGTGACCGTGGAAGGGGAAACCTACCTGATTATGCGTCAGAGCGACATCTTCGCAATCATCTAAATCTTATTTTTCCATACTCAAAAATCATACAGCCATGGCTAAAGAGATAAAATACAATGCGGAAGCCCGCGAGCTTCTGAAAGAGGGCGTGGATGCGCTCGCCGATGCGGTGAAGGTTACCCTCGGCCCGAAAGGAAGGAATGTCATCATCGACCGCAAGTTCGGTGCGCCGCACATCACCAAGGACGGCGTGACGGTCGCCAAGGAGGTGGAACTCGAAGAACCCTTCGCCAACATGGGTGCCCAAATCGTGAAGGAGGTCGCTTCCAAGACCAATGACGATGCGGGCGACGGCACGACCACCGCAACGGTGCTCGCACAGTCCATCATCAGCGTAGGCATCAAGAACGTCACCGCGGGCGCGAACCCGATGGACCTCAAGAGAGGTATCGACAAGGCAGTGGCCACCGTAGTGGAAAACCTCAAGAAACAGAGCCAGAAGGTGGGCGACCACATCGAGAAAATCGAACAGGTTGCTACCATATCGGCCAACAACGACAGCACCATCGGGTCTCTCATCGCCGAGGCCATGAGCAAGGTGAACAAGGAAGGCGTCATCACCGTAGAAGAGGCCAAGGGTACGGAAACAACCGTGGAAGTGGTAGAAGGCATGCAGTTCGACAGGGGCTACATCTCGGCCTATTTCGTGACCGATACCGAAAAGATGGAGGCCACGCTCGACAAGCCGCTCATCCTCATCACCGACAAGAAGATATCCACGATGAAGGAAATCATGGGTGTTCTCGAACCCGTTGCACAGAACGGCCGTGCGCTGGTCATCATCGCCGAAGACGTGGACGGCGAAGCGCTCTCCTCGCTGGTGGTGAACAAGTTGCGCGGTACGCTCAAGATAGCCGCCGTAAAAGCGCCCGGCTTCGGCGACCGCCGCAAGGAGATGCTCGAAGACATCGCCACCCTTACGGGCGGTACGTACATCACCGAGGACAAGGGGTACAGGCTCGAAGACGTCAAACTCGAAATGCTCGGAACGGCCGACAAGGTGACCATCAACAAGGAGAACACCACCATCGTGGACGGTGCCGGCCGCAAGGATGCCATCCAGGCCCGCGTGAACCAGATACGCAAGCAAATTGAAACCACCACTTCCGACTACGACAGGGAGAAGCTGCAGGAAAGGCTCGCCAAATTGGCAGGCGGCGTTGCAGTACTCTACGTCGGTGCAGCTACCGAGGTGGAAATGAAGGAGAAGAAAGACCGCGTGGAAGATGCACTCGCCGCAACGCGTGCAGCCGTAGAAGAGGGTATCATCCCCGGCGGCGGCGTGGCCTACATCCGTGCCATCCCCGCACTCGACAAACTGAAAGGCGAAAACGACGACGAAACGACCGGTATCGCCATCGTGAAGCGGGCTATCGAAGAACCGCTCCGTCAGATTGTAGCGAATGCGGGCGGCGAAGGTTCCGTCGTGGTGAACAAGGTGCGCGAAGGCAAGGGTGCGTTCGGTTACAACGCCCGCAGCGACCGGTACGAGGACATGCTCGAAGCAGGTATCCTCGACCCGACGAAGGTCGCCCGCGTAGCGCTCGAAAACGCGGCTTCAATCGCATCCATGTTCCTGACCACCGAATGCGTGCTGGCCGAGAAGAAGGAACCCGTACCTCCGATGCCGGCAGGCGGTGCAGGCATGAACGGTATGGGCATGATGTAATCGACGCGAAGCAACAGGTGTTCCCGCACGGGACACCGCAATGAAGAGGGGAGGCTGCGAATATCGCAGCCTCCCCTCTTCAGTTAACGATGCCTTCAAAACGATTCCCGCAGCCTGGCCAATCCTCCTGACAGTCGGTGCCTCGAAACACGCCTACAAAATCGTTCCGTATCCTTATCCATTTCAAAAACGGAAGGGATTCCGTCACCACTCCGATACCGTGCCAGCCGGCACATTTCAATTCATATCCCGTGCGGCCTCCCGTTATCCGGTAGGAAGTACCTTTTGCGCGAAACATTGCGATGCAGCACCGCACGACTTCCTGCCCCTTTTCATACCTGTACCTTGTTTATTTTCAATCTACTTTATTGGAAATAAAATAAATAAGGTATCTTTAGGATGAATTTAAGTTCAACCTATAAAAATTTCCTGCTATGAAAACCAAACTTCTGTTACTCCTCATTGCCGCTGTGATGTTGTGCGGATGTGAACATTTAGGACAATTTACCTACTACACTTTTATAAATGCTACGGATAAGACGATTACTGTGACGCTTTACGACCAGGACTTCTATACGAATGAATGGCAGGTCGAAGTAAATCCCGATGCCAAAGAAGTATTCTGTTTTGTCATCGCACCGGGCGAACAATACACCAGAATATTGCCGCCATATCCGAGTGCACCAAAAGCAAGTACTTCCCCTCCGTTTGAGGATATAAAAGAGGCAAGATGTATTACCGTATCGAATGGAGAACTAATAGTTTCACATCGAAGCCCCGATGGTCTATTCTACCAATACAGCGGCTGGTATGAAAAAACGAAATCCACGAACAAATCCGTCCATCTCCAAATCGTATTCGATGATGTTTTTTTTAATACCCAAGGACAGCCCGTGCCGGTTTACGAATAACCCCATAATTACTTAACTTAAAACTATTGTAACCATCTACAGCGGTGTGCACGCCGCAATACCGCTATTTCCGTTTCCTGCCCTTGGCCGGACGTTCCCACCGGTTGCCGTCCTTCTCGAAGAACGACCAGTCGAACCCGCCGCTGCCTTCCGACTCCGGGAACCCCTGCACCCCGTTCCCGCCGCCATCCCGCTGCGGGGCACGGCGCGGCTTGCCTTTCCCGCCCTGCCTGCCGTCACGCACTACTGCGCTTTTGCGGCCTCCCGCCGCGACAGTACGGCCCGGCCGTTCCGTGAAACCGGAAGTCGTTCTCCCATCCCCTCCACGGACTTTCTTCTGTGTCCGGTCGGTCGCCTGTTCGACCGCATCCGCAAAACGTCCTTCACCGGGCGCTTCCGCCGCCCCTGCGTGCTTCGCAGCGACCGGGGCCCTGCCCCTTTGCTTGCTGCGCCCTTCATCGGAAGTGCCGGCCGGCTTCGCTATCTCGGCCAACGGACGCTTCCCGCGGCGCAGCCTGTTCAGCCTGTGCACCACCTGTTCGGCATCCTCGAACGGAACGCTGACGAACGAATAGCTGTCGCCAAGCTTCACGTCATCGATATGTTTGTCGCGCAGTCCGCATTCGCGCTTGAGCAGTGCCACAAGCTTCCGCACGTCGTAGCCGTCCTCCCTCCCGACAGCGATGAAAAGACGCGCCTTTCCCCGGCGGTCCACCGAGAAGGAGCGTATCTCCGGATAGGCGGACTCGTCGAGCTCGCTGCGAAACGCCAGACGCAGCAGGGCAGCCAGCGCCACCTCCGGCGTATAGGCGTCGAGCAGTTCGTCCGCCACGTCATTGTAATCGGTCCAGTCGCCGCCTGCGACGATTTCGTCCAGTTCTTCCTTGATGCGCTGCCTTTTAACGGCGACGATGTCCTGCGGCGTGGGCAAATCCTGCCTGCGAATGTCGGCCTTGATGTCGCGGCGCAGGAAACCGAACTGCCGCATCTCCGACGAGGAGATGAAGGTGATGGCCGTCCCCTGGTTGCCGGCCCGGCCGGTACGCCCGATACGGTGCACGTAACTTTCCGAATCCTGCGGCAGCGAATAGTTGATGACGTGCGACAAATTGTTGATGTCGATACCCCGTGCCGCCACGTCCGTAGCTACGAGGATGTTCACCTGCCGGTTGCGGAACCGGCGCAGCACCTTTTCGCGCTGGGCCTGCGATACGTCGCCGTGCAGTCCCTCGGCGGCATAGCCCCGTTCGAGCAGCCGGTTCACCAGCTCGTCCGTTCCCACTTTGGTGCAGCTGAAGACGATGCCGTAAAATTCGGGGGTGATGTCGATGATGCGCGTCAGGGCGTCGAACTTGTCCGCCTCGCGCACCTCGAAATAAATCTGGTCGGTCAGGTCGGCCGTCAACTGTGCCGACTCCACGCGCAGCAGCTCCGCATCGTGCATGTACGTCTGCGAAAGATTCACGATGCGCCGGGGCATGGTAGCCGAAAAGAGCAGCACGCGCCGCTCTTCGGGCGTATGCGACATGATTTCCTCGACATCCTCGATGAATCCCATGTTCAGCATCTCGTCGGCCTCGTCCAGCACGAGGTAGCGGATACAGGAAAGGTCGAGCGTCCGCCGGCGGATGTGGTCGAGCACGCGCCCCGGCGTCCCTACCACGATATCGGCTCCCTTCGCCAGCCGCCGGAGCTGTTCGCTCATCGAGGCACCGCCGTATATGGCAGCGACGGAGAGTTTCCGCTCCCGGTTGTACGACACGAGTTCCTCGGTCACCTGGAGGGCGAGTTCGCGCGTAGGCACGAGTACGATTGCCTGCACGCCTCCTGCGCCGCGTTCCAGCACCTGCAATATGGGCAGACCGTATGCAGCGGTCTTGCCCGTTCCGGTCTGGGACTGGGCGATGATGTCGTTTCTGCCTTCGAGCAATCTGGGGATTGTGAGCTTTTGGATTGGCGTAGGGCGCTCGAACCCTTTCGCTTCGACCGCCGCGAGCATCTCCGGAGAGAGACCGAGCGAGCCGAAATCTTCGTTTTCGGTCATCTTTTTGTTTTTACGAACCGCAAAGATACGCAAATAAACCGCATTCGCACAAAAACGGGGATAAAGGCACTTGCCCCCATCCCCGTACATCCGAAGGAAAAACCGATTCCTTTCCGGAGCCGTCCGAATTATTCGGTTTTTACGGTCTTCGTTTTCAGGACTGCGGTTTCAGCGCAGCATGCACCGCATTCGCACGTTTCGCATTTGCATTCCTCGCACATCTCAGCCGGGCATTTGCAATCCTCGCAGGCGCAGGTTTCGCATTTGGCAGCTTTGGCGCAGGTGCAGCCTTCGCAAACGCACTGCTCGCACGTACATTCGCCTTCAGCACAACGGCAGTTCTCGCACTTGCACGTTTCGCAGGTGCATTCGCCCTTCGTGCAGCAGGCAGCGGCTTTGGCGCAGGTGCAACCTTCGCAGACGCACTGCTCGCACGTACATTCGCCTTCAGCGCAACGGCAGTTCTCGCACTTGCACGTCTCGCAGGTACATTCGCCCTGCGTGCAGCAGGCGGAAGCCTCTGCCGCTACGACTTCGGTCTCCACGACCTGCGTAGCGACCTTCTTCGCATTGCGGTTACCGCACGAAGTCATTACGCATGCGGCCGCAGCCACGATTAAAAGGAGTGCTAACTTTTTCATAGTTCTAAAAATTAGTAAGTTATAAAATGGTTGATTCTGGTAAAACACTGTTCGCCGTTGCCGTGGAATCGGCCCGCAGGCCTTCCTCCGGAATCGGGACCGCCTCTTCCCGCAGCAGTTCCTCCAGGGGAATGTTCCCCCGCCACAGGAAAGCGGTATCGAAGCTCTTCCGCACCCTGTTCCACAGCATCAGCGCCTCGTCGATGGAAATACAGTTGCCGACGGTCACGATGTAGGACGGGTTCTCGTACACGAGGAATGTCGGTATGCCCGGAAACTCGCTGCGGAAACGCTCCTGCGTGGCCAGCGCCTCGCTGCGGGCGTTCTGTCCGTTGTCGAAGAATATTCGAATGCGATACCCCTGTATTTCATCCGGCTTCTCCTCCGTGTCGTACACGCGCACGGCATCCGCCGCAGAGCCGTATTCGGTTACGGTCACCGTCGCGTCGGATACCGTTCCCGGACGCGCCAGTCCGTTCCGGAATGCAGCGATGTCCTGTCCCGAAGCAGGCAGCGACATCAAGGCCGCAAACAGGACGCCGCCTAGCCGCCTCAGCCGTTTTACCGTTACCGCACGTATCATTCCAAACTCCTTTCCTCCCCTGCGGGAACCGTATCCGGCACTCCTCCGAAATACCGGATGAAATCCGACAAGGGCACCATCTCCGCCCGGAACCGCTTCTTCAGGCATCCGGCCTTGACCGTGACGCCTCCCGAAACATACAGCAACGGCGCATTTCCCCCTATGTCGCCCAACAGGGACAATGCCTTCAGGGGATTGTCCAGCGAACATTGCAGGGGAACGTACAGTTCCGTGCGGGCATGTTTGGGCAGACGGAGGTCGCCGTCCACCATGGCCTTGCCTATCCGCCCACCGTCGCGGCCCGTCAGCTCGAACGCAACATCGCGCACCGTGATGTCCCTGCCGGAGGTATTCTCCACGAGCAGTACCGCATCCACGCGCGGCGACGCCTGCAGCGACACGTCCACATCGGAAATCCCGTGGAATACGATGGAATCCTTTCTGATACATCCCTGGAGCGACATCAGCGCCACGACCGCCGCGGCCAGTATACAGCATTTTCCTTTCATTCCTTCCTGCCTTCGTAAATATAAGCGATGCCCCGCATCTGACGACGGTCACGGCAGCCGGTGAAGCCCGCGTCCCCCATCATTCGCAAAAATAATAAATTATCCGGGAAATGGTCTACCGAATCGGGTAGATAGGAATAAGCTCCGCGGTCTTTCGACACGACACGTCCCACGCGGGGCAGGATGCGGTGGAAATAGAACCGATACAGCGGACCGAACAGCCGCCCGCACGGTGTCGAAAATTCGAGAATATACAGGCACCCGCCCCGGCGCAGCACCCGGAACGCCTCCGAAAGCCCGGCCTCGATGCTGCCGAAGTTGCGGATACCGAATCCGATGCTCACCGCATCGAACGACGCATCGGGAAAGGGAAGCCGTTCGGCATCGCCCTCCTTCAGGACGATGCGTCCGTCGAGCCCCAGCCGGGCAACCTTTCCGCGTCCGACGGCGAGCATCTCCCCGGACAGGTCGATACCCGTTATCCGGACACGGGGCATCCGCCGCGCCATGGCTATGGCGACGTCGCCCGTACCGGCCGCGACATCGAGCACCTCTTCCGGTGCGGCGGCAGCAACCGCTCCGACCATCCTGCGGCGCCACAGCCGGTCCACCCCGAAGGAAAGCAGATGGTTCAGCAGGTCGTATTTCGGTGCGATGCTGTCGAACATCGCCCGCACCTGCGCCTTTTTGGTTTCGCCCATATTCTCGTCATTGGTACCGCATGGTGCGGTCGGGCTTCACGGCCGACACCGCCCGTGCGGGTATTATCATCAGGAAAAGCATCACGAGCGGTACGCCCGCATTCAGGGCGAGCCACCACCCCCAGCCGAGGTTTACGGGAACGTGCGAGAGCATGTACCCCGTACTGTCGAGCCGGATGATGCCCGTGTATTTCTGTATCAGCGCGAGCCCCAGCCCCGCGACGTTGCCCCAGAACATCCCGCGGAACACGATAGCGAGCGACCGCAGCAGGAAGACCTTCTGCACGGCTCCGTTGCGCATGCCCAGCGCCTTGAGCACCCCTATCATGGAGGTCTTTTCGAGCAGGATAATCAACATCGCCGACACCATGTTCAGGAAGGCCACCAGCAGCATGATGACGATAATCACCAGCGCATTGACGTTGTGGGCCCGCAGCCAGTCGAACGTGTTCGGATTGAGGCTCACGATGTCCTCCACCTTCAGTACGTCGGAAGTGCGGTCGGCATGGTCGAACACGGCACCGTAAACCGACTCGGCGAACTCGTCGAGCCGTCCGAAATCGGCGGTCATGACCTCGTAGCCGGTCACCTGCTCCGCATCCCATCCGTTGAGCCGCTGCACGTTCCGTATATCGGTGAAGACCAAAGAATTGTCGAGCTCCTCCATACCCGTGGAATAGATGCCGCAGACCTTGAACCGGTCGCGCCTCACCGGACGGGAAGCGCTGACGAAGAGCATCTCCACCCGGTCGTCCACGTCGAGTCCCAGCAGGCGCGCGATATCGGCCGAGACGAGCAGGTCCTTGGTGCGCTCCGCTCTTCCCGTTTCGGGCAGGGTTCCTTCGAGGAGATGTTCCGCGAGAAACGACGTGTCGTAGTCCGGCCCGAACCCCTTGAGCGCAACCCCCTGGATAGCTTCCGGCGTCTTTATCATTCCTCCCTTCACGGCGAAGGGCGCGATGGAAGCGAACAGCGGCAGACGCGACACGGACTCCATGAGGGCCGTATCCACCGTTACGGGGTCGGTTTCGAGCGAACCGTTGGAATGGAGGCTCACGATGCGGACATGGGAACCGAAACCCACCAGCTTGGCCGTCACTTCCTTCTTGAAGCCGGTGACCACGGCCAGCGCGATAATCATCACGGCCATGCCCGCCGCCACGGTAAGCGTCGCGATGCGTACCATGACGTTGTTCCTCCCGCTGCGGCGGGAAGAGATGCGGCGGGATATGAACAGTTCTGTATCGACGTGCGGCATGGCGTACGGAATTCTTTGCGGAAGACGGCATTCGTCCGGTCGGGCGGCACCCGCCGGCAGCAGGAGGCGCACCCGTCCGCAAAAATAAGCGAAAAAAGGGGCCGACCGAAATAAAGCGGTAAAATTGTATATTCGGGGCTTTATTCGTAGTTTTACCGGGAAATATCAAACCGTTCATCCAGTATGAAAAAAGTTGCCATGATAACCGGAGCTACCTCCGGCATCGGAGAGGCGACGGCCAGGCTGTTCGCCGAAACGGGAGATTACGACCTCATCGTCGCCGGCCGCCGGGCCGACCGGCTCCGGGAACTCAAAAAGGAGCTCAGGGACGCATACGGTACGAAGATACACGTCATGAGCTTCGACGTCAGGGATTATCAGCGGGGCCGCGCCGCGCTGGACTCCATGCCCGAAGAGTTCCGCCGTATCGACATCCTCGTCAATAACGCCGGCCGCGCGACCGACCTGGTACGGTTCCAGGAGGGCGACGTGCGCAACTGGGACGAGGTCATCGACATCAACATCAAGGGTTTCATCTACATGGCCCGCATCGTGTCGGAACGGATGATACGTCAGGGCGGCGGGCACATCGTCAACCTCGGCTCGATTGCCGGCACCGAAGCGTACGAAGCGGGCAACGTCTACTGCGCCACGAAACACGCCGTACACGCCCTCAGCCGCGGCATGCGCATCGACCTGCTGGGCACAGGCGTGAAAGTTACCGAGATACGCCCCGGCAAGGTGGAAACGGAATTTTCGCTGATACGCTTCCACGGCGACAAGGAGAAGGCGGACAAGGTATATGAAGGCATCCGACCGCTGCGCGGCGAAGACATTGCACGGACCGTCCTGTGGGCCGTCACACAGCCGCCGCATGTCAATATCGACGAACTTGTGGTGACGCCCGTATCGCAGGCCAACTCCTATTACAACAAGAAAGAGATGTGACCGGCCTGCCCCAGAGGGCGGAGCGGCGGGCGGATACGAATTTATCGAAACGCGATGCAATAGCCGCCGCAGGATACCGTTATACAAACATACGAAACCGTTAAAAAGCGAACAACCATGACCATAGAATGGATGCTCATCATCGTTATCGGCATCGTCGGCCTCATCGTACAGGGCCGGCTGCAGGCCGTATTCGCCAAATACTCCAAAGTACCGATGGAGGGCGGACTGACGGGCCGTGAAGTAGCGGAAAAGATGCTGCGCGAAAACGGCATCTACGACGTCACCGTGACCTCCACACGCGGGCACCTGACCGACAACTACAACCCCGCGAACAAAACCATCAACCTGAGCGAGAGCGTCTACGCCTCCAACAGCATAGCCGCCGCCGCGGTTGCCGCCCACGAAACGGGCCACGCCATACAGGACGCGCAGGAGTACGCTCCGCTGCGGATGCGGTCGGCGCTCGTTCCCGTCATCAGTTTTTCGTCCCGCTGGTCGTTCCTGCTCATCCTCATGGGGTTGTTCGTCATCAACACCATGCCCGTCATTTTCTGGGCGGGAATCGCCCTGATTGCCCTGTCAGCGCTCTTCTCCGTCATCACGCTGCCGGTGGAATACAATGCTTCCAACCGGGCCATGCAATGGCTGGAGGCAAGCGGCACACTGCACGGGGAATCGCTCCGACAGGCCGGCACCGCACTTCGCTGGGCCGCCCGCACCTATCTGGTAGCCGCCCTCAGCGCCATCGCTACGCTGATTTACTACATCGGCATCGCCCGTCGCGACTGACGTTCGGACACATACACGGAAAAGGCGGAGAAACCGGTTCTCCGCCTTTCCTTTTTCAAAATATCCCTTTGCCTTTCGCACGGACCGCACCCGTGCCCTCGCATCGCCGCCAAACGAAAACGCCCCGACGAAACGGAGCGAAATCGTGCGGATAAAGGGACTCGAACCCCCACGCCTTTCGGCACCAGATCCTAAGTCTGGCGCGGCTACCAATTACGCCATATCCGCAGTATCCGACAAAGATAGCTGTTTTTACAGTCAATCACAAATCGGCTCCGGAGCGACGGGAACCGGAGCCAGTTCCCGTTTCCGCACAGCCGCCGTCCCGGTAGCTGCACGGCGTAGCAACGGCCTGTTATGTGCAGAAGAACGACCTATTCGGGAAATCGGGCGGCCCCGCGATTGGTCCGACGGACATGTCCGTACCTTTGAACTTGCTCCCGGCATCCATCATCACCCCACGGACAATCATGCCCGAAGACGCATCCCTGCCGTATCTCACTTCACACGGTAACGACATTTGCGGGCGATACGAGGTACTACGGCAAAAAAACGAAGCTGCATTCACGGGCATGCCCCCGGCACGCAACACAGTTTCACTGCCGTCGCATCATTCCCGGAAATCAGGAATGCGACCCTGACGGAGCGGCTACCCACAGGAATACGATTCGTCGGCATACATGCCGTATTCGTCGAAAACCGGCTGCGCAACCGAACCTCTATCCGGCCGCATTCACAAAACCATTCGGTCAATAAAAGTTATGAATATACTCAAGGGAATAACACGACCATATCGTGTCTGTCGCGCGATGCCACGGTATTCATCCGAAACTTCCGTGTCCTTATTCCCGAAAGCCAACACGAGTTTCGGGCATTTTTCGAATACAGAACAGCATCCTACAGTGCGTCCATCATCCGTTCTCCGCCGGCTTATTCTCCCATGCCGGCCGCCACACGGATATTATCGGATTTCAGTTCCCGCGAGGCAAACTCCTTCGCCGGCCGCCCCTGCCTCCCGGCGAGTTCCGCATCGATTGCCTCGAAGGGAGAATTGCGGGAGATGAATTCCGGAACGATTTCCTTCATGCGCAGAACCGTGCCGTGTATGTCCACCGACACGGCCAACCGTTCCAAGTCCCGGAAGGCATGGAGCACGTCGCCATACTCGTACTTCCGCACCTTGGCGATTTTTATCTTCCTGTGCGAAGTGGGAATGGTGTTTTCCATCGTACTCAGCACTTCCTCGTAGAGTTTCTCGCCCGGCCGCAGTCCGGTATATTTGATTTCGATATCCACTCCGGGTACATACCCTGCAAGTTCTATCATGCGTTTGGCCAGGTCGACGATTCGAGTCGACTCGCCCATTTCGAAGACCATAATTTCATTGCCGTCGCTAATCGTGGCGGCCTCCATCACCAGCCGGCATGCCTCCGGAATGGTCATGAAGAAACGGGTTATTTCCGGATGGGTCACCGTCACCGGTCCGCCGTGCCGTATCTGCTCCATGAACCGGGGAATGACGCTGCCGTTGCTGCCCAGCACATTCCCGAAACGGGTGGTGACGAACCGGGTCCGCCCAACCGTCTCTCCCTCGGCAATCGATACGCCGAGGCTTTGCACGTAAATCTCCGCGAGCCTCTTCGATGCGCCCATGACGTTAGTCGGATTCACGGCCTTGTCCGTCGAAATCATGACCATCTTCTCCACGCAGTACTCCACGCACAGGTCGGCCACGTGCTGCGTTCCTATCGCATTGACGAACACCGCCTCGCAGGGATTCTCCTCCATGAGGGGAACATGTTTGTAGGCCGCCGCATGGAACACCACGTCGGGCCGGTAACGTTCGAATATCATCCGCAGCCTCGCCTTCAGCCTTACGTCTCCTATTACGGGAACGAAATGCAGGCGCGGGAACCGTTCCTCCAGTTCGAGCCGGATGTTGTGTGTCGGGGTTTCCGCCGAATCGAACAGAATCAGACGTTTCACGCCGAAAGCGGCGAGCTGGCGGCACAGTTCGCTGCCGATGCTTCCCGCAGCGCCGGTGACAAGAACGGTCTTGTCGCGAAAGCCGGAAGCGACCTCTTCTTCGTCCATATTGATTTCGTCACGGCCGAGCAGGTCTTCTATCTTGATTTCCCGGATGCCCGGCACAAGCCGATCGCCGCTCACCTCGTCCACAGGCGGGGCAATCAGCATCCGGACATGGTGCGTCTCGCAGTAGCGGATGAGCCGTTCCTTCTCGATGCGGATGCTCTCGTAATCGGGGAACAGGATTCCCTCGATGCGGTGCCGGGTGACGATATGGACGAAGTCCTGCTCGTTGTTGAAATAGTAGACGGGCAGGTTGGCCAACCGGTACGACTTGTAATCCTTTCCGTAATTATAGAATCCGACTATCTGGTATTGCCGGCTGTTGCGCATGCGGGTTTCGAGCGACACGCTCCGTTCGTCCACACCGTAAATGAGCAGGTTGCTGTCGCTTTTCGATATGCGGGATAGGATGACGTCATAACCCAACACCATTCCCACGCGCATGCATATCAGCACCACGGTCGTCATCAGAATATCGAGCAGTCCGCCTATGAGGAACTGTCTGCCGGGCAGGAAGATACCGAAAACCACCGCAGCCATGAGCACAAGTTTCAGTACGGCCGCCGCCACGAGCCGCCACAGCTCCTTGAGGGTGGAGTGCCGTATGATGTTGCGGTGAATGCGAAACAGCCAGAATGAAAAACCGCTGGCGGGTACCGAGAGCAGCGTTATCTTCAGTACTTCCGACACATCCATGCCGCCGGTTACGAGCCGGTCGGCCAGAATACAGGCGAGAAACGTACACAGCACCGATGCGACCGTATCGAGTATCAATACAATCCACCGGTTGAGATAATGCATCCCGACGATGCGTTCCCGAAACTTTCCTGCCATTTTTTCCGACACACTTTGCTTTTTCAAAATCCGGTATTCTTAAAAGTTGCCGATTGCAACAATCAATAACCGTACCTTTTATCCGTTGCCGCGGGATTTATCGACCTTATCGTTTCCTTTGCGCGACATTTCTTGTTTTTACGAGGGAGGATTCGACCTACAAAGATACAAATATCCGACTTTTATAATTATAAATTTATTATATTTATAATTATAGCCTCAGAAACGGAACCGGAGACACCGACGAAATACCGCAATGCCGCTGCCGGTGTGCGAATGCCGCAAACAAAGTTAGCACAATATCCACGACAATTTCAACCGGCGCAACGGGACGGCGGTTCCGGCAATGAAATAATCCTGCAAACCGGTCGTTGCGGCATAAAATATGTGCCGGTTTTTCCGTATATTTCTTCCGCGGACAGCTGGAAACGGAAGAGCGTTCTTCCGCTGCAGGACATTTCCAGGGAAGGAACGGACCCGCCAGACATGCTGACCGGATTTCAAAAACGCATCGCTTATGACGAAAACCAAAAACAACCGCGCGCTGCCCATTGCCATGATGTTCGCCCTGTTCTTCATCATCGCATTCGTCACGGGACTGCAAAACCCGATGGGCGTCATCATCAAGTCGCAGTTCTCCGCCTCGAACCTCCAGTCGCAGCTCGGCAATCTGGCCAATTTTATCGCCTACGCCTTCATGGGCATCCCGGCCGGGCTGATGCTCCAGCGCATCGGATACCGGAAAACGGCCCTTACCGCCGTTGCGGTAGGTTTGGCGGGCGTATGCGTCATGTGGGCGGCCGGGCGGACGGGAAGCTACGCCGCATACCTCGCCGGCGCATTCGTATCGGGTTTTTCGATGTGCATGCTGAACACCGTGGTGAACCCCATGCTGCAATCGCTCGGTGCGAACGAAAAAAAGGGAAACCAGCTCATCCAGTTCGGCACGACGTTCAATTCGCTCGGAGCCACCCTGACCCCCATTCTCGTCGGCTACCTGATGGGAAACGAAGCCTCGGCCCGGTCGATAGCCGATGCGAATCCGGCGCTCTACCTCGCTATGGGCATTTTCGTGCTCGCATTCGTCGTCCTGTTCTTTACCGACATCCCCGAACCGTACCTGAAGGCGACGGACGGGAAACGGACGAAGATGTACAATCCGCTGCGGTTCCGCCACTTCTCGCTGGGCGTGGCGGCCATCTTCCTCTACGTGGGCATCGAAGTCGGCATCCCCAACATCGCCAACCTCTACATGACCGACGCGCTGGACATGGAGGCTTCCGCAGCGGGCACCGTTGTGGGCACCTACTGGCTGCTGATGCTCTTCGGAAGGCTCATCGGCGGAGCCGTGGGAGGCCGTGTATCGGGCAGGGCCATGCTCGTTTTCGCAGCCGCACTCGGACTGCTCTTCATCGGACTTTTCATCGGCCTGCAACACGTACCGACGACCGTTCCCCTTCCCGTGTTCCGTTCCGACCTCACGTTCGGAGCGGAGCCGGTACGCCTCAGCCTGTTGTTTCTGATACTCTGCGGGGCGGCAACTTCCGTGATGTGGGGCGCCATCTTCAGCCTCGCCACCTCCGGGCTGGGCATCTATACGGCAACCGCATCGGGCATCTTCATGACGATGGTCTGCGGAGGCGGCATCATGCCGGCCGTACAGGCGTGGATAGCCGACCGGACTTCCTATCCCTTCAGCTATCTCCTCGTGGCCGCCAGCTTCGCCTACCTGCTCTTCTATGCGCTCCGCGGAAGCAGGACGGCAGGCGACCTGCCCGCCGGGAAATAACCGGGCCCGAACGTTCTGCCAAGCTGCGGAAGCAGGAAGGAGATGCACAACCCGCACCGCACGCGGCCGCAAAAACACGGCGCCGATGAAGTGGGAGGCATGGATATGCTGCCGGCAAAGGCACCGAAAACGCAGGGGAGATGCAATGTGCATCCCCCCCCCTGCGGCAATCGTTCCGCGGCGACATCAGTCGGTGAATTCGTTCACCTGGTCGTCGTAAAGATTATCGAGCTGGAAAACGAGTTCATCGTACTCCTTTCTCCACTCCTGCAGCACTTCCGGCGGAGTATCCGCCGGCGCACGGTCGAGACGTTCCCCGGCTGCGCGCACATCCTTTTCAAGTTCCGCTCTCGTACTCATATCCGGAATTTATACGCAGACGGAACAAAAAGAATACCACAGCATACCTCCGCCCCGGAAAACGATAGTCCGGGGTCGTTCCGGCCGGCAGGTCAGAACGGCAGGTCGTCGGCCGGCTCGCCGGCATAGGTCCGTTCCTCCTCCGCGAAAGGCGGCATGTCGGGACCGGGAACCGGAGGCTGTACGGCCGCCCGCGTCATTTTCCATCCGCGTGCTTCGGTAAACCACCGTCCGTTATACTCGCGCGATTCGACATTTATCGAAACGGAGACCCTGTCGCCCTCGCGGAGCGCACCGGCATCGTGCGCCTTGTCGCCCCAGAAGCCCACGCAAATTTTCCTGTTGAATTCGCCCGGCAGTTCGAAGACTACCTCCTGCTTCATCCATTCGCCGCGCTGGCTCGTACCTTTCACCAACGGCAGCACTTTATAAACCGTTCCTTCAAATTCCATACGTGTCGCAAATTTACCGCAAGATACGAATTATTCCGGTACGAAGATACCGCGCCGACCGGAACGCGACAGCCCGCCTGTGAGGGGCTTCCGTCACGGCACGATGTGCGGACGCCGTGCTTCGCGCCACAAGAGACGGCAGCCAGCGTTTCGGCCCCCTCGAAAAACGAACACGGGCCACCGTACATCCGGCGCACCGGAACGGGCGACTGGAACAACTTAGAGGATTTCGAAATCCCGAACCCGGTGCAGAATGTCCCCTCCGGACAAAGCCTTTCCCCCGTCGCACTTCCCCGCCCGTGGGGGGCTCCCGTCACGGCACGATGTGCGGGTGCCGTGCTTCGCGCCGCAAGAGACGGCAGCCGGCATTTCAGCCCCCTCGAAAAGAGAACATGGGCCGTCGTACATCCGGCACACCGGAACGGGCGACTGGAACAATCGGGGGATTCCGAAGTCCCGAACCCGGTGCAGGATGCCCCTCCGGACAAAACCTTTCCCTCCAATCGCACATCCCCATCATGATACGCATGCCCCGTCATCCGGAACAGCCTACCGAAACGGCACGCATACAAAGCTCCGCACAGACCGAAGACGGACGGCCCCGGAAGACGAAACCTATCCGGCACTATACCCCGCCGGGGACCTTGCGTACCGGAAAAACGAAAGTCCGCCGTCCGTAACCGGACGGCGGACAGCCTGCGCTGTGCATACGACGACCTTACTCCTCCACGATACGCACGGACACAATCCGGTCGCCCGGACGGATTGCATCGATAACATCGAGTCCTTCGACCACTTTGCCGAAACACGTATGTACCCCGTCGAGGTGTTGCGTGTTCTCCCGGTTGCAGCAGATGAAGAACTGCGAACCGCCCGTATCTCTACCGCGGTGCGCCATGGATAACACGCCTCGGTCGTGGTACTGCCGCGGTGCATCGGTTTCGCACTTGATGGTATAACCGGGCCCTCCCGTGCCGTCGCCCACCGGACATCCGCCCTGTATGACGAATCCCGGTATCACGCGGTGGAACGTGAGCCCGTCGTAAAATCCGCTCTCGGCCAGCTTGATGAAATTCTGAGCCGTTCCTGGCGTCTCCCTTGTGTAGAGTTCGGCTTTCATGTCGCCCTTCTCCGTACTGATAACAGCGTATGTCATAATCGTCTCCTCGTCCTTGTTTCCGTTACTGTCCGCTTCCGCAGCCGCGGCCTGCGCCTTCGCAGTATCCGCTCCCCGCTCCTGAGGCGTACACGACCGGCAGGCGGAAAGAGAAAGTGCGGCAGCACCGACGGCCGCCGCACAGACTGCATATGTCAATCTTCCGAAAAACATTCGGTTACTTTTTCGCAGAAGCGGTTGCATCCGTCTCCGGTTCGGCCGGTTCGGCGGGAATCACTTCGATTACATCGACTTCGAATACGAGGGGCTCGTTCGGGCCGATGATGGTTCCGCGACGGCCCATCATGCCGTAACCCAGTTCGGAAGGAATGTAGAGCTTGATTTTACCGCCCTCGCCCACGAGCTGCAATCCCTCGCCCCAGCCCTTTACTACACGGTTGAGTGCGAAACGGGCCGTATCGGGTTTCTCGTAGTTGTTGTCGAAGTCGCGGCCGTCCTTGAGGTAGCCGCGGTATTTCACGCGCACCTCGTCCTTGAGGCTGGTAGCCTTCTTGTCGCTGCCGGGAACGAGGATTTCATACAGCAGACCGCTTTCGGTTTTCTGTACATTGGGCTGTTCGGCCACTTTCGCTAAATATTCCTCGCCCGCCTTGCGGTTCCGTTCGGGTACAATCACGGTGAAATATTCCTGCATGAATGCGAAACCTTCCTGCTGGGTCAGCGTACTCCTGTCCTCCATGGCTTCGCGAATGGCCTTCAGCACGACCTTGTCGTTCAGGTCGCCGCCCATGGTTTCCTTGGCATTCTTGAGATAACGTCCGTAATCGGCTCCTATCGCATAGGAAATCGAATCGGATGCGTTTTTCAGTTTCATGCCCGTTTTCCTCGGACTTTCGCCGTCCGCGGATGCCTGGGCACCGTCTTTGCCCGTTGCTGCGGTCTTCGAGTCGCAGGCCGTAAGGCCCAGTGCGAAGACCGAAAGAACGATTAGTAATCTTTTCATCTTTGTGTCTGTTTTTTATAGTTAAGTTCTGAAGTTACCGTAAGTTCGGATTACACCTGCAAAATGCAAACTTAATGATTTTTGCGTAAAAAAAGCGGTACGGTTTCAAAATTTATCGTTCCGGGAGTGCATCCCCCGCTTCGGCATCCGCATCTCCCCCGGCCCGATGCGCGGCCCGTACCGCGACCAGACCGGTAACCGATGCCGCCACGGATGCGGCGAGCACCGCTATCTTTCCGGTAGAAACGAAGTGCGGCTGGGATGCGAATGCGAGCGTATCTATGAAAATGGACATGGTGAAGCCGATACCCCCCAGACAGGCGACGGCCGCGAACATCTTCCATGTCGTCCCTGCGGGCATCGTCGCGAGCCCGGTCTTGACGAAGAGCAGACTCATCAGCGTAATGCCCAGCGGCTTTCCGAGCCACAGACCGAGCACTATCCCCATTCCCTGCGTGGTGCCGAATACGTCGAGGTCGGCCGCGGAGGTCAGCGGTACCCCCGCGTTGATAAGTGCGAACAGCGGCAGAATCAGGTAGTTTACCCAGGGCGACAGCAGGTGGTCGAACCGTTGCGACAGACTGGCCGAATCGGCGGCGATAAGCTCTATCCTGTGCAGGTCGCGCATCTGTGCCTCGTTCTCGGTGACGGGCACATCCTCTCCCCGGTCCTTGCTGACGAAATCGTCCATGAAAAACCGTACCTTGTTCAGGAAATATTTCTTGTTGTACTTGGGCTGCGAAGGGATGAACATGGCCAACAGTACGCCTGCGATGGTGGCGTGCACGCCCGAATGGTAAAACAGGAACCAGAGCGCCACGCTGATGAGCACGTAAGGAAGAAACGAATTTATCTTCAGTCTGTTCAGTATCCATGCAAGGAAAAGGAACACGGCAGCGGCCAGCAACAGGTCGAACTGTACGGATGCTCCGTAGAAAACGGCAATCACGACGATGGCCCCCAGGTCGTCCACCACGGCGAGGGCGGTCAGGAACACTTTCAATGAAACCGGCACGCGGTTTCCAACGGTAGAGAGGATGGCAATGGCGAATGCGATATCGGTCGCCATCGGTATTCCCCATCCGGCCGCATATTCCGTACCGTGGTTGAACAGCGCATAGACGGCCGCCGGAACGACCATGCCGCCGAGTGCGCCCGCCACCGGCAGGATGGCCTTCCGGAACGAGGAAAGATGTCCCGAAACGACTTCTCTTTTGATTTCGAGCCCCACGGTGAAGAAAAACACCATCATCAGGCCGTCGTTCACGAACCGTTCCAGGTCGAACCCGAACTCGAAACTGCCGACCGTGATGCCGACCGGCGCATCGAGAAGCGCATGATAGAATCCCGCCGTAAGGGGAAGGTTTGCAAGCAGCATGGCGATGACGACGAAAAACAGCAGCACGGCTCCGCCCGCCCACTGGGTGCTGAAAAAGTTACGCCCCTTCCGGTAGAAGATATACGAGCGTCGTTTGAAACCGTAACCGAATGAAAAGCCCATCGCAATGTATTTTATCCGTTATCGAAACCGTCAATTCGTCTTCAGGGCGATTCCGCAGAGCTTGAACAGCACCCGTGCCCCGACGTTGGCATCCGCGGTACCCTCGCGCGAAGGCGCCACCTCGCACAGGTCGAATCCCACGATGCGCCGGCCGCTGCCCGCGATGCGGTCCACGAGCCAGACGGCCTCGTTGAAGGTAAGTCCGCCCGGCACCGGCGTACCGGTGGAAGGGCAGTATTCCATCGAGAGCACGTCGATGTCGAAACTCACATACACCTTTTCCGGCAGTGCGGCCACGATGGTGTCGCAAACGGCGTTCCACGGTTCGCCCGCGAACCGGCGTCCGCACAGGGAAAAATCGTCGAACAGCTCGATGCGGGGCGAGGAGGAGGCGAGCCGATACTCCTCTTCCGAATAATCGCGCTGCCCCACCTGTACGATTTTACATATCTCCGGCGCTTCCTGCAGAACGTTGTACATGATGGAAGCATGCGAGTAGTCGAATCCTTCGTACGCCCTGCGCAGGTCGCAGTGCGCGTCCAGATGCAGGATGCCCACGCCGCGTTCCCGTTCGGAAACCGCCTTGATGAGCCCCAGCGGTGTGCTGTGGTCGCCGCCCACAAGCCCCACGATGCGCCCCGCATCGAGGCGTGCGGCCGCCGCATCGTACACCTCCCGGTTCAGTTCCGCGGAAGCGGCATTGATGCGTTCCAGCCTGCGCGGCATCAGGTAGTCTTCGAAAATGATGCCGCCCTCCTGAAGGCTCTCCATGATTTTCTTCGCATCGGGCCGCAGGCGCGCGCTCCGGTCCTGCACGGAATAATCGATGGGCACGGTGGCCACTCCCTTCTTCCAGGCACCGGGCGACACCGGGTCGTAAAAGTCGAGCTGCGTGGAGGCCTCTATGATGGCGTCGGGTCCGAAAGCAGCACCTCCTCCGTAAGAGGCCGTCACGTCCCACGGAACGGAAAGCAGCACGAGACGCGCATCGTCCTCGTTGAAAGGAAAACCGAAATAATTGCCGTTGTCGATACCCACTCCGTCCGGGTCGAAATCTTTCATGTCCATAGCAACGAACTTTTTATAGTATACAAAAACTTCTTTTTGTTATCATAAATTTAATTTTAGCAAATATTCTCTGAGTATTATATTTGTATCTAATATTTTTTCCTTATTTTTGCAGTGCACACAATAACTAAAGCTGCCGCGCGTTTCTTTAATGAACCGCAATCATTATTGACGCTGATGGTTGTTTTAGTGATTCTTTCATAATCAGTATTTTA
>DXFY01000052.1 GCA_019114205.1 Candidatus Tidjanibacter gallistercoris | reverse complement strand
AACTTCTGCTATTTTATATGTCTTTGTTTTTTAATAAGTTTGTGTATAAATTCGGGCCATTAATGATGGCAGTACGGGTTTGCCTCCCCCGGATGTCGGTGCCCCCAACCCGAACGTCCGCAATCCGTACTGCCTTTTCTCTGCCGCACGGTTTCTGTTCGGGAGAAACGGACTGGAGTACCTCTTATCCTTGAACGTGCGACGTAGAATATCCGGACGATTTTCGTGAATGTACGTATTTGCAGACTCCGCGGCCTGCGGGTGAATGCCGGTTTCCGTCTCGGTGGCGTCGCGTGCGGGGAAGTGCTGCCGGCGGAATTCGTGTCGGCGAATCCGGATTGGATTTCCGGAAGCGATTGCGTAATTTTGGCGTGGAATGAAACGCAGGGAAGTGTTGGAGCTGGTGCGCCGTGCCGTGCCGGATGCCTATACGCAGGACGAGGCACGTGCCGTCGCTTTCGAGGTGGCCGCATGTTTTTGCGGCTTTACGCGTGCGCAGGCGGTGGCAGACCCCGATGCGGAAGTCGTCGCATGCGATGCGCAGCAGTTGGCGGAGGTGTGCCGGCAGTTGGCCGCGCACGTGCCGTTGCAGTATGTGACCGGTCGGACGGAGTTTTACGGAATGCCGTTCCGCGTGGGGCCGGGGGTGCTCATACCGCGCCCGGAGACGGAGGAACTCGTGCATTGGATAATCGGCGAGTGTGCCGGGATGCCGGGGCTCCGCCTGCTGGATGTCGGGACGGGCAGCGGTGCCATAGCCGTCGTGCTGGCCTGCCGGCTCGCCGGGGCGTCGGTCGACGCGGTCGATGTGTCGCGCGAGGCGTTGGAGACGGCCGGCCGGAATGCGGCGGAGCACGATGCAGCGGTTCGTTTCGTGCCGGCCGATGCGCTGGCCTCGGACGATGCGTTCGCCGGAGCGCTACCGCACAAGGACTATGATGTCATCGTCTCCAATCCGCCCTACATCCCTCGGTCGGAATATGCGCTCATGCGCGACAATGTGCGGGTGCACGAACCTGCCGGGGCGCTTTTCGTGGAGGACTCCGACCCGCTGCTCTTCTACCGGGCCATAGGACGGAAGGCACGGCGGCTGCTGGTACCGGGCGGCAGGCTCTTTTTCGAGGTGCACGAACATCGTGCCTCCGACGTGTGCGCGTTGCTCGTCGGGGAGGGATACGTGGCGGTGGAATGCCGCCGGGACATGAACGGAAAACTGCGCATGGTGCGGTGCGTGAAGTGCTGAAGATGAAACAACGGACGGAACCATACGCTCCGCGGGAGCGGAAGACCAAGACGGCCGGCGAAGCGCTGTCGGCGCTGATGCGCTATGCGGCGCGGGCGGAACGGTCGAGCGGCGATGCGCTGCGGCTCATGCACCGGTGGGGGGTGCCGGAGCCCGAACGGGCCGCGGTGCTCGAACGCCTCGTCAGCGCGGGGTTCATCGACGATGCGCGTTTTGCCGCCGCTTACGTGCGGGAGAAGGCTGCGCTCGCGGGGTGGGGCGTGCACAAGGTTCGGGCGGGATTGCGCGCCAAAGGGATATCCGCCGAGGCGGCCGAACGGGCCATCGCACGGGAGTACGCCGCCGAGGAGATGAAGGGTCGCTTGGAGGAGTTGCTCGCCCGCAAGTTGCGTAGCCTGTCGGGCGGCACGAAATATGAAGTGAAGGGAAAGCTCGTCCGGTTCGGACTTTCCCGCGGATACGATTACGACGCGGTGCTGGAGGCGGCCTCGCGGCTCGTCGCAGGGTTGCCGTCGGACGGGGACGACGACGAATAGACGGCGGTAACCGCTGCGGTATGCGGATGGGGCGGCTGCGGCGCGGGCGAAACGGCTGGAAGGCGGCATTCCGGTTTCGGCGGTCTTTGCGGAAGCGGTACGGCGAATGCGGCCTTCCGGTGCCGGGCGGCAGTGTGCGGTAAGCGAAAACTTAATACATTGGAAGGAAAGGCCCGTTTTGGCGGCGGGCTTTTCGAAAAGGAAATATGAAGGGAAGGATTGAGGGCGGACGCCGTGCGGTACGGCTGGCGTTCGGAATTTGGCTCGCCGGTACGATGCTGCCGGTAGCGGCGTATGCGCAGGATTACGGGCGGCCGTTGGAGTTGCCGGTGTTGCAGAGCTCTTCCAATTTCGGAAAGCTCCGTTCCACCCGTTTCCATTCGGGAGTCGATTTCCGTACCGGAGGCGTCGAGGGCAAGAAGGTACTTGCCGTCGAAGACGGGGAGATATACCGTATCGGGGTGAAGCCTTACGGATACGGGAATGTCGTCTACGTGATGCATCCGGACGGCAGCATCTCGGTGTACGGCCATCTCAGCAAGTTCACTCCCGAAGTGGAGGAGTACGTGCGCGGTGAACGGTACCGGCGCAAACGCAACGATGTGGACTTGTTTCCGGCTGCGGGGACCTTCCCCGTGCGGAAGGGCCAGGTCATCGGGCTTTCGGGCAATACGGGCAATTCGTTCGGGCCGCACCTCCATTTCGAGATACGCGAAGCCGGTACGCAGCGGACGGTGAATCCCATTGCCAGAGGGTACTACGATGTTCGGGACGACATGCCGCCGCAGATATATAAGGTACATTATTATTTGGTGGATACGCTCATGGGCGTTCCCGTCCATACGCGGGTGACTGAGGCGGCCGCGGTGCGCGGGAAAGACGGACGGTACGGACTGGAGGAACCTCTGGTGCTTCCCGGCCGCGGCTATTTCTGCATCGAGACCATGGACCGGAAAGACGGAGTGGGCGGCTCCATGGCGACGTACCGCATCTCGCTTTATGCGGACGACCGGCTGCGGTTCGAATACCTGATGGACGGTTTTACGTTCGGGCAGAACCACTTCGCCAAAGTCATCTCCGATTACGTGCTGAACGGGAAGACCTCCAACGACGTGTTCCGTCTGGCGGTACTCAACGACGGTGCGATGCCCTTTTACCGCAACGTGGTGGACCGCGGGTTGATACATCCGGCCGAGGGAATCGAGCGGATACGGATAGAAGTGGAAGACGACAGCGGCAACACGTCCGTATTGGAGTTTCCGGTGACCTATGACTCCGCGGCGGTCGGTGCGACCGTCAATATTCCTACCGATGCGGACGCCGTGGACTTCCGGCGCCACTATTCGAGGACTACCGACGGGCTGAAGGTGACGATACCGGCCGGTGCCCTTTACGAATCGCTGTTTTACGAACAGGGGCGCCGGAGCGTCCGGCCCTCCGTGAAGACGGGCAGGGGAACGCGCATTCTGTCGGATTTCTATGACGTCCACGATGCGTCCGTGCCGTTGCAGGCTCCCGTTACGCTCTCTTTCCGGGCCGATGTACCGGAGGAGCTACGCGACCGGGTGGTCATTGCCAGGGTGACGGACAGGGGCGTGTTGGCTGCCGCGCCGGCCCGGTATGCCGACGGTACGGTGACGGGCAAGGCTTCCGTATTCGGCGTGTGGTGCGCTGCGGCTGATACGGTGAAGCCGACCGTGAGACCCGCCTTCACATCGGGGGACGACCTGTCGGGCGAACGCCGCATCGGATTCCGGATAAGCGACGATTTCTCCGGCGTGGCTTCCTATTCCGCCGAAGTGGACGGACAGTGGGTGATGCTCGAACACGATACGGTACAGGGAATGCTCTACCACTATTTCGACGACGGCCTGAGCGGTACGGGCAAAACGCATACGGTAGAACTGACCGTAACCGACGGTGCGGGCAACACGACCGTTTATACGGGTACGTACTACCGGTAACGGCGGTAACGGCGGCGTTCTTCGTGCGGATTCCGCCGGTTCTTTCGGGTGCAGGCGGGTGCGGGTGCGGGTGTTTCTTCCGCAAAAACCGGTATTCTTTTCGTGTTGCTGTTCGTTTTCGCGGTGTTCGATAGTTTGTCGAACGGCGATAAGGTCTGCACAAGCATGAATGTTTTTCGATGCGGCAGGCCCTGTTTTTGAAAAGGGAGGGTGGACACATAGGACAGGCCCGGAAAATACTTTTCCGGGCCTGTCCGTTTCATCGGTCTGCCTGCTCTGTTTTTTGCGATTTCGGTGTGACTGCTTCCGTTTGTCAGGAACGGACATTGTCCGTTTCCGGTAGTGTGTATCGTAAGGTACGATGAAAAGTACGGGCGGCGAGGTTTTCGTGCTTGCAAACCGAACTTTCTCTGTTTGCGGATGTCGGGCAAGGATGCTGATGGTGGCGTACTGCCTGACTGCCGGCTGTTCGTCGGTGCGCTGCCTGGCTGTGTTTTGTGCGGAAATGTTTTCCGTGGTTCGAACAAACAATAAACCCACTGATATTCAGTGGGTTTATTCCGGTGCCCAGGACAGGACTCGAACCTGCACACTATCACTAGCACTAGTACCTGAAACTAGCGTGTCTACCAATTCCACCACCTGGGCGTGGCTGGCAGGTAACGTTCGGTTTTCGTTTCCCCGAACGGTGTGCAAATATAAGGAAAAATCGGAATCGCACGAATTTTTGGAGAAATATTTTGTCCGGAAATGTGTTTTTAGCTGTTTCGATACTGCGTCCCGTGCATTTATTCGGTTCGTAGAGACTGCCGCACGTTATCGGAGGTACCGTATAAAGACTGTCCGGATATGTCGCCGACATGGGAAACGGCCCGGATGTCTGCGTTCGAGTCCTCTGCTGTCGTTCGTCCGGGAGCGGAACCGGCGGTGGCCGGAAGTCGCGAAACGGGAATACGAGAAACGGGGCATGTTCGGGCCGTCCCGCCGAATATGCGGGGTATCCGTCCGGGGAGCTATGCGGGTTACCCTATGAACGGGATGAGGTTGTACGCATGTGGCGGGGTGGAGTGCGGTTGCCGGTCAGGTCTTCGATGGTCGGTGGCGCCGGTGAAGGTGTGTGGGATGATAGCCCGCCGCCCGTTTGCCGGACAAAAGTCGGAGCCGCACACCCTTCCCGGTTTGTGCGGCATGTATTTGGTTTGCCTCCTGTGCAGCCGAGAAAGTGAGGGGCATCGGCAGAGAGGAGGGAAGAAGAGCTTCATGCGGGAGGAAAGGTCTTGAAAGGGATGTGCGGAAGCGGGCGGCGGTTCCTGCCGCGGTGCTTCGAGCCGGTCGGCCGGTTTTTCGACTTTCGGTGTCGGTATATGCGGGGGCATGCAGGCGGAGAGGTAATCGGTTGCCGTTTTATCATTGTGTCGGGCAGCCGTTCCGGAGCTCCGGCGGAGAAAGTTTATGGAGACGGATGCCTCTGCCCGCATGTCTGTTTCGGAGGCGGAGCGGAGGATAAAAAAAAGGAAACCCGGTCGGGGCATAAGCCCACGGACCGTTTTTCCTTCACTAACCTAAAACTACTAACCTAAAATGAACCTTAAAACTTCACCGCAAAGATAAGACGGTACCGCGTATTTTCCAAATTATTTTAATAATTTTTTAAATAATTTTAGTAACGTTTTTTATGCAAAGCGATTACGATACGCGTCCGACGGTGCCCGGTATCATATATTCAGGCTGTTTTTCTGTATTCCTCCATATAACCGTGGCATGCTGCTGCGCATTGACTGCATGCTTTCGCACATTCCATGCAGTGCAGGCGGTCGTGTTTTCGGCATTCTGCGGCACATGCTTCGCATGCTTTGACGCAAATGCTGAGGACATTGAAAGTGAAGTCGCTCGTGTAGGCCAGGGACGATGCCGTGTGTTCGCACACTTCGGCGCATTCGACCGTGAGCTTGATGCAGCGCCTCATCATGTCGATTTTTTCTTCCTCGAGGCAGGCGTTGAAACAATATTTACACACGGTCTGGCACTCATATACTTTATTTAGTAAGGATAAAACATTGGCTTCCATAACAGTATTTTTTTAAATTTCGATTCTGTCCTTAGTGATGCAAAAGGTGTGCCATATTTTTGCGGGGCGTTGCACGCTCGGCAGGCATACCGGATACGTCCCTGCGGCGGGGGCGCTGCTCGGCGGATGCGCTCTCCGGACGAACGGAAGGAAGCCGATGCGACAGGAGCGGACCGTTCGGAGACGGCAGTACCGCGGATACGGCCGTACAGCTTTTGAGGCGATGGGAAGCAACACTCCGCCGCCCGCCGGGAAGGGGAGCGGTTATGGCAAATAACACGAATGGATACCCCTTCCCGTCGCTGCGGTCGGAATGATGTACGATGCGCTGCGGCCGACCCGTGTGTTCCCGTCGCCGCGGTACGTCGTAACGGACCGTTATTTTATCATGTTGTAATCGCGGATACCGAATACTTCGGTGGAGTTTTCGCCGAGCCATCCGGCTTCGGCCTGTACTCCGGTATGTATCTTTATGAAATCTATATATTTAAGATTTACGGGGTTGCCTTCGCTGTCCACCGCATCGCTGATGCGCAGATGATTGGCGTTGACGCCGGCATTGTAATTGTCGTCGTCGGTGAGGCGGTCTATGGGACTGAAATTGTCCGCGTAGCCCCAGTCGAAACTGCCGTTATACCAGTAGGTGCCGTTGCCGGACTGGTCGGTGGTTCTGTCTTGCAGCCGCGTGCCGCGCAGCGTATAGGACTCCGTGTGCACCCAATTGGGATAATAATAGTCCTGTTGGTGGAAAGCGCCGAGGTATTTGACCGAGCCTTCGTTACCCTGGTTGTCGGTCCAGGGTACGTCCTTGCCGGGGCCGGAGGGCCTGTAGTAGGTGACCGCATAATCGCTTATGGTTTCCGGCTTGCCGTATTCGCTGCCTTTGAGTTCATACCACGTGTCGTTCGGTTCGCGGTCTCCGTTCTCGTCCTGCATGACCCATACGATGCCGGGTTCGGACGAACCGTCGAACGAATTACCGAGTATTTGCAGGTTGTACCCTCCGTCGTTGATGACGCTGTGGTCGAATCCGGCGATTATATAGCCGCCGAAAGCTCCCAGCGAGACGTATGCCTGCATGGCGAAGCGGCTTTCCGCATAGGCGCATGCTTCTTCCATGTTGTCGGCCGTGTAGTATTCGTTCACGAACTGGCCGGGTGCCGGCAGAAATTCCCATACTTTGTTCACATCCGGACTGCTGTCGGCGGTTATTTCCCGCAGGAAGGCATCCTCGCTGTCGAATACTTCCACGGTCAGCTGCTTTGCCTGCGTCATGTATTCGTTCTCCATGGTGACCGACAGTTGGTACTGCCCGGTGTGTTCGGGCCGGAAAAGATAACGGGGCGAATCGGATTGCTGCAATACTTCCTCCTCCAGCCGCCAGGTATAAACGGCATCGAAGGAGTTGGTGGCAGACAGTGGGGCGAGGAGCAGGGTGCGGCCGAGCGTCATGTGGTAGGTGTCGCGTTCCCATTCCCATACGAACGGCATCTCGTCGGCCTCGCGGACGCTGATGCCGAACTCGATTGTGTCGGAGCCGTCCTCGTTTTCGGCGGTGAATACGGCTGCGAAATCCCCCGGTTCGGCAGCTGCGAACGTATAATCTTTGGTGTCGGCCTTTATTTCACCGTTGATGCTCCACGAGAACGAGGCGTTCGTGTCGTTTCTGACCACGGGTTCGAAACGTTTTTCCGTTCCGACAGCGATGATGAACCCATCGTCCGGCACGGCCAGCGAGATGGACGGGGGCAGGGTTTCGAGGACATCGACGCGTATCTCCTTATCTACGGTACAGCGCTCGTTGGAAACCTCGAAGGTGAGGAAGAAGCGGCCGACCTGTGTGGCTTCGAACAGGTAGATGATTTCCGTTCCTACGGTAACGTCCTCCATAAGCCAGCGATACGTACAGTCGGCGCCGTTTTCCACGACGGGTTCCAACCATATCGTTTCGCCTATCTTGACTTCGTAAACGTCTTCCGGCGCATCGGGGAATGTGATGACCGGTTCGGGGACGGAAGTCTCTTCCGGTTCCGTCGCCGTACATGCCGTCAAGAGCAGGGCGGCGGACGCGATTGCGGTAATGCGGTACAGCATGGAATTGTTTTTCATATGGTTCGTCTGTTTTTTGATGATTCGTGTTTCGGAAGGCCGTTATTCCTCCAGCTCTTCCAGCGGTTTCAGTTTCGTGCGCGTGAAGGCGATGTGGGCGGGGATGTCGCCGGTGGTTACCGACCATTTGCGCACGCCGTCGGGACCGTAGCAGTGGAGTTTGCCGGGGGTAACGTAGTCTTTGGCATCCGTGACGAAAAACTCTCCCGTGTCGGGGTTCACGGCGATTCCGTAGGGGACTACGATGTCGGCGTCGGTACCGTCGGTAATCAGGTTGCGCGTGACGACCTTTTTGGTGTCGGTATCCACTATCGCATAAGTTACGGTGTTGCTTTCGGTGTACCAGCTCCATTCGGTGCTGTATATGTAGAGCGAGTCCCTGTAAAGCGTCATGTTGCTGTTGGGAACTAAGTGCAGGGTATCGGTCACCTGGTCCGTCCGCGTGTCTATGACGAAGGTTTTGGACGGGACGTCGTAATAGTCGCCGCGGGAGGATACCCAGAGGTTGCCGTTATTGTCAAGTTCCAGGCGGTGCAGGTTGATGGCGACGTCGATTTTCTTTATCTCCTTGAACGTCGTGAGGTCTATGACCGAAACGGTCTGGTCGTAGTTCGGAAATCGGTAGCCGCCGGAGTTGGCGACGTAGAGTTTGTTGCCTGAAATGACGAGTTCGTCCGGCTGGTAGCCTACCACGCAGGTATCCTTTACGGTCAGGGTGTTGAGGTCTACCCGTGCCACATAGCCTAACCGGGCATTGGGGTCGAGTTTTACGGGCCCGGCATAGGAACTGACGTAAGCATAGTCGTCCTTGAAGGTTATGTAGCGGCAGTTGGGAATGGAGATTTGCGTTATGTGTTTCAGCGTGGCCAAATCCATGACCTCGACGAAGTGCGAACAGTTGATGACGGCGTACAGCTTGTCGCCGTAGATTTGGATGTCGTTGCCGACGTCGCCCAGCTCCTTTACCACGCCGGGATTTCTCTCGGCGTATATGTTGCGGTGGTAGATGCCGGTTTCGTAGTCGTAGTAATCGAGCGTGGACTTGTTGCTGCCCATGTTGCCCTCGTTCAGAAGGAAGAAACCGACGATGTCGCCCTCCTGCACTTCGGTGCCGGGCCCCACGTCGATTCCGGTGGAGGGCAGTACCTGTTCCCCTTTCCGGCAGCCGTTCATCAGAAAGCCCGAAAGGAAGAAAAACATGATTGCCAACGGTAAAACGGTCTTTTTCATAATTCGAAAGTTACGATGAATCTGAAGTTGATGCCGGGCATCGGATAGCACTGCACCACTTCGTATTGTTGGTTGAACAGATTGTTTACTTCGGCGGTGAGCCGCAGGCTGTGGCCCCGGAGGTCGAGCTCTTTGGAGAGCGACAGGTCGTGGGTGTACCACGGCTGTGCGTAGTTCTCCGGTATGTTGGCTACCGATTCGTATCGTTCGCCGGTGTATATGAAGCTGTAGTTCAGCTCCCAGCCCTTGAAGGCGGCCCCCAGGATGAGCGAGCCGCTGTGCCACGGTATGTAGGGGATTTGGCCGCCGTAAAATTCGCTTGACGGGTCGGTGAAGTCCTGCGCTTTCTGGTAGGTATAGGAGAGGCGAGCCGTTATCCGGCATTGGGCGGCCTGCATGGACAGACTGCCGGAGAAGTCGAGTCCCCGTATCTCCACGTAGCCGAGGTTTATCATGGTCCAGCGGAATTGGTTGTCGGCCGGCATGGCCACGATTTTGTCCTCTACCTGGTTGTAATAGGCGTCGAGTTTGAGCCCCAGGCCGCGCACGAATCCGCCCTCGAACTCCTTGTCGTACGATATGCCTATGTCGTATTGGGTCGTATATTCCGGTTTCAGGTTGATGTTGCCTATGAACGTGTAGTAATTGTCGTTGAGCGTAGGCATCCGGAAAATGCGTTTGTAGAATGCGTTGATGAACAGTGTCCGGTGTTTCAGCGGTTTGAACGAAGCAACCACGGCGGGTGTCCATTCGTGTTTGTCCTTTGCCGTTTCCGATGCGCCGGAGGTTTTGTCGTGTACGTAGGTGTACAGTACGTCGGCCTGCAAATCCAGCCACGGGAGCTGCACCGAGGTGGCCAGGGCACCGAGTACCGTGAGCCTGCGCGGATAGGCGAAGTCGCGCAGGTCGGCATCGAGCCGGTTCCATTGCAGGTCGCCTGCAAGGTTTGCGCTCCACCAGTCGGTGATGGTGAACTGGTTGGCGGACGAACAGTACAGCTCCTGCTGGCGGTAGCGGTTGTTGACGTACATGGTCGTCACGTCGAGCCGCGGGTCGGACAGGTAGTGCAGGTAGTCGTAGGCGTACTTTCCCTTGAGCATGAATCGGTACGCAGGCGCCACCTGTTTCCGGAACGTCGCTTGTGCGAAGAAGTTGTCGTCCCACTGGCGGTCTTGGTGCCTGAACTTGCCGGGTTCTTCGCGTACCGAAGCGCCCGGATAACCGCGTTCGGAGTTGTAGTAGTAGAGTTTGGCCTGCCATTGGCCGTCCTTTATCCTGCCGAATACCCCCGCTTCCGCGCGGAAGAGCCGGACGTCGCCGTTCTGCCGGACTTCCGTGGTGTCGTAACCGTTCTCCTTGGCATAGCTGAACTTGTATTTTCCGTTGGTGTACATGAATTCCGTACTTACCGAACTGCTGATGCTGTCGCTCAGACGGTGTTCCCACAGGAGCGAGGGATTGACGGTCGCGAACGAACCGGCCCGAAGTTGGGCGCGCAGGTTGGCGCGCTTGCCATCGTCGAACGAAGGTTCGCGCGTGCGCAGGTATATGGCATTGGCTGAGGCGAAATCCTTGGCTGTCTGGATAACGTCGCTTTTCTGTCCGTTGTAGAGCGCCACCATCTCCATGTTGTCGAGCGAAAAGCGTCCGAGGTCTACCACGCCGTTCTGCGCATTGCCGATTTGTATGCCATCGTAGAACACGCCCACATGCTGGCTGCCCAGACTGCGGATATTGACGGTTTTCAGACCGCCTATCCCGCCGTAATCCTTGATTTGTACGCCGGAGAAGTACCGCAGCGCATCGGCTACCGAGTGTACGCTCAGTTGCTGCAACTCCGCGCCCTGCAATGTCTGGGGCGGTATGACCGATACTTTGGTGCGCGGGGCGGTGACGTAGATACTTTCTATGGTGATGACCGAATCGGGCAGCAGGTCGTCGGGCTGTGCGGCAAAACGGCGGTTTGCGCTGCTCGCGGACGGACAAGCCAGTGCGAGCAGCGCAACCGTTGCGTATATGCGGCATCGTGCCTTCATGGGTGCGGTGTTATCTGTTCACGAATTCGTCGGTGAAGCGGTAGGCGAAATCGACACCTGCAGCAAAGCCCCGCCCGCCGGTATACGTGCGGAGCTGTTCGCCCGAAGCCGTATCGAATATGCGGATTTCGGTTTTGGTCCAGTTGGCCGTACTTGACGAGGTGACCCACAGTTCTTCGGTCACGGGATGGATGCCGAGGTAACCGTAAATGTCGTCCGTGCGTACGAATTCCGTAGTCGTTTCGTTGGTTTCGTAGTTGTATCTTGCGATTGAGGAGAAATAGAACTCGTTCTTGTCCGTGAAATAGAGGTACGGTTCGTTGAAGCTGGCGCAGACCTGTATTTTCGGCGACCAGGTGGCAACCGGAAAATCTACTTCGTCGGGCAGGTAATGGTCGTGTACGATGTTGCCCGCGTGGTCGAGGCCCACGATGCGGGTGTTGGTCGTGAAGGTACCGGGCGCATTGGGACTCGTACCGGAGTACTCCCGTGCGAGAAGGACGTATATGTTGTTGTCGGCAGCTTTGACGATGCCTTTTACCTGAGCGCCGAACTCTATTTTTTTCTCCACTTCGTCGGTATCGGTGTCGATGATTGCTACCGAGTGTCCCGTGCCGGCGAATAGTTTGCCGCGCGAATACACCATGCGGCCCTTGGTGGCGCCTTCGGTGGTGAATGCGCCGAACGTGCCTTCGATGTCGGTCGGCGATATGGTGCGCGAGGCGAGGTCCATTACCCGGATGCCGGAAGTAGCTTCCATACCCGATTCGGCCCATTGGATGTAGGCCTTGCTGTCGCTCACTACGGCGATGTGCTGGGGCCAGCAGTGGGTGCCGGCCGAATTATTCTCCGGAAAGAAGGCCAGCGGCAGGGCGTATTCCATTTTCATGGTCTTGGCGTCGCATACCACGAAGCGGCCCGCACCGCCGCGGCTGTCGCCGTTCTGGGTTATCAGGTAGATGCGGTCGTTGGCTATGTACATGTCCTGTACGACGTTGCCTATTTCCAATCCGCCGTTGGCGTCTTCGAAGACGGATTCATACATGTTCATGTCGCTGTCGAACCAAATCAGCGTGCCGTTTTCGCTGGTCATGTTTCCCTCCACTACGATGAAGGTGCCTTCCGGGTCGGCATACCCCCAGTCTTTTTCGACCTCCACCAATACGCCGAGCAGCAATACGTTCATGTTGTCGTCCATGCCGAGGAACGACACCAGCCCCGACTGCGCACCGTCCGTTGCGGGGGCGGTCACGGTGGCCGTGCCGTTTTCGATGTCTATCGAGGCGCTCCAGCCTTCGGGTGTCTTGATTACCTCGGCGTATTGGATGTTCTTGATTTCCAATTCCAGCTCGGCGGTTTCTCCGGCGGGGAGCGTTATCTTGGATTTGTCGGCGAGGGCGAATACCGCGCGGGTTCGGGGAACTACGATTACCTCGCCGTTGGACAGGCTGAATACGACGAAGTCGTCGTCGGATGTGTCTATGTCCTCGAACAGCGAGTCGCCCGCGGTACCTCCTGCCGGTACGGCGTTGCCGTTGGCATCGATGATGCGTTTGGGGCCTTCGCCGTAATCGACGGTCCAGAACCCTTCGGCATCTACGCCCATGACGGGGGTAATGCCGTCGTCGCCCTGGTCGCCCGTTTCGCCTTTCGGGCCGGTTACGGGAATTTTCTGCGTTTTGGTTTCGTCGTAATAGAGCCATTCGGTGGTGCCGTCGGCATAGGTGACGGTCCAGTAGTAAATGCCGTCGCTCTCTTTGCTGACGCCTATTATGGGTGCGGCGGTTCCGGCAGCGCCGTCGTCGCCATCCGCACCGTCGCTGCCGTGCCTGATGGTTATGGACGTTCCGTCGGAGAATGTAATTGCATAACCGACCGTCGTTTCGGTCACGTCTATGATGGCTTTGGAGGAGGCCGACGAGGTAATGATGGTCTTCAGCGCGCTCACTTCGCTGTTGAGGCGGTTGACGACGCTTTCGATATCCTGGAGGCGTTGGTCGAAGTCGTCCATTTTGCTCCACAGGGCGCTGTCGTCGTAGCAGCCGGTGAGCAGCAGGGCTGCACAGGACAGCAGGTAGAAAAATTTCTTCATGCGCATTCGTATTGTTCGTTTCGTGTTCCCGGCTGCCGGTGCTGCCGGCAGAGGATAAATATCCTGCGCCGGAGTGAAAGACTCCGGCGCAGGCGTGCGTATTACAGCTCTTCCCTCCAAAAGTAGTCGGAGAGTTCGCTGAGGGGTTTCAGAACGATATTGGACGTCGATACGAGGTAGGTGCTCCATTGGGCCGCAGTGCTGTAGGCTTCTATGGCGTCGTCGGGAACATACATCGGAATGGACGAACCGCCGCCGAAGGGTATCGACCAGGTCGGATAGCCGTCATCGTTGAGGGTCGGGGGCGTTGTCGCCCGGCAGACGAATGCGGTGCGCTTGTCGCCGCTGTAACCCGGAGTGAAGGCGTATTCGTCTATTTCCGTGACGTTCGCGCCGAGGATTACCGCCCGGAGGTTGGCACAATAGGCGCAGACGTTCTTGCCTATCTTTTCGATATTGGCGGGGAACGATATTTCGAAAATGTATTGGTTGCCGGTGTAGCCGCCCAGATACATGTCGGGGATGGCGGTGCCTTCATAGAGCGCATCGTGCATGTCGAGCACCGTGAGCCGGGCCGATGAGGTGATGAACGTGGCGATGCTGTTGAGCTGTGCCTCGGTCAGCCTTGCCGCTCCCGCGGTTTTCACATAAATGTAGTTGCCGGAGAAGTCATCGAACGATTCGTGCCAGTCGCCGTCGTTGCCCGTCTCGCTGTAATAAACGCCGTCGGGGAGGGTCTCGGCGCTGCCGTCGGATATGGTGAAGCCGAGCGTTTCGACGAGGTACGACAGACCTGCGGCATACGAGGCGGCCGAGCCTTCGGGGACGTTGATTTTACGGTTTTCCTGCGGAACGTCCGCACCGGCGCTGCCGAACGTTCCGTCTGCGGCTATCGTGGGGCATTCGGTCGATTCGAACGTTATGGTCGCTAGTTTGTTGGAGTTCAGGAACGCGTTGCGGCCTATGGATTGTACGCGCGGGCCGAAGGTGATTTCTTCGAGCGAGCTGTAACCTTGGTTAATCCACATGCAGTAACCGCCGATGTTGACGGCGTCGAACCGCGCCTTTTTAAGCGAACGGGCTTCGTAGAATGCCCACTGACCTACCTCGGTGACCGTTGCCGGCAGGGTGAGCTCCTCCAGTGCGTAGCAGTTGTAGAAGGCATGTTCGCCTATCGTTTCCAGTCCCTCGTGCAGGGTGAGCGTGCGGAGCGATTTACAGTTGGCGAAGACGCCCGAACTTGCGATGCCGCCATCGGGAATCGAGCGGACGCCTGCGGGTATGTCGAGGCTTTCGAGCGATTCGCAGCCGTAGAATGCGCCTTTGCCGATTTCGGTGAGGTTGGAGGGAAGGAGTACCGTACGCAGCGAACTGCA
>DXFY01000051.1 GCA_019114205.1 Candidatus Tidjanibacter gallistercoris | reverse complement strand
AGGGTATTCGTTGAGCTTGGCGGCCAGAGACTCTATTACCTGTCTTTTTTCTTCCCTGTTCATTGTCTTCGGAATTTTTATTTCGTGTCAATAGATTTGGGATCTATCTGTAAGCCGCAGCTCATTGTCGATGAGAGATAGATGCTGAGGATGTAGGAACCCTTAGCGGCGGAAGGTTTCAACTTGACGATGGTGCCGAGGAACTCCTTCGCGTTGTCGGCAATCTGTTCGGCAGTGAACGACGCCTTGCCTATCGAAGAGTGGATGATGCCGTACTTGTCGACCTTGAAGTCGATTTTGCCGGCCTTCACCTCTTTGACCGCTTTGCCTACTTCCATGGTGACCGTACCGGTCTTGGGGTTCGGCATCAGCCCGCGCGGACCGAGGATACGGCCCAACGCACCTACTTTGGCCATAACGTTCGGGGTGGTGATGATGACGTCCACATCGGTCCAACCTCCTTTGATTTTCTCGATGTATTCGTCGAGCCCCACGTAGTCGGCTCCGGCCTCTTTCGCTTCGGTCTCCTTGTCGGGAGTACAAAGCACGAGCACCCTAACTGTTTTTCCTGTACCGTGCGGCAGGGTAACGACACCCCTGACCATCTGGTTCGCCTTGCGGGGGTCTACGCCCAAGCGTACGTCCATATCGACGGACGCGTCGAATTTCGTAAAGGTAATCTCCTTCAGAAGTTCGGCGGCCTCACTCAGTTTGTACACCTTGTTCGGCTCGACCTTCGCAAGCATTGCTTTCTGATTCTTGGTCAGCTTACTCATCTTCGTCTATTCAATTACTTTTTAGGAAATTCGCCGATAACGCTGACACCCATGCTGCGGGCCGTTCCGGCAACCATGCGCATTGCAGCCTCGACCGTGAAGCAGTTCATATCGCTCATCTTGTCCTTGGCGATGGCCTCGACCTGCTCCCACGTAATCTGACCGACCTTGTTGCGGTTCGGTTCGGCGGACGCGGTGCTTATCTTGGCTGCTTCCTTAATCTGAACGGCTACGGGCGGCTGTTTCACGACGAAGTCGAAAGACTTGTCGCTGTACACGGTGATGATAACCGGCAGAACCTTTCCCGCCTTGTCCTGGGTGCGCGCATTGAACTGCTTGCAGAAGTCCATGATATTGACTCCCTTCGAACCGAGCGCGGGACCCACGGGGGGTGAAGGATTTGCGGCACCACCTTTTATCTGCAGTTTAATAAATGCAGCAACCTCTTTTGCCATAGTTTTCCTTGGTTAATTACTCTTTTTCAACTTGCATGAAACTCAACTCCATAGGAGTCTTGCGTCCGAATATCTTCACGGAAACCGTAAGCTTCTTGCGGTCGTTGTCGACGGCCTCGATGACCCCCGAAAAACTGGAGAACGGTCCGTCCGTAACCTTGACCGTCTCGCCCACGAAGAAAGGCATTTCGTTTTCCTCTTCGCCCTGACTCAATTCGTCTACCCTGCCGAGGATGCGCGCCACTTCTTGTGGACGGAGCGGCGTGGCAATCATGCGTTTGCTGTCCTCCTTGGAGTCGCCGAGGAAGCCGAGTACATTGGGCGTGTTGCGAAGAACATACGGAACTTCTCCCACCATCGCTGCTTCGACAAGTACGTAGCCCGGATACGACACCTTTTCCTTGCTGATTTTCTTCCCGTTACGGATGGTATATACCTTTTCCGTGGGAATCAGCACCTGCGAAATGTACTCTTCCAGGTGGGAGTTGTGCACCATCGTCTCGATGTACTCCTTCACCTTTTTTTCCTTTCCGCCGACGGCGCGTATCACGTACCACTGCCTGGCCTCTTTTTCACTCATAATCTGTAACCTGATTGAAATGAACTACCTGGCCAGGTACCTGTAAACCACTTTCATGATATTTTCGAAAGAGAGGTCCATTGCCAGTATGACCACAGCGAATATCAAGGAAGCTACCATGACGGTGATTGCTAAACTCTGCAGTTCCTTTACCGGCGTCCATGAAACCTTATGAACCAGCTCCGAATAGGATTCTTTGAAGTAACGTATAAGTTTTTTCATAACTTATTTCTTGTTTGCAGGAATGGAGGGATTCGAACCCCCATCAACGGTTTTGGAGACCGCTATTCTACCCTTGAACTACATTCCTGTGTACGGCCGAAACTTCGGGGAGTCTTCCTTTCCGCTCCGGCCGCATGTACGGTTAAAGGGCATGGCGCATGACCGCGCCCTCCGCGTATATCGGCGTATTACTCGATAATCTTGGTAATCTGACCGGCACCTACCGTACGGCCGCCTTCGCGGATAGCGAAACGCAGACCTACGTTGAGGGCAACCGGGTAGATGAGTTCTACCGTGATGGTCGTGTTGTCGCCGGGCATCACCATGTCCACACCTTCGGGCAGATGTACCTCACCGGTCACGTCGAGCGTACGGAGGTAGAACTGCGGGCGGTATTTGTTGTGGAACGGCGTGTGCCGGCCGCCTTCGTCTTTCTTCAGGATATAAACCTCGGCCTCGAACTTGGTGTGGGGCGTAATCGAACCCGGTTTGGCGACTACCATACCGCGTTTTACGTCTTTCTTGTCGATACCGCGCATCAGCAGACCTACGTTGTCGCCCGCTTCGCCTTCGTCGAGCAGTTTGCGGAACATTTCGACACCCGTACAGGTGGAGCTGAGCTTCTGACCGATACCGATGATTTCCACCGGGTCGCCCACGTGGATGACACCGGTTTCGATACGGCCCGTGAGTACGGTACCGCGGCCGGTAATCGAGAATACGTCCTCGACAGGCATCAGGAAGGGCTTGTCCACTTCACGTGGAGGCAGCGGGATGTAGGAGTCTACGGCGTCCATGAGTTCCATGACCGTCTCTTCCCACTTCGGTTCGCCGTTCAGCGCACCGAGAGCCGAACCCCTGATGATGGGGGCGTTGTCGCCATCGTAGTTGTAGAAGTTGAGCAGGTCGCGGAGCTCCATCTCTACCAGGTCGAGCATTTCCGGGTCATCGACCATGTCCACCTTGTTCATGAACACCACGATTCTGGGGACGTTCACCTGACGGGCGAGCAGCACGTGTTCGCGGGTCTGGGGCATGGGGCCGTCGGTTGCGGCAACCACGAGGATGGCACCGTCCATCTGAGCGGCACCCGTTAC
>DXFY01000050.1 GCA_019114205.1 Candidatus Tidjanibacter gallistercoris | reverse complement strand
ATCTTAATACGTTAATTATGAGAAGATTAGCTCAGGTGGGCCTGGCGCTTACCACAATGATGATTCTGCTCGTCGGATGTAATCCGTACAACAAGATGCAGAAAAATGTCGGCAAGATAGACGCTTTTGCGACTCCCGAGGTGCTGACGTTGAAAGGGCAGACCGTTGAGGCCGAAATCACTTATACTTTCCCCGAGAAGTATTTCTATGAGGAAATGATTCTCAAGGTGACGCCCGTACTCGAATACGAAGGCGGCGAGGTGGTAGGCACGCCGAAGTATTTCCAGGGCGAGGACGTGCGCGACAACTACACGCCCGTGTCGTGGAAGAAAGGCGGTGTGTTCACCCAGAAGGTCGTGTTCCCGTATGATGAGAAGGCGGACCTTTCGACGCTCGTACTTCGCGTGGAAGGCCGCACGGCAGACCAGTGCCGTAGCGACAAGTACAAGACTTTCGGCGACTTCGGTTCCGTAGTGGTGGCTCAGGGTATCAGTACGGTACAGGCACTGGCCGACATGCCCTACATGATTCTCATGGACCACAATTTCAAAAGGGTAAGGACGGTGACCGGCGAAGCCGACATCCACTACCAGATTAACAGCCCGGTAGTCCGCAAGAATCAGCTCTCTCTGGAGCAGGTGAAACTGTTCGAAGCGTTCGTTCGCGAGAACGCTGCTGCCGAGGATGTGACGATGGGTACCGTTTACGCGAAGGGTTACGCATCGCCCGACGGCCCCGAAAACTTCAACCAGAAACTTTCCGCAGAACGAAGCAAGAGCGGTGAAAAGGCCATCAAGGAATCCCTCAAGGGCGTGAACGTACAGTACGACGCAGCCGCTTACGGTGAGGACTGGGAAGGTTTCCGCGAACTGGTGGAGGCTTCCGATATCGCTGACAAGGACCTCATTCTTCAGGTACTTTCGATGTACGATTCCTCCGCACGCCGCGAACAGGAAATCAAGAACCTGTCGGCCGTATACAATGAGCTCAAGACCAAGATTCTTCCGGAACTCCGTCGTACGCAGCTCGTTGCTTCCGCCGATGTGGTGGGCCTCAGCGATGATGAAATCGTGACCGCCGTAGAAGCGAAGGACGGCAGCCTCAGGCTCGACGAGATACTTTACGGTGCGACGCTCATCAACGACCCGGCGAAGAAAATCGCCGCTTACAGGATGGCTGCCGAGAAGTACAACGACGTGGCCGCTTACAACAACCTCGCAGTCGCTTTGATGATGAACGGCGATGTGGCAGGTGCGAAACAGGCTATCGACCGGGCTGCACGTCTCAACGGCAATCCGACGGTGACGAACAACCTTGCAGCCGTATCCATCGCACAGGGCGACCTCGAATCGGCCAAGAAGTACCTCTCCGCGCTCAACAGCAAGGAAGCCAAGATGAACAAGGGTCTCGTAGCGCTTCAGGAAGGCGACTATGTGGTTGCTACCCGTGACTTGGAAGGTTACAACCTCGCGGTAGTGGAAGTGCTCAACGGCAACTATGCGAACGCAAAACAGGCGCTCGGCAACTGCAAGTGCGCCGATTCCGAGTACCTCCGTGCCATCATCGCGATGAGGGAGGGCGACAGCCAGGGTGCTATCGGCTACCTGCGCAATGCGATTGCTCTGAAACCGTCGCTCAGGGATGCTGCCAAGAGCGATGTGGAATTTGCAAGGCTTTTCAACTCGCCCGAATTCCAGGCGCTTTGATAGAGTAGTTCAAGATATGCGCGGAAAGGCGGCACTGCACAGTGTCGCCTTTCTCGTATTTGTTTCGAGTCGTTATGCCTGTGCCTTCCGAAACGAAGGGTTTGTGCGAGGCGCGGGATGTTGCATTGCGGATACAAAAGGGTGCTGAGGCGACTGGAAGGGGAGCAGGAGAGCAGGAGAGCAGGAGAGAAGGTGAGAAGGTGCGAAGGGGAGGGCCGTCACGTTATCAGTCTTCGTTGCCGTAGTTATGAAGGAATGTATGAGGTGCGGACGTATCGGAGGCATATCCGTTTCGGGGCCGGCTGGTGTTGTCGTGAGGATGCAGGGGAGGTTACGGTGAATGGCGGCGCTTATTCGGATACGGAAAGTACATTGCCGCCGTCAGGTTAACGTGCGGTTTTCTGCGTATCCGTATGCTGGTGCCTGAAGGCTGCAACTTGCGGAACCCGGTGCACCTGCCGGGTGCCGTGTGTCCGGCCGTTCGGAAAACAGAGACGGTATGGTGCCCCGTGGAACCTTTACAGCAATAATCGGCACGCGGTGTGTATTGATTATACGAGTTTACACTTCTTGCTGTTTCTATGTGCCGGCCGTCGCCTCACCGGGACGGTACGACTGCCGGAAGGAGTCGCAAGTACGGGAAGTGTACAAGAGACGGACAGCCTTTTCTTTTCCTATCTTCGGGTAGGACAGGAGGCGGAGCGTCAAAGACAAAATGAAGGCTCGGTTTTCCTTTGTCTCTGCTTGCAGCCTTTGCTGTCTGAATGTAAGACAGGCTGCGGCCCGGCAGTGGTAAAATTGAAACCTTGTTTTCTTTTGCTGCTGTGCTTGCCTTTCGCTATCTTTAGAGAAGACAGGATTTGGCCCGGCAAAGACAAAATTGAAAACTTCGTTTTCTTTTGCCATTGCGCTCGCCTTTCGCTATCTTTGTCCACGTTATACTTTTTTATATATGCCGGGACCGAAGGATTATACACGAAGCGGATTCTATATTACTTTGCTCGTTATCGTATTGTTGCTGTGCGTCTCTTTCGTTCCGGGATTCAGGGTAGGGAACGTGGTCGTGAAAAGAGCGAACATTCTTTCCGACATCGTAACTTTCCACGACGAGAAGCTCGTGCCGGTTTCCGACATGGAGCTTCTCGATACTTCTTTTCTGGAAGATTTCCGTCCCGTACCCGTGCAGGACATCGTGGATGCGACGGGGGTGACCGGACCGGAAGGCATTCCCGGCGCCGAGCAGGGTGCGGCGGGGGAACCGGAAGGGCTTTCCGTGCCGCTCGTGGCCGATTCCGGCATCGTTCGGATAACGGATTACAGCGCCGACGGGCAGATGATGGCGCGTTTCTACCATGCGCTCGCATACGAGGCAGGGGAACGTCCCGTGCGCATCGCGGTACTCGGCGATTCGTTCATCGAGGCCGATATCATCACCGCGGACATGCGCGAACTGCTTCAGATGAAGTACGGCGGCAACGGTGTAGGATTCGTACCCTTTTCCACGCCGCTGTCCAAATACCGCGGAACGGTAACGCATAACCATGACGGATGGACGAATTACAACCTGATTAAGCGAAAAAGCGTTCCGGAAGCGTACAAGGATTGGTTTTTCGTTTCGGGCATGCTTTCCATACCTGCGGAAAACGCTTCGACCGAATACAGGGGCGTACAGTTCCGCCGCCGTATCGAGAAGACCAATACGGCATCCCTCTTTTTCGTGAACCGTGGGCACACGGTGTTGGAAGTGACCGTGAACGATACCGAAAAACGCAATTATGTTCCCGATTTCGGCGAACGGGTACAGCGGATATGTATCGGCGAACCCGATATTTCCCGGCTGCGGATTGACCTTGCGCATACCGACGGGTTCATCGGCTACGGTGCGGTGTTGGAAGACAGCGTGGGCGTCAGCGTCCACAACTTCTCGGTACGCAGCAACAGCGGGCTCGCCCTGCTCGGTACCGATTACAGCATCAACCGGCAGTTCGACGAGTACATGAATTACGACATGGTCATCCTTCAGTACGGGCTGAATGCCATGTCGGCCGATGTGACCGACTACAGTTACTACCAGAAGCAGTTGGTCAGGATTATCGATTACATCAAGCAGTGTTTTCCGGGAAGCTCCGTCGTGGTGATGAGTGTCGGCGACCGCAGCACCATGCAGAACGGGACGGCCGTGACCATGCCTGCCGTGAAGGCGATGCTGCGGGCGCAGGAGCGGGCGGCCAGGGAATGCGGCGTGGGATTCTGGAATACGTACGAGGCGATGGGCGGCGATAACTCCATGCCCAGGTTCGTGGAACGCCACTGGGCTGCGAAGGATTATACGCATATCGGTTATTCGGGCGGGAAATACATTGCCGAGCAGTTCGTGAAGTTCCTCGATGCGGCTGTGGAGAGTATCAGGGAACAGGATGCCGAGCGGGCACGCAGGGAAGAGGAGCGGCGGCTCGAAGAGGAGCGCCGCCGGGCCGAGGTGTTGCTCGGCAGGGGAACCCTGATGAACGACAGTCTTTCCGACCGGTTGAAGGAACTCTCCGGCGGCGCATTCTCGTTCGGGGCCGTGGCCGGAGCCCGGCAGGACACGACATACGTTCCGGGTGGCGGCAGTCCGCTTCGGGAACGAGCGGAAGCGGTCGGAGTGGATGATTCCGGCATATGGGCGGTAGATACTTCCCGAATGGTACGTGCCGTTCGGGAAGATGCGGGCGTAGATGTGCAGGGTATCGGAGCGGAATGCCGTGAGGCGGCCGGCGGTACGGATGTTTTCCTGCAGCCCGACGCGGAACCCGGCGCAGAGACCGGAACGGCACCGGCCTCCCCTCCCGGCGGCGTGGCATTCCAAGTGGAGGAAAATGCGGGCGTAGATGTGCAGGGTATCGGAGCGGAATGCCGTGAAGCGGCCGGCGGTACGGATGCTTTCCGGCTGTCCGACGCGGAACTCGGCGCAGAGACCGGAACGGCACCGGCCTCTTCTCCCGGCGGTGTGGCGTCCCGAGTGGAGGACGATGCGGTGCCGGATGATGCCGGCGTGCCGGAGCGTGCCGCGCAAACGGTCGGAACGGCCGCAGATGTCGTAAAACCGTAATTCCGGCAGGTAGATGGACGATATTTCCCGCATAGTGGAAGCCGTGGCCGGATTGCTGAAATACAACCCGGCCAACCCGATGATATTCAGCAGCGGGATATTTCTTTTCCTTTTTGCGGCCTTCACGTTCTTTTATGCCTTCATGCGGCGGACGCCCGTGCTGCGCATGGTCTACGTATCGCTCTTTTCAGTCTATTTTTATTATAAGACGGGCGGTTTCTATTTTTTCTTGCTGCTCGTCGTTTCGCTGAGCGACTACCTGATTGGGCGGTTGCTGGGCCGGACCGAAGCGAAACCGTACCGCCGCGGACTCGTAGCCCTGAGCGTGCTGATTAACCTCGGCATGCTCGCCTATTTCAAATATATGAATCTGTTCGTCCGGATTGCCAACGACCTGGCCGGGCACGACGTGTTCGCCTTCCGGAACATTTTTCTGCCGGTCGGCATTTCGTTCTTCGTGTTCCAGTCGATGAGCTATACGATAGACATATACCGGCGGCAGTTGCAGCCGCTGACCTGTTGGCTCGACTATTTCTTCTACCTCTCCTTCTTTCCCCAGCTCGTTGCCGGGCCCATCGTGCGGGCGCGCGACTTCATTCCGCAAATCAGACAGAATCCGCTCCGCGTGACGCGGGAAATGTTCGGCCGGGGACTGTTCCTCATCATGACGGGACTCGTGAAGAAAGCGATTCTGTCGGACTATATCAGCATCAATTTCGTGGACCGCGTGTTTGACAACCCGATGCTTTACAGCGGCTTCGAGAACCTGATGGGGGTTTACGGCTATGCGCTCCAGATTTACTGCGACTTTTCCGGCTATTCGGACATGGCCATCGGTCTCGCGCTGCTGCTGGGATTCCGCTTCCCCAAGAACTTCGATTCGCCCTACAAGTCGGCGACCATCACGGAGTTCTGGCGGCGGTGGCATATTTCGCTCTCGACGTGGCTGAAGGATTACCTGTACATATCGCTCGGCGGCAACCGCAGGGGACGCCTGCGGACATACCTCAACCTGATTGTCACCATGCTGCTCGGCGGTCTGTGGCACGGGGCGGCGCTGCGGTTCGTGCTTTGGGGCGGTTTTCACGGTGTGCTGCTCGCCCTGCACAAATTCCTGATGCGGCTCTTTCCCCGCATGAAGGCCACCGGCGCGGCGATGAAGCGCGGCTGGCGGACGGCGGGCATTCTCGTGACGTTCCATCTCGTGTGCCTCGGCTGGATTTTCTTCCGGGCCCGCGATGTCGGGACGGGCATGGACATCCTCGAACAGGTGTTCACCAACTTCGACCTGTCGCTCGTTCCGGGTATCGTCGCGGGATACTGGACGCCTTTCGCACTGATGGCCGTGGGGTATATTGCCCATTTCATCCCGCAGCGGTTTCAGGACAAGGCTTGCGGGGCCGTTATCCGCAATCCGCTGGCGGTGAACGCCCTGCTGCTCGTATTCATCATCTGGGTGGTCATGCAGGTCAAATCGGCGGAAATACAGCCGTTCATCTATTTCCAGTTCTGACGGAGCGGCGGTTATGGCGAAAACAAAAACTCAAACGATATGAATGAATTGGACAGGAGCATCATGCTCGCCCTCAATTTCGACGGCGGAACCTTCATGGATGCCGTCATGTGGTTTGCATCCGGCATACCGAACTGGATACCCCTTTATCTTGCGGTGCTCTACATCGTGTACCGCAACTATGGGTGGAAATACATGCTGTTCGCTCTGTTTTTCGTAGGGCTCGGCGTCGGCCTGTGCGACCAGGTATGCAATTTCTTCAAAAGGAACGTACCTTATTTACGCCCCACCCATACGGAAGACATGCTGCCTTTGCTGCACACGGTCAAAGGGTACCTCGGCGGCCTGATGGGTACGGTGTCGGGCCATGCGTCGACGAGCTGCTGCATTTTTCTGTTCACGTCGCTCGCCGTCCGGAAACGGTGGTTTACGTGGATGATGTTCGTCTACGCATTGCTGACTTCCTATTCGCGGATATATCTCGGCGTGCACTGGCCGTTCCAGATACTGTTCGGCTGGACACTCGGCATACTGGTTGCACTGCTCCTGTGGTTCGTATTCTCGAAGCTGAACGACCGGTACCGTTGGGCAGCTCCGCCCGCACGGAAACGTGCGGATGCGAAACCGGAGCGTTCCGGTTCCTGCTGAAGCGACCGCAGGCATGCCTGCGGGCCGTGGGGGAGTGCCTTGCCGCCGCGCGCCGGGAGCGGAACGGGGACAAGGCGGCGGACGAAACAATTAATAGGGCGGCACGCGCGTCGGGCCGTCGAACGAATCGCAGAATTGGGATGGACATCGTACTTACCATAGCGGCGGTCTTGTGCTGTCTGGTGGGCATTGCGGGGTGCTTCCTGCCCGTGCTGCCCGGCCCGCCCATTGCCTGGTTCGGCCTGTTGCTGGCCCACTGGACCGACGGTGCGCATTTTTCGGGTTCGGAACTCGCCCTGTGGGCCGTTGCTGTCGGTGCGGTCACGCTGGCGGACTATTTTCTGCCCGCGTGGATAACCGGCCGGTTGGGCGGCTCCCGGCAAGCTACCAGGGGCGCTGCGATAGGAACCGTGGCCGGATTGTTCTTCATGCCGTGGGGTGTGGTGCTCGGCCCTTTTCTGGGGGCCCTTGCGGGAGAGTTGCTGCACGACCGGCAGGATAACGCAAAGGCTTTTCGGGTGGCGTTCGGCTCGTTTCTCGCATTCGCGCTCGGTACGGGGTTGAAACTCGTAGTTTGCGTGCTCCTGACCGTAGCCGTCGTCCGTGCGGCTTGGTGCTGACGGCCCGGATATTCTGCCGGCAGCGGGTATTCCCGTCGGGCCTTTGCCGTTGTCAGCGGAACGTATCTTCCCGGAAATGTATTTTGGATGTCGTAATAAATCCGTATCTTTACACGGTACACAAGGGATACGGCAATGGAACGTTACGACCGCAGGGAGGGTGTCTTCGACCTCATCCGCTCCATGAACAAGGCGGAGAAGCGCAACTTCAAACTCTACGCCGCCCGTCAGGGCGACCCCCGTGAATCCAAGTTCATCATGCTGTTCGACTGCCTCGAATGCATGGATTCTTATGACGAGGAGAAGATACTGGCCCGCTGCCCTTCTATTCGGAAAGAGCAGCTTCCCAACATGAAAGCGCACCTGCACCGGCAGTTGCTCGTGAGTCTGCGTCTGCTTTGCGTGCAGCATTCGCTGCTGCTCCAGTTGCAGGAGCAGTTGGACTTCGCCCGCATCCTGTTCGACAAGGGGCTCTACAATCAGGCCGACAAGCAGCTCGACAAGGCGGCCCGGCTGGCTGCGGAGCTGGAACAGCATGCGCTGATGCTGGAGGTCACGGAACTCCGGCGGCGGATTTACGAGTGCAAGGTTTCGGACGAAATGACCCATTTCGCCGCGGCCTCCAACCGCAGCATTACCGAAACATGCGACAAGCTCGAAGCCGCGAACGGGATTTCCAATCTGGCCGTAAGACTCTATTCGCTCCACCTGCAACTCGGTTACGCCCGTTCCCAGAAGGACCTCGACCTGCTGAACGACTACTTCAAGCCCCGGCTCGGTGCCTGTTCCCGACACAGGCTTTCGTTCACGGAGCGGTTCTATTTCTACCAGGCGATGACCTGGTACCATTACATACGCCACAATTTCGCCTATGCCTACCGTTACGGCCGGGCATGGATAAACATGTTCGAGGAACACCCCTGCATGAAGGAGGTTCTGTACGACAGCTACCTGCACGGCTATTCGCATTTTCTGGAAGGAATGTACCTGATGCGCCGGTACGGGTTGTTCGTGCGGGCGATAGAGGATTTCGAGCGGGAGAGCCGGACGACCGGAAGCCTGAACGAAAACGCTGTCATGATTTCGCAGCAGGTGCTGTTCACCGCCCGCATCAATCGCTGCATCCTCGAAGGCGCTTTCAAGGAGGGGCTGTGGATGACGCGCAGCGTGGACGGTTACCTGCGCCGGTATGCGAAATACCTGAGCCTGTACGACCGCATGATGCTCGACTACAAAATCGCGCTGCTCTATTTCGGCGACGGCAACTACGGCAAATGTATGGAACAGCTGTCGGGCATCATGGCCGTCAAGGACCCGCAGGTGCGGCGCGACCTGCAATGCTATGCCCGCATGCTCAACCTCGTGGCTTCCTACGAGGCCGGAATCGACCACAACCTCGACTACCAGATACGTTCCGTGTTTTCCTTCATCGCCAAGATGAAAGACATGACCGACATGAAGCGGGAGCTGTACGCCTTCTTCCGCAAGCTCAACAATTTGGCTACGCTGGAACTGCGGCAGGAGTTCCGGGTGCTGTACGAGCGGCTGAAGCCTTACGAGATGCATCCTTACGAACGGCGCACCTTCTATTATTTCGACCTGCTGTCGTGGCTCAAGAGCAAGATAACCGGGCGCAATTTCGGGGACATCGTGCGCGAACGTTTCGACGGGCTGGTGGCCCGCGAGCGGGCGCACGCCCCGGCCGAACGGCAGGCTTAGGTAAAGTGCCGCAGAAGCGTTATCTTTGTGTCATGGCATACGACAGGGATAGGCGGAATATGGAGAGCGATTCGGAGTTCGAGAACCGGATACGCCCGCAGGAGCTCGCCAGCTTCCGCGGGCAGGACAAGGTGGCGGAGAATCTGCGCATCTTCATCCGGGCGGCGCTGATGCGCGGCGATTCGCTCGACCATGTGCTGTTGCACGGTCCTCCGGGGCTGGGGAAAACCACGCTCGCCAATATCATCGCCAACGAGATGGGTTCCGCACTGCGCGTCACGAGCGGCCCCGTGCTCGACAAACCGGGCGACCTGGCGGGGCTACTCACCAACCTCGATGCGGGCGACGTGCTTTTCATCGACGAAATCCACCGGCTGAGCCCCGTCGTCGAGGAGTACCTCTATTCGGCCATGGAGGATTATAAGATAGACATCGTACTCGACAAGGGACCGTCGGCGCGCTCGATACAGTTGGAGTTGAACCCGTTTACACTGATAGGGGCCACCACGCGCAGCGGGCTGCTGACTTCCCCGCTGCGGGCCCGTTTCGGCATCCAGTGCCACCTCGAATATTACGATGCGGAGGTGTTGAAGGGAATCATCCGCCGGTCGGCCGCCATACTCGGCATCGAAATCAGGAACGATGCGGCGGGCGAAATAGCCATGCGAAGCCGCGGGACGCCCCGTATCGCCAATTCGCTGCTCCGTCGGGTACGGGATTTCGCCATGGTGCAGGGCGACGGGACAATCGACCTGGCCATTACCCGCACGGCACTCGGCGCCCTCGACATCGATTCGCGCGGCTTAGACCAGATGGATAACAGGATACTTGCCACCATCATCCACAAGTTCGGCGGCGGGCCGGTGGGCATCAATACGATAGCTACCGCCGTCGGCGAAGATGCCGGTACCGTCGAAGAAGTGTACGAACCGTTCCTGATAAAGGAGGGGTTCCTGAAGCGTACGCCGCGCGGTCGGGAGGCGACGCCGCTCGCTTACGCACACCTCGGTATCGCACCGCTCGCCGACGAGACGACCTTGTTCTGACGGTCGTTCTCCGCATCATTCCGTCGTATTCGCTTTCCCTTTCTCCGTTCGGGGCGGTTTTCCGTAGTACGGTTTTCGTGCGCGGACGGGCGAATGCGCCGTCCGCTGTTCCGTGTGCGCGGAGCCGGTGAAACGGAGCCGGGCATGCCGGTTTTCCGGAGAACCGGGTACATGCACCTGCCGCTCGTTCAATCCCTGTTCATCGTGTGGAATCGCTGACTTTTCCGGTGCAGGCAGCGTATCGCGAGCGATAATACCGCATATGGCATAAATATTTGCATAAGAATGTCGTATTCGCACGGATGCTCTAAAAAAAGTGCATATAATTCTTGGCGGTATGGAATTTATGTATATATTTGCAATACGAAAATACATTGATTAGTTTCATCTCTTTAACAGCTGCCTCCTTCGCAGGAAGGATGATGGAATTGACAAAGGTTTGCTGCAATATTATAGGGTGTAATGAAAAGTTGGAGATGAACCGCTCCCGTATCCGAGAGGACACGGGAGCTTTCTTTTGGGGCCGTCCGCATGGTCGGCGGCAGGGCGGAACATGCCGCGTATTTACCGTATGGAGCAAACGGGACGCCTGCGTCAAGGTGCAGCCGGGCAGCGGGATTTGTCCGGTGCCGTATGATTTCGGGCCGTTCGACCGGTTCGGCCTTCGGACGGTTCATTGCATTATCGGGCGATGCTGCCGGTAAAAACGTTCGTCGGTGGCGTTCCGGTGCTGCTCGTGTCGTTTCGGTAGTGGCGGCGGCCGTCGGAGGTGCGGATGCGGATTGTCCCGCATAATTCGTAACTTTGCGGTTCGGATACGGAAATGCCATGACTGGGGAAGAACCGAGAAAACCTGTGATAATCGCCGGACCGTGCAGTGTCGAGAGCCGCGAACAAACGCTTGAGACCTGCTTGGGGCTCGCTGCAATCGGATGCGTGGACATGCTGCGGGGCGGGGTGTGGAAGCCGCGTACCTATCCTTCGTGTTTCCAGGGCGTGGGCGAGGTAGGGCTCGAATGGCTGGCGGAGGCGAAAGTCCGGACGGGCCTACCGTTCGGCGTGGAGGTCGCCAACGGCCGCCATGTGGAGGCTGCGCTCTGTGCCGGAGCCGACATGGTGTGGATAGGGGCGCGGACGACGGGAAATCCGTTCAGCGTGCAGGAGGTGGCCGATGCGCTTCGCGGCGTCTCGGTGACGGTACTCGTCAAGAACGGACAGATGCCCGATACGGGTCTGTGGACGGGGGCCGTCGAACGGCTGCTGCGTGCCGGCATCGCGCAGGAGCGGTTGCTGCTGGTGCACCGCGGCTTCGCGCAGGCTGCCGGAAGCGGATACCGCAATCCGCCGGTATGGCACGTCGCACTGGAGATGCGCCGCCGTTTTCCGGAACTGAAAATGCTGTGCGACCCTTCGCATATATGCGGCCGCCGGGACAACCTCGCTGCTACCGCACAAAAGGCGGCCGACCTCTCTTACGACGGCCTTTTCATGGAGAGCCACGTCCGGCCCGATACGGCCCTGAGCGATGCCGGCCAACAGGTGACGCCCGAACGACTGGGCGAATTGCTCGCCGGGATACGTTGGCGCCGGGAAACGGTCGATATACCGCAGTTCGAGGCGGACATGGAACGGCTGCGGCTCGAAATAGACCAGATAGACGCGCAACTATTTTCGCTTCTGTCGCGCCGCATGGGCATCGCCGAAGACATCGGACGGATAAAACGCGAAAACGACGTTACGATTTTGCAGCGGCGGCGATGGGACGAAATCGTGGACAACATGGTGGCCCGTGCCGGCGAGTTGGGGCTGAGCCCCGAATTCGTTCGCACGATTCTCGACGCAATCCACATGGAAAGCATCGCGCACCAGAACGAGGTCATGAATCCGTAGTGTCCCGATTGGCGGGCGTGGGCGCGGCAGGGTACGGCGGAAAAAGATGCTGCCTGCGGTGGCCGCTCTATCGGCAGTCTGCGGTCGGCCGCGGTACCGCAGGGAGCGCTGCACGATGCGTACATGCGCTTTGCGGCGTTTGCTACCGGGGGGACGTTTGCGGCCGTACAGGGCCTCCGCCCGACTTGCGCATCCGATGCCTGCGTTTGCAGACGGGGATACGGTTGCTCGGAAAAACACACACTGCCGTTTATGGTTGTTTTAATCGCAGGAGATACGCATACGGGAAAAACGCTGTTGGCGCAAAAGCTGTCGGCACGATACGCCTGTTCCTGTTTGTCGATAGACCATTTGAAAATGGGGCTTATCAGAAGTGGGCGGTGTACGCTTTCGGCCGAAAGCAGCGATGCGGAACTTACGGATTACCTGTGGCCTGTCGTTCGGGAGATGGTAAAGACCTGTATCGAAAACTCCCAGAATATCATTATCGAAGGCTGTTATATTCCCTTCGGCTGGGAACATGATTTTACGCCCGTATACCTGGAACATATAAGATATGTCTGTCTCATATTCAGCCGGGATTATATCGAGCATCATTTTCAGGACATTCTGAAATACGAGCATGTAGTGGAGCAAAGGCGTGCGGCGGATGTTTCCATCGAAAAGATGAGAGAAACCAACCGGTATAATTTGGAGCAGTGCGTGGCGCGCAAGTATCGTTTCGTCTTAATCGACGGTAGCTATCGGGTCAATCCTGAAGATATGGATTGGTGACCACATTTCGGAGAGGCTCTCCGGGATGAGGCTCGGCAGTGTTTCCTGAATTTCGCAGGCCGTGCGGAAAGGAGACGTTGCCGGAGCTTTACGCATTATACGGAAAAGGGATGCGGCTGCATTGCCGGACTTCCCGGTGCACTGCATGACGGAAGGGGAGGCGATTCGACCGATGTGTTCGGCCGGCGGCAGTATTTGTGCAAACGATGTATGTCCGATGGCATGTCTTCCGGTCGCCGGAGGGCATATTGCCTCCGGAAAGACGGTTCCGCCCGGTTCGGAAACTTTGCAGCCGGCCCTGTCCTTGTCCCTGTCCTTTACGTCGGTCCGTAGGAACTGCACAGAACAAAAAGGGGTTGTGTCAAAACGCAGGTTTTGATGCAACCCCTTAAGGTGTGTCAGAATTAGCAAAATGCAAGGCATTGAGGGTGACGGCGACAGGAGTTTACTTCCGTAAATGACTTAGCCTGAATTCCGAAAATAACGCAGCAGTTCGCAATTATGACACACCGCCTCGGCTTTATTTTTGGAAATTCTATTCCCCGTAAATCGGTTCGTATTCGTAGTCCTGCGATTCGCCCAGTTTGCAGGTTGCGGCGTTGGCGCAGAAATAGCCGTAGGGTTCCATCGTCGCATCGGCCTTGCAGATGAAATAAACGATGCGGCAGTTGTCCAGGTTGTGGTCGATGGGTTCGTGGGTAGGGATGGTGAACCGGTAGTCGTAGGTATATTCCTGTTCCCCTTCGAGCGTGCCGAGCGGTTCCAGACCGAGACGGCCGTATTTGCCGATTCCTTCTTCCGGCAAATTGTCCTGATTGCCTTCCGGTTCGGTCAGGCAGTAGTATGCTACGTTCCGCTGCATCATCATCCCGCCTTCGGCGCCGGACTGTTCGGTATAGATGTCGTCCTCCACGATGTAGGCTCCGAGGAAGTATTCGGCCGTCTCGCGCGGAGTGGTCTTAATCTTCACGGTCAGGTCGCGGCCGGAGAGCGTTGTCTCGACGGCGAGCCCCGGCGTCTTGTCATACCGTGCCTGGGAAGCTTCTACGTTGTGTTTCAGCGCTTCGGCATCACCGTTGGTGGATTTGTAGGTGAGGTTCCAGTCGATGATGTAGAACGGATAGGCGAAGATTTCGTAATCGTTGGTAAGAATGAAGAAGTTGCGGTACATGGAAATGGGGACGTTGCATGCGTCGTCGTTGAGGTGGAACGCCAGCGGCAGCATCCGGTCGGGAAGCAAATAGGTTTCCGTATATTCGATGATTTCAGCCATCGAAGGACAGCCGGTACAGTTCGTGCCCGTTCCTTCGGCCATCAGCGAGCGGCGGTAATACCTGTCTTCGTAGCCTGTGATATCGTGTTCCTTCACGATTATTTCCAGCGTGTTGTCAGCCCTTGCTATTTCCTCGCCCTTGTAGTCGTATTTTACCGCATCGACGGTATAGACACCCGCTTCGGGGAATACATTTTTCAACGGGCCGAATGTGCTGAACCGTTCGCCGCCCTTGATACCCGCTTCGAAACCGTAGGCATCCTCTTCCTGTTCCACGCCGTCGATGACTTCCCGTACGTAAAAGGTCACCTCTTCACGGACATACACGACATCCTTGTCGGCATACAGCTTATAGGTGGACCCCGAAACGGTTATCGTGATGGTATTTTCCGCTTCTATCGAGGGGTCTTCCTTGCTGTGGGCCGTCACCGTGTGTTCTCCCGCTTTGTCCCAGCCGAACTTGTTGCCCACGCGGCACATGCTTTCGTCGCAGAGGTTCCACGAATCGGTCACGTCCTCGCCCTCACTCGATGTCACGGTAAAGGTCACCTCTTCGTTCACCTTGACTTCGGTCTTGTCGCAGGAAATGGTGTAGGTGATGCCTTCCGATGCGGAGACGGTTACGGTCACCGAATTCTTTGTCTTGAGAGCGGAGTTCGTCTTGCCTGCTGCCGTTACGGTATAGGTTCCCGGTTCCGACCAGCCGAAACGGTTGCCTTCCCGCACGCCCGTGTCGTCGGAGAACGTCCAGTCGGAGGTGACGTCCCTGCCGTCTTCGGCAGTTACCGTGAAGGTTACCTGTTCATTGATGCCGACGGAAGTCTTGTCACCCGACAGGGTGTATTCGCCTTCGCCCTGCTCCCCGCCCGGAGTACAGGAGCCGAGGCACAATATGCCGGCCAGCAGCATGATTTTGAGTAGTAAATTGGTTTTCATCGTCGTAGTGTTATTGGTTGAATGATGTGTCGTATCTTTACCTGCGGACACGGAATGCGCTGCTGCGCCGGGGCATGGATTCGTTGCCGGTCGCGTTGGCAACTCCGTGCGTTCGGAGTTTCAAATATAAAACCTAAAAAGGAAAAATCCTATTTTTGCAGCGATTTATGGAACGTATCGCCCCCATCCTGCTCGACTGGTACGCCCGTTCGGGCCGCGACCTGCCCTGGCGCCGTACCCGCGACCCGTACCGCATTTGGTTGTCGGAGGTCATCCTCCAGCAGACGCGCGTGGGGCAGGGGATGGAATACTACCTGCGCTTTACGGAGCGTTTTCCCGACGTCCGCGCGCTGGCGGCAGCATCGGAGGATGAGGTGCTCAAACTGTGGCAGGGACTGGGGTATTACAGCCGCGCCCGGAACCTGCATGCCGCAGCCCGCCAGGTCGTCGGGCGGTTCGGCGGGGAGTTTCCCGCAGCGCCGGACGAACTCCGTTCGCTACCGGGCGTGGGCGATTATACCGCGGCGGCCGTCGCTTCGATTGCTTTCGGAGAGCCGTGCGCCGTGCTGGACGGCAATGTGTTCCGGGTATTGGCGCGGCTCTTCGACGTGGATGCGCCGGTCGATACGGGTGCCGGACGGCGTCTGTTCGCGGAGCTGGCGCAGACGCAACTGGATGCGGCCCGGCCGGGAACGTACAACCAGGCGATGATGGATTTCGGAGCGCTGCAATGCACGCCCGCGCAGCCCCGGTGCGGGACGTGTCCGCTGGCCGAAGGGTGCCTCGCACTGGCGGCGGGAACCGTCACCAGTCGTCCCGTAAAGCAGGGACGAACCCAAGTGCGCGACCGATGGTTCGGCTACCTGCACATCGTCTCCGGAGGCCGGACACTGCTCTGCCGCCGTCAGGGGCGGGACATCTGGCAGGGGCTTTACGAGTTCCCGTTGCTGGAGACCGACGGTCCGGCGGATTTCGCTCTCCTGGCTGCGATGCCCCGTTTCGCCGACCTGCTGGACGGTACGCAGTGGCGGCTCGCCGGTACGGTCGTACTGCCCCGCCACCGGCTTTCCCACCAGACTATCCATGCGACGGTATACCGTATCGAAGCCGACCGGCTGACTGCTGCCGCAGCAGCAGCTGCGGTCGATACCGCTTCGGTGGGCGACTATGCCGTGCCGCGGCTGCTGGAACGTTACCTGCTGCAATACGGTACCTGAACGGCGTACCGAGGCGGCATCCGGATGGGGCCGCCTGTCCGTTTCGGTGCCTTTTCCGTATGCCGGCAGGGAACCCCGGCGGCGGGAGCGGATGCACCGCAGGACACCGGCAGGAGCCGTTCAGACGATTTCCCCTACGATATAGAAACTTCCTCCGACGAATATCATGTCGCGCGGCGAGGCGAGGGAGCGTGCTCTTTCGAGCGCCGCTTTCGCATCGGGCGCCGTTTCGCCGTGCAGCCCGTACCGGGCTCCCAGAGCGGCGAGTTCCGCAACCGGCAGGGCGCGCGGCGAATCCGCTTGGGTGAAAATGTAGTGCGCTTCGGCAGGCAGGAGTGGCAGGATGGCCTCCAGTTCCTTGTCGGCCGAGAATCCCAGCACCATGTAGAGCCGTTCGTACCCTCCCGCCTGCAACTGACGTGCGATTTCGGTCATGCCGAGCGGGTTGTGCCCGCCGTCGGCTACCGTGAGCGGCGCCTGGGAGAGTACCTGCCAGCGTCCGGCCAAACCTGTGGAGGCCGCTGCACGGCGGCAGCCGTCGAGCAGCGCCCGCGTGCTGATGGCGAGCGGCGTGCAGCGACGGAGCAGACTGACGGCAGTGCGGGCCGTAATCAGGTTTTTCCGCTGGTAGGCTCCCAGCAGGTCGAGACCGATGGTCTGCGTAAAGCCGTCCCGGATGCGGCGCAGAGTGAAATATTGCAGTGGCGGGTGCAGCCTGCTTTCGGTGCATGCGTACGTTTGGTCGGCGAAGGTCAGCGGAGCGCCGCATGCTGCTGCATGGGCGATGAATATGGGGGCGCTTTCGGGATGCGTCTCCCCGACCACGACAGGGACGTCCTGTTTGATGATACCCGCTTTTTCGGCCGCTATGCGCGCGATGGTCGGGCCGAGGATGTCGCTGTGGTCGATGCCGATGTTGGTGATGACGCTCAGCGCCGGTACGATGACGTTCGTGGCGTCGAGCCGGCCGCCGAGCCCCGTTTCGATGACGGCGACTTCCGTATCCGTCTCGGCGAACCATTTGAAAGCCATGGCGGTGGTCATTTCAAAATAGGAGAGGCCGAGTTCGGTCATCGTCCGGCCATAGGCGGTCATGAATCCGGCGACGCCCTCCTCCGGTATCTTTTCGCCGTCCACGCGGATGCGTTCCCGGAAATCGTGCAGGTGCGGCGATGTATAGAGCCCCGTGCGGTATCCGGCGGCCTGCAGTACCGAGGCGAGGATATGGGCTACGGAACCTTTGCCGTTGGTACCCGCGATGTGGATGGCCATGTAGTCGCGCTGCGGGTCTCCCATCGCGCGGCACATTGCCGCAATGGCGTCGAGTCCGCCCCGGTATGCGGTGCGTCCGGCGGTTTGGAACGATACGAAATTCCCGTCGAGGAATTCCAGGGCTTCCCTGTAATTCATGGGATGATACGGTTTTGCGGCCTGTAGGCCTGGGTTATTCGTCTACCAAGTGGCTGCGGCGCCGGAAGCGGTAGGCGATGTAATAAAGGACGGAAAGCAGGAAGACATAGCAGCTCACCCGGCCGAGCACGTCGCCGTACCGGGCGTACAGCGTCGTTTCGTCCGACAGGGGTACGGTGTCGGTGACCGTCCCGCGGAGGTTCCAGCCGAGCGTGCCGAGCACGTCGCCGCGGGGATTGATGAAGCCCGATATGCCCGTGTTGGCGCTGCGCACCACGTACCGGCGCGTTTCTATCGCGCGCATGCGCGAGAAGGAGAAGTGTTGTTTGTAGCCGGGCGTGTCGCCCCACCAGCCGTCGTTGGTGATGACGAACAGCAGTTGTGCGCCCTCCCGTGCGAAGGTGGCGAAGTGTTCGCCGTAGACCGATTCGTAACATATCGGTGCCGCAGTGCGTATCGTGCGTCCGCCGCGGGGCAGGGAGAAAATGCGGTAACAGTTGTCCGTGCCGAGCTGGCCGGTAGTGCCGCCGAGGTCCACGATGAAATCCGAGAAGGGGGCCAGCAACTCCATGAAGGGCATCATCTCCACCCCTATCACGAGTTTGGCCTTGTGGTGGACGGCGATGCCGCCCGCCGAGTCGATTGCCAGGGCGCTGTTGTATACGTCGTACCATCTTCCGTCGCCGACGGGACGGGCCGAAAAGGTCTTCTCCCGCTCGGAGCGGTAGAGTTTCAGGGTAGTGGCACCCGTAATGAACTGTGCTCCGGGCCGCTCCTCGCGGATGAAGGCGAGGTACCGGGCGACCGATTCGGAGTTGCCGACGGCGCTTTCCCAGATGTTGTCGTCCACGGCCGTTTCGGGGGCTATGATGAAATCCGCGTCGGCCGGCGAGGAGGCGGCGAGGGCGAGGATGACGGAATCCTGTTCCCGCTGGGGAAGGGCGAACTTTTCGGTGTAGGGTTCGATGTTGGGTTGTACGGCAGTGACCGTCACCCGCTCGCCGGCGGGCTCCTTCCAGCTCCAGAAGATAACGAGCGATAGGAGGACAGGAAGCATTACCCATGCCGCTTCGCGTAGCCACCGCTTCCGTTCGCGGGAGGTCAGTGCCCGGAATACCAGCAGGTTGGAGACCAGCACCCACAGCGACCCGCCCAACGCACCGGTAAATTCGTACCACTGTATCGCCCACGTGTCGTTGGCGAAGCCGTTGCCCAGCAGCAGCCACGGGAACGAGATTTGGCCGTTGAGGTAGATGTATTCCGCTGCTATCCATCCGCACACGAGCAGGACGTTGGCCAGCGCGGGGCGGCAGCGTTTGCTCGCGTAGTGGTAGCACATGAATACCGTGCCGAACAGCACCACCTGCACGATTGTGGCGGCGAATACGCCGATGGGGGCGGCGTTCCACACCCACCATATCGTGGCGACCGACCACAGGCAGAACGTCAGCGCCGTCCAGCCGGCCATGCGCCAGAAGGAGCGGCGCGAGGAGTCGTAGCTGCGGCTGATGAGCAGCAGCGGCACGAGGGCCGCGAGCAGCGGCAGGCCGCTGATGCGGAGCCAGCCGACCGATAACATGATGACGCTGCATGCGATGAGCAGCAGTTTTTTCCCGGTTGTCATTGCCTGATTGGAAACGGTGGACTTTCGCGATTGCTGCCTGTGGCGGCAAACGTCCTGCAAATATAGGACATATTCGACGAAAAAGAGCGCCGGAAATCGGTGCGGGGCCGGTTTTCGGCGGGGGCTGTCGGGAAACGGACGGGACGTTTTCCTGCGGTACCTCGGCGGCGGTGCGGCGGCATCCTCGTGCGAACCGGCTTCGGAGCCTGTCTGCGGTGGCGGCATGCCCGCGTCCTCGTGCAGCACCGGGGCGGCGCTTCCCGTCCGGATACACCGAAAGGGCACCCGAACGGGGGCGCCCTTTGTACGGCGGAATGCGTTCGGGAATTATTCGATGACCTCGATGGTGTCGAAATACATACCCCAGGCGGTGCGGTAGGCTTCGAGCGAAGCCGCCGGAACTTTCAGCACCACATTCGCCTTGTCGATGCGGGTGAACGGGGGGTAGGTATGGTCGCCCAGGTCGTCCGTGTAGTCCGTCGGCATTTCCGGTACGGTGGCGGCCCGGCATATCACCGTTTTCAGGGACTTCGATTCCCAATGGAATGCGTTCGCTGCCAGCGATTCCAGCGAGGAGGGCAGGTCGATGGTCTCGATGTCGTTGTAGGCGAAGGCACTGAAATCGATTTTCCTCACTTTGTCCGGGAGCTCCAGAGCGGTGATGCCGTTGTTGGAAAAGGCCCGCTGTCCGATGGTCTCCAGCGAAGCCGGCAGGAGGAGCGTCCCGATGCAGCATTGGTTGAAGGCGTCGGCGCCTATCGACACGATACCTTCGGACAATGTGACCGAGGAGAGGCTCTTCTGGTAGATGAAGCATCCTTCCGGGATTTCCGTAATGCCCGTCCCCTGGAAAACTACCTCGGTGAGGAAACTTTTGTTGCCGTTGTCGAAATAGGGATTTTCGAAGGCCCAGGCTCCCAGCGAGCGCACCGAGGCGGGAATCACTACGGAGGTCAGCGCGCTGTTGTAGAAACAGCTCTGCGGAATTTCGGTCACGCCGTCCGGGATGACGAACGAGGATACTTGCGTATTTTCCAGTATCCAGCGTCCGAGGGAGGTGACGGTCGAGGGAACCGTCAGTTGGCGGAGTGCCGTGCAGTTGGCGAACGCCGCATCCTCGATGGAGAGGAGTCCTTCGGGCAGGACGACTTCGTACAGGACGGTATTGGCTTCGTCGTAGAATGCCAGTGCCCGGTCGGGGAAGACGGTCAGGTCGGTTTCGGAGAGGTCGAGCTTTTCCAGTGCGGTGAGTTCCTCGCGGATATAGGCGAAATCGTCTTCCGTCATGGTGCCCGTAATCCGGAGTTCCGTGAGGGATGCGGCATCCGTTCCGGCCAGCAGTGCGGCGAGTTCCCCGTTCGGATGCGCTACCATGATGCCGTCGAAGAACTCCGCCGGTTTGAATGACGTGACGGTGCTGCGTGCGACGACCACGCCGCCGTCGGGATGCTTGCTGTAGGAGAAGCTCCTGCCGTCGGATGTGCGGACCGTCACGTTCACCGAAGCATAGGTGCCTGTCGGAAGGACGACGTGGAACGAGGTGGGAACGGACGGACTCAGCGCGATGCCGTCGCCGCATTCGAGCCGTATCGCGGTGTTTCCCCCGGCATCCGGCACGAAGCGGGGGCCGGCCGCGTAATCGTTGAAATCGACCTTGCCGCTACCGGCGATGACCGCTCCCCCTGCCGTTATTTCGACCGAACTTATTTTGTCCGTGTCGTTGCCCAGCAGCCGGATGTCGAGGTAGCCGCAGGTATTTTTGAAATCGTAGTTCGCACCGTCTTCCGATACGGCGACGGAAATGTTGGCATTGGGGCCGAACGACCCCTGTTTGTAGGTCTGTACGGCCGGTAGCGTGACGGGCAGGACGAGGTCGTCGCCCATCGTATTGCCCGGTACCATCGGGTAGTAGGCGTAGAAGGTTTCCCCGGAGAGCGTGATGTCTCCTTCAACGGTGAAGCATCCGGCTGCCGCGTCCTCGGCGGTCAGGGCCCGGTAGGTGAGGTTCGCATCCCGGTTGCCGGCGGTCATGACGCCTATCACGTCGCCCTGCGACCACGCCACCTTGCCGTCCCCGTCGAACGACGAACGGCTTTCCGACGTGCCGTGTACCTGTTCGGCCGTGGCCCGTATCTGCCCTTCGGCCGGTTCCGGTATCCGGGTGCCGTCGGGACATTCCTCGGCGCACGATGCGCACAGGAGCACCGCCGCCATTGCAATGGATAATCTTTTCATGCTTTTGCGTTTGATGTTTGTCAATACTCGTAGCCTCCGTCGATGACGACGTCTTCATGCGTGCCTGTCACCGTATCCTGCGACGATACGGCAATGCCCTGTTCCACGGTTACCGCCAGCAGCTCCACGTGCGGCTGTTCGTAAATGCGTTTTTCCATAAGATTGATTGTATGCGTTGATAAGTTGATAAAGTGAGTGCAGCATCCGGCGGACATGCGGCGCACGCATGCGCCGTACACCCGTTTGCGTCGCTGCGAAAGTAGGTTGTTTCAAGTAAATTATAACACATAATAATTTATTTTTACATCCCGCGAAATGTCGTACCTTTATGGTTCCGCTGCTCCTGCACGCCGGGCTGCCGGAACGATGCTGCTGCGGCTGCTTCTGCGGGGAAGAAAGTTCGGGCCCGCAGCCTGTTTTTATCCGCTTTCTTACTACTTTTGTCCTTGAATGGATATGTGGCTGGACATATTTTTGCGCGGCATCCTCATCGGACTGGTAGTCTCCATGTTCTCGATAGGCCCCGTCGGCGTGCTCTGCATCCAGCGTACGCTGAGCAAGGGGCAGCGGTCGGGGTTCTTTTCCGGGCTGGGCGCGGCGACGGCCGACACCGTCTATGCCACGGTGGCCTTTTTCGCCATCGCCTTCGTGCACGGGTTCATCGAACAGAACCAACTGGTGCTGAAAATCATAGGCGGGGCATGTGTCATCCTCGTCGGGCTGTATATCTTTTTCCAGAATCCCGTCGTGCAGATACGCCGCAACAGGGCGGGCAAGGTCAGCCTCTGGCGCGATTTCCTTTCGATATTTCTTTTTACAATCGCCAATCCGGCCATCAGCCTCATTTTCGTGGGACTGTTCGCCATGTTCGGCATCAGCAACAATGCCGGGTACATCAACGGGGTGGCCATGCTGGTGGGAGTGCTCGCCGGAGCCGCCGGATGGTGGTTCCTCTTCACGCTGGTGCTGAACGTTTACCGCAAGCGTTTCCGTCCGAGGTACCTGCTTTGGATGAACCGCGTGGCGGGGATTCTAATCGTACTGCTGGGACTGACGGCAATCGTTTCTTCCGTATTCAATTTCCATTTCGATGAATTCATCCCCAAATAACAAGGCAGACGGAAAAATCGTCATCGCAATCGACGGATTCTCGTCCGGCGGTAAGAGCACGTTCGCCCGCATGCTGGCCGCACGGCTCGGCTACATCTTCATCGACACGGGTGCCATGTACCGTGCAGTCACGCTCTACGGCATCGAGCACGGAGCGATTCGGAACGGCGTGCCGGACAGGGAAAAGCTCGTGGGCATGCTCGACGACATGGACATCGCGTTCCGGTTCGACCCGCACCGGCAGGCGAGCGACATTTACCTCGACGGCACGTGCGTCGAGGACCGGATACGCGGAATAGAGGTCAGCGAGGCCGTCAGCTCGGTGAGCAGCATTCCGCAGGTGCGGCGGAAGCTCGTGGCGATGCAGCAGCAGATGGGGCGGGACAAGGGTGTCGTCATGGACGGACGCGATATCGGTACGGTCGTTTTTCCCGATGCGGAGCTGAAACTGTTCGTGACCGCCGACCCGAAAATCCGTGCGCAGCGCCGGTACGAGGAGCTCAGGGCGCGCGGAGACGATGTGTCCCTGGAGGAAATTGAGCGCAACATCCGGGAGCGTGACCTCGCCGACCAGAGGCGCGAGGTCGGTCCGCTGCGGATGGCACCCGATGCGGTGGTGCTCGACAACAGCGAAATGACGCTCGACGAGCAGATGGCGTGGATTGAACCGCTGCTCGCAGAAAAGATACACGGAACGGACGGGCTTCCGCCGCGGCGGACACGTTCGCAGCATGCCGGATGATGGAGGAAGGCAGGGTACATATCGAAATAGACGGCGGGTCGGGATTCTGCTTCGGCGTGGTCAATGCCATTTCGCAGGCGGAACGGTCGCTGGCCGAGGGGGAGGTATATTGTCTGGGCGACATCGTGCACAACAGGCTGGAGGTGCAGCGGCTTGCGGCTCTCGGACTGCATACCGTGCAGCACGACGGACTGGATGCACTGGCGGGCAAACGGGTGCTCATCAGGGCGCACGGGGAGCCTCCGGCGACCTATGCCCGTGCCGCGGAGCTCGGCATCGAAGTCGTCGATGCGACCTGTCCGGTGGTCGCGGGGCTGCAACGCACTGTGGCGGCGGCATACGCCCGCATGCGTGCCTGCGGCGGACAGGTGGTGATACTCGGCAAGCGCGGCCATGCCGAGGTGGTGGGGCTGGCGGGTCATGCCGACGGCCGGGCGGTCATCGTCGAGGGGCCGGACGACCTCGATGCGGTGGACTTCGCGCGGCCGGTCTATTTTCTCGCGCAGACCACCCAGAGCCTCGCACTGTTCCGCCGGATGGCGGCAGTCATCCGGGAACGTTCCCTGTGTCCGGAGCAGGTGACCATACGCGATACCATTTGCCGGCAGGTGTCGAGCCGCGAGGCCAAACTGCGCGGATTCGCGGGCCGGTTCGATGCGGTGGTCTTCGTGAGCGGTCGGAAAAGTTCGAACGGGAAGGTTTTGTACGGCGTCTGCCGCGAGGCCAATCCCCGTTGTTACAGCATAGAGGATGCCGCGGAATTGCAGCCCGAATGGTTCGCCGGGTGCACCTCGGTGGGGATATGCGGCGCCACTTCGACGCCGGGCTGGTTGATGCAGCAGGTCGCCGGGCGGGTGGATGCGCTGACAAACGGGCGCGGGGAGCGGTGAGCAGTCGCTCCCGCGCGGAGGAAAAGATAGAGGATTCGGAAAACGATAAAAGCGAAAAGCGATGCGTGCAGGACAATATATCCGCCGGGCGGCGGGTTATTTCATTAAGTTGCTGGTGCTGGTAGGCGTGCTCTACCTGCTGATGTTCGTGACGGGCACTTCGCGCGTGAGCGCGGAATTCTTCTTCAGGGAGCTGTTCGCCACGCCGCGGGGGATGGTGCTCGTGGCGGCGCTGGCGGTGTTGGCGGCCTTCTATCCGAAGTTCGGATATGTCGCCCGCAGGGTGGAGGCCGACATCGAGGCCGACCGCGCTGCCCTCGTCGAGGCGTTCCATGCGGCCGGTTACGTGCTGACGTCGGAGGTGCGGGGCGAGCGGATGACTTTCCGGGCCGCCTCGGTATTCCGCAGACTGTGGCTCACGTTCGAGGACCGGGTGACCGTGACGGCTTCCGACGGCGGCATCGTCATCGAAGGCCTGCGCAAACAGGCGGTGCATGCCCAGTTCAGAATGGAAACGTATTTGCAGAGCAGGAAGTATGGGAAAAAGGATTAGATACATGCTGTGCGCGGCAGCCGGAGCTGCCGTGCTCGGAGCGGCTACGGCGGCCGCCGACCCGCCCGACGGTTTCCGCATGGGACGGAACATGGAGGTGCTGGTCAATATGCTGCGCGACATCAGTCTTTTCTATGTGGACGACGTGGATGCCGACAAACTCCTTTCCGATGCCGCGGCGGGAATGACGGCGGGGCTCGACCCCTATACGGTATACATCTCCGAGGACGATATGGATACCTTTCAGCTTCTTACCACGGGCCGTTACGGTGGCGTGGGTTCCCTGATTCGCAAAAGCGGGGAGGGCGTGGTCTTCGCCGAACCCTATAAGGGCTCTCCGGCGGACCGGGCCGGCATCGTGGTGGGCGACCGGATTCTCGAAATAGACGGGCAGGATGCTTCGGGCATGACCACCGAACAGGTGAGCGACCTCATGAAAGGGGAGCCCGGCACGAAGCTCCGGATGAAGGTCGGGAAGTTCTATACGGGCGATACGGTGCAGGTGGAGCTGAAACGGGAAATCATCAACATACCGGGCATTCCCTATTATGGCATGTTGCCCGACAGCGTAGGGTACATACTCAACATCGACTTCACGGACGAGGTGAGCAACGACATGCGCAATGCGGTCATGGCGCTGCGGGAACAGGGAGCCAGGGCCCTGATTCTCGATTACCGGAACAACGGCGGCGGCATCGTGCAGGAGGCCGTCAAAATCCTCTCCTTTTTCGTGCCGCGCGGGACGGAAGTGGTCAGCCTGCGGGGACGCAATCCGGAAGAGAACGCCGTATTCGCCACGCAGAACGAGCCGCTCGATACGGAAATACCGCTCGTGGTGCTCGTGAACAACGGTTCGGCATCGGCGGCCGAAATCGTCGCCGGTGCGCTCCAGGACATGGACCGGGCGGTGCTCGTAGGGCGCAGGACGTTCGGCAAGGGGCTCGTGCAGTCCACGCGGCCGCTCGGCTACAACGCTTACCTGAAACTCACCACGGCGGAATATTATCTTCCCAGCGGCCGCTGCATCCAGGCCATCGACTATGCGTCGCGGGCCGAGGACGGCACGCTCAGCCATATTCCCGATTCGCTCATCACCGAGTACCGGACGGCGGCGGGCCGCAGGGTATATGACGGCGGCGGGGTGATGCCCGATATCCGCGTACCGGCCGAATACGTGAGCCGGTTCGCCTATATCGTCTACGGCAAGGGATACGTTCATGATTTCGTGGACGACTACATGCGCCGCAACCGCGGCCGGGATATCGTACCCGGAGCGTTCGCCCTGACCGATGAGGATTATGCCGACTTCGTGGAATTCATGCGGGACAAGGACGTGGAATGGGAGTCGGAAACCGAACGGCTGCTCGGACAGCTGAAGGAGGCCGCCGAAGCGGAGCGTTATCTGGAGGGCATCGAAACGTACGTGGCGGACATCGAGGCGACGCTCGGCGACGACGTGCAGGACGGCCTGCAACGCTACCGGCAGGAGCTTACGGAGCTTATCGAGAACGAAATCGTCCTCCGCAGCGCCTACAATGCAGGCGTCGTGGAACACAACATTCTGAAAGACCCCGACGTGCGTGCGGCACTGGAGTTGCTGGGCGATGCACAGCGTTACGGGGAGATTCTCGCAACGAAAGATACCGACAGGAAATAACCGGCCGGACGGCCCCGCAGGGGAATTTTCGGATATGAAGGTTCAATGGAATTTCGCAAGCATCGACCGCACCACGCTTTCTTTCCGCAAGAAGGTCGTGCTGATATCCGTCGGTCTGGCCATCGGGTGCGTTTCGCTGTGGTTCACGTCGAGCATGGCCCGGCAGCTGCGCGAAAAGGAGAACTACGAGGTGAGGCTGTGGGCGCTCGCCATCGAGCGGCTCGGACAGTTCAATGCCGACGACCCCCTGTCGGCCTACATCATGGACAGCCGCAACAACATCCCCTTCATCCGTACCTCGGCCGATTTCAGCGAAGTACTCGGCTCCAACCTGATTCCCGACAGGATATTGTACCATCCCGACCTGCTGAGCCGCAAGCTCGAACGGCTCGCGCGGGAGAATCCGCCCCTCGAAATCACGGCATGGAACGGTTCCCGGTTCTACATCTTCTACGGCAATTCGCGGCTGCAGAAGACGCTTACGGTCTTTCCCTTCGTGCAGCTGGCGGTCATCGTCATCTTCATCGGTTTCGGTTTCCTCACCTTCCGCAGTTCGCAGGAAGACGAGCAGAACAAGGTGTGGATAGGGCTCGCCAAAGAGACGGCGCACCAGCTCGGCACGCCCATCTCGTCGCTGCTCGGCTGGCTGGAATACCTCAAAACGCAGCACATGGACCCTTCCGTTATCGAAGAGATGAACAAGGACCTGACGCGGCTGATGAAAGTGGCCGACCGTTTCTCGAAAATCGGTTCGGAAACGGTGCTGTCGCCTGCCAACATCAACGAAGTGGTGGGCAGCAGCGTGATGTATTTCCGCACGCGCATTCCGCGCAACGTGACGTTGAGTTACAACGGGCTGGCCATCGCGCCGGTGCAGGCGATGATAAACACCGCGCTATTCGAATGGGTGGTGGAAAACCTGCTGAAGAATTCCCTCGACGCGCTGCAGGGGCAGGGCGAAATCGATGTGCGTATATCCGATGACCTCGAATGGGTGTACATCGACGTGAAGGATACGGGCAAGGGAATTCCGAAATCCAATTTCAAACGCATCTTCGAGCCTGGCTTCACGACCAAGACGCGCGGCTGGGGACTGGGACTGTCGCTCAGCAGACGCATTATCGAAGAGTACCACAAGGGGCGCATCTATGTGGTCGATTCCGAACCCGGAAAGGGGACGACCATCCGAATCGCCCTTAAAAGACTGTATGCGTGATGTCGCTTCCGGTTGGTGATACGGTCGGCGGATTCGCGGCCCCTGCCGGTCTTGCGGAACGGGCCGACAGCCTGACGCATGCGGCGGGTATGCGTTTCGGGCAGGTACGCGGCATCGCGGATTCCCTGGCTTCGCTCCTGCGGGCCGATTCGCTGCCGGCTGCTGCCGATACCGTGTCGGCAGCCGATGTGTACGGCCCGGCGAGCTTCGCTCCTCCGGCCGATGCGACGCCTGCGTGCATCGCTTCCGTAACCTCCGGCGCGGGGTACCAGTTGCTCACTTTGCTGTTGTTGCTGCTCTACCTGCTGCTCGTGTTCCGTTACGGCGGCCATGCGGTGCGCATGATGCGTGCGGTGTGGGGCAAGGGCGGCGACAAACTTCATCCGGGCGAAGGCGACATGCCCGGAGCGGAAGCGCGGAGCGTGACGGCAGCCTGCGGCCTGCTGCTGTTCGGTCTCGCCCTCGTCAAGGCGGGCACGCTGTGGGGAGGATTCCGGGAGGTCGGCCTGCTGTCGGGGCCCGGCGACTGGCTCGCCGTTCCGGCCGTCATGCTCGCTCTGCTGGCGGCGATGGGCTTCCAGGCGGCTGTCCTGAATGCCGCCGGAAGGCTGACTTTCAGCCGGGAGTTCGTACGGGCGCTTTGTGCGAAACGCGTCGCTCTGTTCACTTCCATGACCGTGACGGGTACTCCGTTCGTGTTGGCCGCGGCATTGTCGGAGGGGCTTCGGGCCGATGTCGCATTACTGCTGTTCGCGGCCGTAATTGCCCTGCACATAGTGCTGTACGTCTTGAAGTCCTTTTTCCTGTTTGTAGAACAAAAAGTTTCCATTTTGTTCTGGATTTTGTACCTTTGCGCTGTCGAAGCGATGCCGGTCGGTATCCTGGTTATCGGTCTGTCGAAAAGCTGGCCGGTGTAAGACAGTAGAAATTAAAACGTTTGAGAGTTGAAAATCAAGAACATATTGATTTCGCAGCCGGCTCCGGCCGTAATTGAAAAATCCCCTTTCTACGAAATTATCCAGAAATACGGCGCGGCAATAGACTACCGGCCTTTCATCAAGGTCGTCGGAGTGAGCCTGAAGGAGTTCCGCAGTCAGAGGGTGGAGATACTCGACCATTCCGCGGTGGTATTCACGAACCGTACGACCGTGGACAGTTTTTTCAGAATATGCGAGGAAGCGCGCGTCACGGTGCCGGAAACCATGAAATATTTCTGCAACACCGAAGCCATCGCGCTCTATCTCCAAAAATACATCGTTTACCGCAAACGCAAGATATTCTTTGCCGACGGCAAATTCGACTCGTTCATGGAGCTCATTCTGAAACACAAGGACGAAAAGTTCCTCGTTTCGTTGACCGAGCCCAACAACGGGGAGATACCCGAAACGATGGAGAAGTTGAAGCTCCGTTTTTCGAAGGTGGTGCTCGCCAAGACCGTGGCGGCCGACCTCGAAGGAATAGACCCCGGCAAATACGACCTGATGGTGTTTTACAGTCCGTCGGAAATCTCCACGCTCGTTTCTGTTTTCGGTGCGGACGGAATACCGGCTGTGGCCACGTTCGGAACGAGTACCGCATGTGCGGCGGCCAATGCGGGACTGCGCATCGGGACGCTGGCGCCTTCGCCCGAAGCACCGTCCATGGCCAAGGCCGTCGATATCTATATCGGTAAGATAAACAGCGGTCAGGAGGTCGCGTCCGTCGTGGTAAGCGGTGCGGGCAAGGCGGCCGAATTCCTGAAGGCGCAGGAGGTGAAGCCGCGCAGGGCGCGTCCCCGCAAGCCCGACCAGCCGGCTTCGGCAGACAAGAAGACGAAGCAGGCATAAGGCAGGCTTCCGGAACGGGAAGGCTGTGCGGTCGATGCGCTGGAAGCGCGGGCCGGACAGCCTTTTTTGTCGTCCGTTTTTGTACCTTTGCAGCGGGACGGCATCTTTCCGTATGGGTGTACAAAGCGGAAAATGCCGCGCACAGGCAGTGCATGGAGGCACGACAGCAGGAAAATCGTCATGGGAGATTACGGGCTGTCGCGGGCGGAAAGGCTTCGCGGCGACAAATCCATAGGAAAGCTTTTTGCGGAGGGACGGAGCGGTTTCGTTTTTCCGTTCCGGTATTATTATGTCGCCGTGCCCCGTAGGGAAGATGCGCCCGCCGTCGCCGTACTCGTCTCCGTTCCCAAAAAGATGTTCCGCCGGGCCGTGAAACGAAACCTGCTGAAGCGGCGTATGCGCGAGGCGTTCCGGCTCGAAAAGTCCTCAGCCGACCGTTGTACGGCCGGTGCGGCGGGGCTGCATGTCGCACTCGTTTATGCCGCAAAGGAAGAGGTCGGTACGGCCCGTATGCGCGGCAGCGTCCGCCGGATTTTCTCCGAAATCGCCGCGGCACGGGAAGCGGGCCGCAGCGGGAAAGGAGCGGAACGATGAAGATCGCCGGAATATTGAAACGGGCGGTTTCCTTCCCTTTCATTCTGATAGTGAAGTTCTACCAGCTTTGTATCTCGCCGTTTACCATGCCTTCGTGCCGTTATACGCCGACCTGTTCCGAATACACCGTGCAGGCCATCCGGAAGTACGGCCCCCTGAAAGGAGGCTGGCTCGCCCTGAAGCGCATCGCCCGGTGCCATCCCTGGGGCGGCCACGGGTACGACCCCGTTCCCTGATATTTTCCTTTGCAACTGTTGCCGGCGGAATCATGCACTGTTTGACATTTAGCGTTTAATTTTATAAATTTATGACGTTATCTGTCATTTGCCTAAAACTATATGCTATGAAAACGTTGTGTTCTTTCGCAGGATTATGGCTTCTTCTTGTATCGGCTGCGGGCTGCGAGAGGCAGCCGGTCGAGGAGCCGCCCGTTATAGTGGATGAAGGTTTTACGCTCGAATGTACTTATTTCAATAAGTGTTCCGCTCCGATAAAGTTCGATTTCCTGTATGGAGAAATCGTCGATGTCCCGGTAGGCGGGAAATACACCCGCAGCGACAGAGGACTGGGGGTTTTTCCGAGTCATCCTTTCAAACCTTACCGATGGTTCGTGTTGTACAGCGGCGATTATCGGGTCAATGTCATCGACCGTCCGGAACTGGAACTTTTCGACCTGACGAATTACGACCTCGTGCAGGAGCGGGAGAATCACCGCAGCTATGAATATACCTTTACGGACGCATATTTCGAGGAGAACGGGTACGAGCTGCCGCAGCAGCCGGTCTATAACGTAGAGTACGCTTATATCAATCAATGTTCTTTGCCCGTACGGTTCGATTTCCAGAACGGGGAGGCGGTCGATATTCCTGTGGAAGGGAGACATGTCTGTTATTGGACCGCAGAGGAGGGTTTTCCGGAATATCCTTTCATGCCGTGCCGTTCTTTTTTGTTGAAGGTCGGAGATTATCGAATTTCGGTGTATCGGTTGGCTGACGGTCGGCTCGGCGAAGAGTTGTATTATTGGGACAACTACGATTTGGTGGAGGAGACGGATTCTTTTCGCAGGTATGAATATACCTTAACGGATGAATTGTTCGCGGAGTACGGGTACGAGCTGCCGCGGCAGGAGACCGATTGAAGGCGGTGTCGGTTCCCGAAAATCGCGTGGCGGGATGCCGAAAGGGGGGAGACGGTTGCCCGTTGTCGGAAAAAATCGTAACTTTACGGGGAATGGCTGAAAAAAGAATGACATTTAAAAGATAATCACCATGTTCTCGAAAGAAACCTACATCAAGCGGCGCGAGCTGCTGCGCGAAAGGGTATCGCGCGGGGGACTCATCCTGTTGCCCGGCAACAGCGAGGCTCCGAGAAACTATCCCGACAACGGCTATCATTTCCGGCAGGACAGCAATTTTCTCTATTTCTACGGCATCAAGCTGCCCGACCTGGTCGGCCTGCTCGACATCGATGCGGGAGAAGACTGGCTGTTCGGCGACGACCTGTCGATGGACGACATCATCTGGACGGGACCGCAGCCTACCGTGAGCGAACTGGGAGCCCGTAGCGGTATCGTGCATACCGCCCCGCTGACCGTACTGCAGGAGAAACTGACGCTCGCGATACGGAAAGGACGGCCGATACACTTCCTGCCGCCCTACCGTGCCGACAATAAGCTGAAGCTGAGCCGGTGGCTCGGCATCTGTCCCGATGCGATTGCGGACCGGATTTCGATAGAACTCGCCATTGCCGTCGTATCGCTGCGCGACAAGAAGTCGGACGAGGAGATACGCGAAATCGAGGATGCCTGCGGAATCGGTTACCGCATGCACACGGCGGCCATGAAGATGTGCCGTCCGGGGGCGCGCGAACGCGACATCGCGGGGGCAATCGAAGGCATCGCGCTCGAAATGGGCGAAGGCGTGTCGTTCCACTCCATCGTCACGCAGCACGGCGAGACGCTCCACAACCACGGGCACGACGGCGTGCTCGAATCGGGCCGCATGCTGCTGGTGGATGCGGGTGCCGAAAACCTGATGAACTATTGCAGCGACTTCACGCGCACCTATCCCGTGAACGGCCGGTTTACGCCCATGCAGCGCGACATTTATGAAATCGTACTCGCCGCGAATGCCCATGCGTTCAAAATGGCCGGGCCGGGGCTGCTCTACAAAGAGGTGCACCTCGCCTGCGTAAAGGTCATCCTCGAAGGGCTCAAGTCGCTCGGTCTCGTCCGGGGCGACATGGACGATGCGGTAGCCAACGGCGTGCATGCGCTCTTCATGCCCCACGGCCTCGGTCATCTCATGGGGCTCGACGTGCACGATATGGAGGATATCGGGGAAAAGTACGTGGGATACGACCTCGAAACGGAGCGCAGCACGCAGCTCGGCGTGAGCAACCTGCGGATGGCCCGCCGCCTGCAGGTGGGGATGGTGATGACCGACGAGCCGGGCATCTATTTCATCCCGGCCTACATCGCCAAGTGGAAGGCCGAAGGTACGAACCGGGAGTTCATCAATTTCGACAAGCTCGAACCGTATATGAATTTCGGCGGCATCCGTATCGAAGACGACCTGCTCATTACCGAAACGGGGAACCGCATTCTCGGCAAGCGCCGCATTCCGGTTACCGTACAGGAAATCGAGGAGTTCATGGCCGGCGACCGATAGGCCCTCCGGTCGGGCAACGACAAAAGCATGGGAACGGCAATCCGTTCCCATGCTTTTGTGTACCCGTTCATTCCGTCGCCCGCAATTGCAGCAACAACAGCAACAGCCGCATATGGTCGTTGCAGCGGTTGCAAAGCCCGTAACTGCTACGCTGCAAATGCAGGGCTGTGCTGCCCGCTATCGACGGGCGGGGCGACCGGAACAAAGGGGAACGATATGTTGCGGAGGCAGCGGGGAGCGATTCGTCCGGCTTTCTGCCCGGTGCCGGCTGGGGCCCGTGCCGGAAAGATGTGTCAGGGGGCTATTCCCGTAATCCGGAAATACAGTTCCCTGCCGTCGAGGATGCACTTCGCCGCGAGGTCGCAGTCGAAAACCGGGTGCTGTTCGGACGGGGCGGAAGCATCGTATTCGGTGCGGATAAAACCGTCGCCGGATATGCTGAGAAGGGAATGCTTTTCAGTTCCGTCGACAGACAGCGCGCCCTGGGAAGAATAAAGATTCAGAGTCACATCGTAATCGTCGCCATCGACTCCGAAACTTCCCGTATCGAGTGCGTATGTCCTACCGTTCACTACCGCCTCGCAGGTCAGCGATATGGCATTCCACATGCCGGTGGAGTTGTCTCGTACCGTTATGTAGCCGTCGGAAACCGCAACCGGACTGCCGTCGAGGGTGACCTCCCATGCGGTGATGCGGTAACCGTCAATCTTGTCAATCATACCGGTGCATCCCGGTATGGGCGGGCAGGTGTGCGCTTCCTTGCATCCGTATGCCGCACACCATATTGCCGCATATACCATTATCCGAAACAGTTGGTGCGTTCTCATGGTATTCTTATTTTTGCTAAAGTAATAAAATCGCCGACGGCATGCAAGCATGCGGCGGTGATTCAGAGCTGGCCGACTGCCGTAACTTGTTCGCAGCAAAGGAATGTTCCATGTTTTCGCGTTTCGGTTCTGCGGGGTAAGGGTGATGGTCGGTTTGCGGCTGACGGCTGCCCGGTTTTTCGACTGCCCGGCAGGGGAATAGGGGCGCAGGCCGGGGGGCATGACGGAATGACGGCGCATCCGTTGATACGAAAAATCGGCACCGGAAACGTTGTCCGGTGCCGTTCGGTCGTTCGTGGCGGAGGGGCATTTATGCTTCGCCCATGTTGAAGCCCTTGATGCCGTCTTTCGAGCCGCCCTGCGGGATGTTTATCCGTCCTACGTTCGCTTCGTAGCGGGCGATGTTTTCCTGAAGGGACAGCAGCAGCCGCTTGGCATGTTCCGGGGCGAGGATGAGCCGGCTCTTCACTTTCGCCTTCGGTACGCCCGGCAGTACGGCCGCGAAGTCGAGGACGAATTCCGAGGGAGAGTGGGAGATTATCGCAAGGTTGGCATAGGTACCCTGTGCCACCGTTTCGTCGAGTTCTACGTCGATTTGGTGTTTTTCGTTTGCCATGATTCAATGTCTTTACAAGTTGTCTGCGGTTGCCCCGCGGTGTTACAAAGATAACGTTTCCGGTCTATCCCGTCCCGCCGGATACCGTAATTTATTCCGTTTTTATCAACAAAATGCCTGCCGGATGCGTCGGCTCCTTCGGGAAAGACCGCTTTGCGGCCGGCTGCCGGGGCGTCTTCAATACAGGTATGCGTCCCGGAACGCTTCGATGTCCACGTCCAGTTCGTCGCGCAGGTATCGTTCCACAGAACCGTAATCGGTTTTTATGCGCTCTATGCCTGCGGAAAGATATTCCGGTCGCACTTCGAACAACCCCGCGAGCTGCGGAAAGCGTTCCTTGTATCGGTCGTATTTTCCGGCGAGGTATCCGTCGGATGCGAGGTAGTCCTCCATGACGGTCGCTTCGGGTATTCCCAGGGCGTACAGAACGAGTGCTGCCGCCATGCCCGTGCGGTCTTTGCCTGCCGAGCAATGGAACAGCACGGCGCCCGCTTCCGGTTGTTGCAGGAGCCGGAAAAATTCGCGGTATCGTGCCTTTCCCTCGTCGGACGTGGCGAAGTAAACGTTCATCCATTCCATTTTCGCCTCCACCTCTTCGGGAGTCATGGAAATGTACGACCCGATGTCGTCGAGGTTGCCGGGAGTTATGGGCAATTGGAGGTAGGCGGTTCCCTGTCCGGGAAGCCTGTCGGGCATGGCCTGCGCTTCCTCGGCCGAACGGAAGTCCACGACGGTCGCGACGGGTAGCGAAGCGAGGTAGGCGAGGTCTGCGTCGGTCAGGCCGTGCAGGTCGTCGGAACGGATAATCCTTCCCCAACGGACATACCTGCCGTCTTCGCTGCGGTATCCGCCCAGGTCGCGCATGTTGTATCCACCGGCCATCGGCAGCAGGCGTTCGGCCAGCAGGGCCCGGTCGTCACCCGCTGCGAACAGAAAACAGGCATGTCGCTGCGGAAGCGTGGTGTTTATGGCATGACTGCCGCTTCCCTTGCCGGCGAGCACGGGTTCCGAAAGGTCGATGGAATCCGCGGCGGGGCCGCCGTAAAGCCGCCACGGGCCCGAAACTCCGACCGTCAGGGTAGCTTCCTTGGTGTTCCGGTCGCGTGTTATTTCCGCCAGACCGGTAAGGTCGCGGCCGGCGTAGCCGGGCAGGTCGGGATGCTGGCCGCACGAAACGGCCAGCGGCAGCAGCGCCGTGATGGTCCACAGGGATTTTTTCATTCGGTGTATGGTGTCGTATTAGTGGGGCGGGGAGCGTCGGGCGTATCCGAACCCGTTTCTCCGGGTGCGTGCCTGTTGCGGAGCCGCATCCCTGAAGGGAACTGTCCAAAACCTGTGCCATGATGCCGGTCGGTTATTCCCGGTTGCGCGAATCCATCCAGATGGTGACGGGGCCGTCGTTGATGAGCTCCACCTGCATGTCGGCGCCGAATACGCCCGTGGCTACCTCCCGGCCCAGCGCGTCGGAGAGCCGGTGCACGAAATCGTAGTACAGCGGACGGGATATTGCTTCTCCCGCGGCGCGGATGTACGAGGGGCGGTTCCCTTTCTTCGTGGAGGCCATCAGCGTGAATTGGCTGACGGCCAGGATGTCGCCGCCGACCTGGCGGATGTCCCGGTTCATGACGCCGTGTTCGTCGTCGAAGATGCGGAGCTGTACGGTCTTCCGGACGAGCCATTCGATGTCTTCCGCTCCGTCGTCGGGGGCGATGCCTGCCAGCACGAGCATTCCCGGCCCCGTCTGCGCGACGGTTTTGCCTTCCACGGCGACCGATGCCCGTTTTACCCGTTGAATCAATATTCTCATGGCGATGCTTCCGTTTTGCCGGCGCTGCGGCGGGAGAACAGGATGCTCCCGCCCGCAGCGGTCAGTGCGCTTCGAGCCAGTTTTCTCCGACGCCGCATTCCGCGACGAGGGCTACCTTGAGCCGTGCGGCCTGTTCCATGCACTCTTTGACGATGGTCGTGACGGCTTCCTGTTCCGAGCGGAGCATATCGACGACCAGTTCGTCGTGTACCTGAAGGATGACTTTGGAGCGGATGCCGCGTTCGGCGAAGGTACGATGGATGCGGTTCATGGCGATTTTGATGATGTCGGCCGCGCTGCCCTGTATCGGGGCGTTGATGGCATTCCGTTCGGCCAGCGAGCGCACCACCGAGTTGGCCGAACGGATGTCGGGCAGATACCGGCGCCGCCCGAAAATGGTCTCCACGTAGCCCGTGTCGCGCGCCTGGGCCACCACGCGTTCCATGTATTCCTTCACCTGCGGATAGGCGGCGAAGTAACCATCGATGATGCGTTTCGCCTCTTCCATGGTGATGTTGCCCATCCGCTGTTTGAGGCCGAATGCCGAAATGCCGTAGATGATGCCGAAGTTGGCCGTCTTGGCCTTGCGCCGGTGTTCGGGCGTCACCTCCGCAAGCGGGATGCCGAACAGGCGTGCCGCGGTGGCCCGGTGAATGTCCTCGCCGTGGCGGAAAGCCTCTATCAACGCTTCGTCGCCGCTCAGGTGGGCCATCAGGCGCAGTTCCACCTGGGAGTAGTCGGCCGACAGCAGCAGGTGGTCGCTGTCCGACGGGACGAAGGCGCGCCGTATCTGACGGCCCTGTTCGGTGCGTATCGGGATGTTTTGCAGGTTGGGATTCGTCGAGGAGAGTCGGCCGGTGGCCGTGACAGCCTGGTTGAACGAGGTGTGTACCCGGCCCGTGACGGGGTTCACGAGCTGCGGCAGGGCGTCGATATAGGTCGAGAGCAGTTTTTTCAGTCCCCGGTACTCCAGCACCATGTCCACCACCGGATGCCGGTCGGCGAGCGAGGCGAGGTACTCCTCGTCCGTGCTGTACTGTTTGGTCTTGGTGCGTTTCGGTTTCGGGTCGATGCGCAGTTTCTCGAAAAGCACCGTGCCGAGTTGACGCGACGAATTCACATTCAGGTCGGGCGTTCCGGCGAGCTCCCGGATGCGGCCTTCGAGCGCATCCATCTCTACGGAGAGTTCGCGTCCGTATGCCGCGAGCCGGTCGGTATCGATTTTCACCCCGGTCAGTTCGATGTCGGCAAGGACATCGATGAGCGGTTCCTCTATTTCGCGGTAGAGCCTTTCGAACTCCGTGCCCGCTATCCGGGGCCAGAGCACGTTTTTCAGCCGCAGCGTCACGTCCGCATCCTCCGCGCCGTATTCGGCGATGGCGTCGAGCGGTACCAGGTCCATGGTGAGCTGGCGGCTTCCGCGTCCGATGAGGGTCTCGATTTCTATCGGGGAGTAGTTGAGGTAGAACCGTGCGAGGTGGTTCATGCCGTGGCGCGATTCGGGGTCGAGCAGGTAATGGAGTATCATGGTGTCGTATTTGAAGCCGGCTACCCGGATGCCCGCTGCGGCGAGCGCCATGATGTCGAACTTGATGTTCTGCCCGATTTTGGCGATTGAAGGTTCTTCGAGAAGCGGCCTGAGCATGGCGAGGAAACCTTCCCGGTCGCCTTCCGATATGGGAACGTAACAGGCTGCACTCTCCGAGGCGCTGAACGAAATACCCACGATGCGATTGGTATGGCAGTCGAAGCCGGAAGTCTCCACATCGAAGCAGAACTCCTTTTCCGTTCCCAGCCGGGCAATCAGGTCGGCGAGTTGCTGCGGCGTGGTGACGGTGCGGTATTCGTGCGGCGTGTCGGCGACGGTATGGTAACCTGCCGAAAGACTTTCGGATACGGTCGTTTCCTGTGCGGAGCGGGAGTTATCCTCCGAGGCAACCGGGTTGCCGAACAGGTCGCGCTGCACGGCGGCGGCAGGCCCTGACGCAGGGGCAGGAGCCGTTTTCCCGCCCTTCTGCGGCCCTTCCGCGGCGCTTCCGCTTACCGCCTTGGTAAAGGGCGAGGTGCGTGTGCCGTCCATTTCGCGCAGGAACATCCCGAAGTCCAGCTCCTTGTAGACCTCCCGCAGCGCGTCGCAGTCGGGGTCTTCCATGGCGAGTTCTTCCGGGACGAATGCGATGGGCACGTCCGTTTCGATTGTGGCGAGCCGCTTGGAAAGCAGCAGTTGTTCGCGTCCGGCCAGGATGTTTTCCTTCTGTTTCCCCTTGAGGGCATCGGCATGCGCCAGGATGTTTTCCACCGTACCGAACTCGTTCACCAGCTTTACGGCGCTTTTCTCCCCGATGCCGGGCACGCCCGGAATGTTGTCAGCCGCATCGCCCCAGAGTGCGAGGATGTCGATGACCAGCCGCGGGTCGTCGATACCGTACTGTTCCCGGAGCTGTTCGCACCCGACGACTTCCACCCCTTCGCCGCCCTTTCGCTGTTTGTAGATGCGGACGTTGCGGTCGATGAGCTGTCCGAAATCCTTGTCGGGCGTTACCATATAAACTTCGAATCCCTGTTCGGATGCTTTGCGGGCAAGGGTTCCGATGACGTCGTCGGCTTCGTAGCCGGGTACTTCGAGGCACGGAATGCGCATCGCTGCGAGGATGCGTTTGATGTAGGGAACGGCCACGACGATGTCCTCCGGAGTTTCGCTCCGGTTGGCCTTGTATTGCGGGTAAAGCTCGTTGCGGAACGTGCCGCCCTTGGGGTCGAATGCGACGCCCATGTAGCGGGGCGCCTCCTTCATCAGGATGTCCCGCAGAAACTTGGTGAAGCCGAACACCGCCGAGGTGTTGATGCCCTGCCGGTTGCGCATCGGGCGGCCCATGAACGCATAGTAAGACCTGTATATCAGGGCGTATGCGTCGAGAAGATAGAGTCTTTCCATTACCGGATACTGTTTCGGTGCGTCGTATGGTTCGGAGGCGCGGCGCGGCGGTCGCACGCGGCGTCAGCGGTTGTCCGAAGCGAACCACTCCGCATAGGAAGTGGCCGTTTCGTGCAGCCGCAGCGAAAAGAGTTCCACGCCTTCGGGCAGCTCCGGGGCGATGATTTCCGCGAAGCGTGTGACGAGGTTCTCGCACGTGGGCTGGAAGTCCACCGCCTGCATCTTGCCGAAGCGCGCTCCGAGCGCCTTTGTCAGTTCGCCGTTGGCGGCGGTGCGGCGGATGAGCAGGCTATGGTCGTAAAGCTCCGTGATGCGTCCGTTCACGATGCGTTTGAGCATGCCGAAATCCATGACCATGCCGTATTTGGGATTTTCCGGGTCGCTGCACGGAGTTCCCGCCACGGTGACGAACAGACGGTACGAGTGGCCGTGTATTTCGCTGCAAGGGCCGTCGTAGCCTTCCAGCACGTGCGCCATCTCGAAAGAAAATTCTTTGGTTACCCTGATGCGGCTCATGACGTTATTCGAGGTATTTGACATCGATTTGGCGGCTGAAGGACTGTACGAGCGAGATGAACGTTTCGGTCTTGAGCACGCCTTCGATGGTGAGTATCTTTTCGAAAAGTATCTGCATGAGGTGTTCGTTGTTCAGGCAGTATACCTTCAGCATCATGTTGTATTCGCCCGTAATGAAATGGCATTCGACCACTTCCGGGATTCGTTTCAGCGTTTCCACTGTGTTTTCGTACCGCGATGGGTCGGAGACGCGGATACCGATGAGTGCGCACACGTCGAATCCGAGTTTTTTCGGGTCCACTTCCAGGCGCGAACCGAGGATGACGCCCATTTCGTCGAGTTTCTTCACGCGCTGGTGGATGGCCGCGCCGGATATGCCGCATTCGCGGGCTATTTCGAGGAAGGGCATGCGTGCGTTCCGAATGAGATGCTGGAGGATTTTGCGGTCTATCGCGTCAATCGATGCTTTTGACATGGTCTTGTATTCTTTAATGTATTTTAAGGTGGGTTCGCAAAACGCCCGCCAATGGGGGCTGCATAGATTAAAAAATCATTCCCGCCCCTGGGTGCGGGCGGGAATGACCGTGTGTGTCCGTGTGTCCGCCCGGAAGGACTATTTGAGTACGCCGAGCTCCCTGCCGATTTTGGTGAAGGCCTCCACGCACTGGTCGAGGTGGGCGCGGGTGTGGCCTGCGGAAACCTGTACCCGGATGCGTGCCTGTCCTTTCGGCACCACCGGATAGTAGAAGCCGGTCACGTAGATGCCCTCGTCGAGCAGTTTCTTGGCGAATACCTGCGACAGGGGCGCGTCGTAAAGCATGACTGCGCAGATGGCCGACTGCGTGGGTTTGATGTCGAACCCGGCGGCGAGCATCTTCGTGCGGAAGTATTCGACGTTCTCCACGAGCCTGTCGTGCAGCGCGTCCGACTCCTTGAGCATTTTGAAGACTTCGAGGCTGGCGCCGACCACTGCGGGCGGTACCGAGTTCGAAAAGAGGTACGGACGCGAACGCTGGCGCAGCAGTTCGATGATTTCCTTGCGGCCCGTGGTGAAACCGCCGATGGCGCCGCCGAAGGCCTTGCCGAGCGTACCGGTGATGATGTCCACCTGACCGCGTATGTCGTAGAGTTCGGTCACGCCGCGGCCCGTCTTGCCTACGACGCCCGCCGAATGGCATTCGTCCACCATCACGAGCGCGTCGTACTTGGCGGCCAGTTCCGTTATCTTGTCCATCGGAGCCACGTTGCCGTCCATCGAGAAGACACCGTCCGTGACGATGATGCGGAAGCGCTGTGCCTGGGCGAGCTTGAGCTGTTTTTCGAGGTCTTCCATGTCGGCGTTGGCGTAACGGTAGCGTACCGCCTTGCAGAGCCTTACGCCGTCGATGATGGAAGCGTGGTTGAGCGAGTCCGAAATGATGGCGTCCTGGTCGGTGAAGAGCGGTTCGAATACGCCGCCGTTGGCATCGAAGCAGGCTGCGTAAAGGATGGTGTCTTCCGTACCGAAATAATCGGCGATGGCCGCTTCGAGTTCCTTGTGGATGTCCTGCGTACCGCAGATGAAACGTACGGACGACATGCCGTAACCGCGTGCGTCCATCTCCTTCTTGGCCGCTTCCACGAGCCTGGGGTTGTCGGAAAGGCCGAGGTAGTTGTTGGCGCAGAAATTGAGCACCTTTTTCCCGCCTACTTCGATTTCGGCCCGCTGGGGCGATGCGATGATTCGTTCTTCCTTGTAGAGGCCGGCCTCCCTGATGTCTGCAAGTTCTTTTTGCAGAAACTCTTTCATTTTTCCGTACATGGTATCGATGTTTTGGATAATTCGCTTAACTCTTACAGTCTGTTAGCAAAAATAGCGTTTGTGTATTGAATCTCCAATAAATCCCTGAAAAAATATATGATTTTTCAGAAACACGTTTTCGCAGGAGGTTTGCGGGGCGGTCGGTGCGGTGCCGAAACGGGAGCCCCGGTCGGACGCAAGTCATGCCGGACCGATTGTCCGGCACGGGACGTGCGGAAATTGGAAACAGTTTCTAACTTTGCGGTACGGTTCGTCCCGGCAGCGGGGCGGCCGAGCCATGCGAACCAAAACTTCATACGATATGAATACGATTGACAATTACGATTTCCGGGGCAAGAAGGCCATCATCCGGGTGGATTTCAACGTGCCCCTCGACGAGAGCGGAAACGTAACGGACGAGACGCGCATCCGTGCGGCCATTCCCACCATAAAAAAGGTGCTCGACGGCGGCGGGGCGGTCATCCTCATGTCGCACCTGGGGCGGCCGAAAAAGAACGGCGACGAGAAGTATTCGCTGCGCCGCATCGTGCCTGCCATCGAACGCCTGCTCGGACACGAGGTGATTTTCGCCGGCGATTCGATGGGCGAACGGGCTGCCGAACTGGCCCGCGACCTGCGGCCCGGCGAAGTGATGCTGCTGGAGAACCTGCGGTTCTACGAGGAAGAGGAGGGCAAGCCGCGCGGGCTGCCCGACGATGCGACCGACCGGCAGAAAGCCGAGGCCAAAAAAGCGGTCAAGGAGCGCCAGAAGGAATTTGTGAAGCGCCTGGCTTCCTATGCCGACGTCTACATCAACGATGCATTCGGTACGGCCCACCGGGCACATGCCTCCACGGCCCTCATTGCGGACTATTTCCCCGATGACAAGATGTTCGGGTATGTCATGGAAAACGAACTCCGTGCCATCGACAAGGTGCTCGACGAGCCCCGGCGCCCGTTCCTCGCCATATTGGGCGGTTCCAAAGTATCCACCAAAATCACCATTATCGAACGGTTGATGGACCGGGTGGACATGCTCATCCTCGGCGGCGGGATGACCTATACCTTCATGGCGGCGCAGGGCGGTCGCGTCGGCAAGTCCATCTGCGAGCCCGACCAATTTCCTACGGCCCTTTCGATACTCGCCAAGGCGAAAGAGAAGGGGGTGGAAATCGTGCTCGCGCCCGATGCCCTCGTTGCGGACGATTTTAGCGAGCAGGCCCGCACGAAGCAGGCGCCGTCGAACGATATTCCCGACGGATGGGAAGGTGTGGACATAGGCGACGAAGCGAAAGCGCTTTTCCACGACAAGATACTGGCAGCCAAGACCATTCTGTGGAACGGGCCGGTAGGCGTCTTCGAAATCGACAAGTTCTCAACGGGTACGAAGGCGGTAGCCGAGGCAGTGGTCGAGGCGACCGAGGCGGGGGCCTATTCGCTGATAGGCGGCGGCGACTCCGTGGCGGCCATCAACAAGTTCGGACTCGCCGACAAGGTCAGCTACGTATCGACCGGCGGGGGTGCTCTGCTCGAATACATGGAGGGGGCGGAACTTCCCGGTGTGGCCGCGATACGCAAATAGCGGACTGCCGGATGACGAAACAGGGGGCGCATCGTACATGCGCCCCCTTTACCGTTGCCGTGGTTTCCATGTGCGGCGGCGGTGTGACCGGGTTCAGGGTTCGCGAAACCGGATATTGTCCGACAGCACGGAAAGGCAGCGGGATGAAGCCGTTCGGTGGCGCGGCCCTGCATATCATCAGGGGGCGGTCGCTGTTTCTTTTGCGTGTGGCAGGCGGGGGAAGCGTGTTTCGGATTGGGGTGTCGTTCTTCGGCGGGGGAAAGTTTTTGTAGCAGGACGTTCCGTGTCGGAAAACGGAGAAGCCGCACTTGGAAAGGTGCGGCTTCGCAAAAGGTATGACCGACAGGCGTGCCGGACTTATTCGGCCGCTATCGGTACGGAAGTCTTCAGTTCCCTTGAGAGCACGGATTCCCGGTATGCGTCGATTTTCGATTTGGCGACTGTCAGTTTGTTTACCGAGGTACCGCCGGCCTGGCGACCGTCGGAGGTTTCGTATGCGATGCCGTACCCGAAGCCTACCGCATACTGTTCCTTCTCCTCGTAGTCGTCGGACGGTGTAAGCACCAATTCCAGTGCAGCCGTACAGGGCAGTGCGACGTCGGTAACGGTTTTCTCCCACGGGAAGGTGTTGATTGCCTCCGTTACGGTTTCGCCTTCCGCGTCGGTATATTTCGCCGCCGCATCGAAAAGGAGCAGGAAGTCGCTTCCACCGTCGATTAGGTACGTTATGTCGGCAGTGTTCGCAGTGGGACCGACCGGGTCGGTCCCATCGGGCCGGCCGTCGCCTTCCTCTTTACAGCCGGCAAAAGCCGCCGCGCAGAGCAGAAGGGAGAATAAACAGTTTGTTGCAAATAAACTTTTCATAATATTTTTCAGTTATCGTTCGGTGCGTGGCGTAATATGTACGGTCTTTGCATACGTGCGGATTGCCTCGTCTTTCAGATAGGAGGACACGGCATCCGCAGGTGTATGCTCCTGCTGCAAATATTCCGTACTGGTCGTTTTGTTTTGAAAGTCGCTCGTGGCATACCTGATGAGCGTTCCGATTCCGGTATCGTAAACTCTCTTTTCCGGATATTCTTTTTTCGGGTTCAACTGCAATTTTATCGAAGCGGTGAAGGGTAACGATACCGATTGGAGGTACAGGGTGCAGGGCAATTCCGTGATGGTACGGGAGACTTCTTCGCCGTTTTCATCGTTGTATGCAGCAACGATATCGAACAGCAGCGGTATGTCTCTACCCCCTTGTATGGTATAGGCGACAGCAGCGTTTACTGCGACCGGCAGCGGAGCGGCTGTATTCGTCTGTGTGTTTTCACATGCGCTCAAATACATTACCGTCCATGCGAATAGCGGGAATACAGGATTTTTCATAAAATCGATGTCTTTTGAAACATGGTTTCTCCCCGTTTTGTCCGTAACATCGCTTTCCGATGGGGTATGTCGCGTAGGACAAAGATATATAATATTAATGAACGAATGGGGCGCGCGGAGTAAAAAATATGCACCGGAATAAAGTCGGAGGAGGGAATATTCAAAGGGAAAAAGAAAGAGCTTTACAGTGCGTATAGCGGGGTTGCAATGTTGAAGATAAAAGGCATAATCATACCATATATCGTCTTATTCGATATTGTATTTATAATATTTTTGCATAATTTCGCAGTTAAATTTATGTTTGTCAGATATAGGTTGGTTCACTATAAATTAAAATCGTATTTATGAAAAGACTGTTATTCATTTCCGCGCTCTGCCTGCTGCTGGCATCGTGCGAGAACAAGGGAGAAGGCGGCGGTGCTGCATCGTTGGCTGTGGAAACTTCGGCGCTGACATTCGAGGCAGTTTCCGCACCGTCGCAGACGGTGGGCGTGACCGCTGTCGGTGTGGCGTGGGAAATCCGCGTGGCGGAAACCGCTTCAGCATGGCTTGCTGCCGTGAAGTCGGAAGATGGCAAAAGCGTTTCGATATCGGTTGCAGACAACGACACGCCCGACCAGCGTACGGGGTCCGTTACGGTCGTTCCCGTCGATAATGACGATGTGAAGTCCAAAACCATCAGTGTGGTGCAACGTGCCGGCGATGTGGAGTACGAGTTCGCCATCGACCCCGCTTCGTTGGAATTTGAAGCGGAGGGGGCTGCTGCACAGACGGTGACCGTGACTGCCGAAGGCGGCCTGACATGGACGGCTGCGGCCGACGAGGATGCAGCGTCCTGGATTACGGTGAAGACCGGCGAAGGGACGATTGAGATTTCCGTGTCGGACAATGCGGAGACTACGGAACGTTCGGGCAATGTAGTGGTTACTCCGAGCGTGGAGTCGATGGGCAAGAAGGCTGTCCGCATTACGCAGGCCGGAAAGGTGCTGCCTCCGTCTCTGAGCGTGGAGCTGGAAGACCCGGAACAGACAGGTCTTGCCTTTGAAGCGAGCGGTGCTGCCAAGGGCGAATCTACCGTATATGTGAATGCTGTGAATGTGGAATGGAGTGCCAAGGGCATCGATGCCGACGGCAATACCGTTAGCTGGATTGACGTTACGGCCAATCAACCGGAAGATTCGAACAGGGGTAACATTTACGTTGCGGTGACCAAAAACGAGGCGTATGAGGAGCGTATCGGTTATGTGCTTGTTTCGTCGAAAACGGAGGGTATCGAAGATATCCGGATAAAGATTACGCAGGATGCCGCGCTCCAGCAGCTCAGCACGCTGAAAAATGATGTGGACTTGAACGGATTGAAGCATGCGTCCGTCGGCGTAACGCCGAACCAGACTTGGGATGCGGAAGACAAGGCGTCGGGATGGAGCATCGAACTGATGACGGAGGGCCTTACGAAAAACACGGACGGCACCTATTCCGGTTCCGGCATCAAGGTAGACCTGCCGCTGGGTTCCAAGCACATGGTATTCAACGATGACAATGAATATTATCTTGCCGATGGAACTTACACCAGGTTCGCTCACGACGATTCTGGTAATTATGGTCCGGAAATGACCTATATCGACGGATTTCTCGGTTTCTTCGAGTATCAGACTATGGGAAGCTGGGTGCTGCTTATCGAGAACGGGGAGATTGTCGAAAGAGGCCCCTTCGCTGACGGAACTGTCGAGGTTACCCGTAACGGCGACGAATATACCTTTACGTTCTCCGTCATGGATGATGCGGAGCATCGGATAACGGGAACGTGCACCGTTCCTTTCACTGAGGTAAAGGTACTCGATGTACCGCGCGACCCCATTCCCATGGGTTAACCGGAATCGGCCGGGTACATTCTTGGAACGATATGATGACAATGCAGCGGGACGGATTGTAATCCGTCCCATTTTTTCGATGGTTGTTTTCGGGAAAGGGCGCTTCGGGGCGCTGTGTCGAGGGCGGGGCCCGGTTGCAGGGGAGGTGAATTCCGTACCGGATGATGCTGGAATGTCGGAGCATTCGGGAAACGGGGTAGGTTATGTCGGGTGTGGAATCGGCGGGCCGGAAGAAAGTGTCCGCCATTCGGGTGATGGTGGCGCATGAGGCCGATGATATGAGTATGGTCGAGCCCGTCGTGCCCGGACGGGATGCTCCCGCTCCGTTGCCTATATTTCCGCGATGCCGTTCTTGATAGCCCAGACCACGAGGTTGGCCGTGTTGCGGCAGCCGGTTTTCTCCAGTATGTTGGCGCGGTGCTTGTCTACCGTCCGTTTGGAGATGAAGAGCCGTTCTCCGATTTCCTGGTTCGACAGTCCCCGGCATATCAGCAGCAGGATTTCCTTTTCCCGTTCCGAAAGCACGTCGCCCGGCCGTCCTTCGCGGGTGGATTTCAGGCTGCCCACGAGGTTGCGCAGCAGCTCCTGCGAGAAATACGTGCCTCCGTCGCATACGGTGCGTATGGCGGTCACCACCTCGTCTATGTCGGTACTTTTCAGGATGAATCCCTTCGCTCCCGCTTCGACCATGCGGAAATAGAATTCGTCGTCTCCGTGCATGGAGAGCGTGATGATTTTTTCGTCCGGGTTTCGGGCTACGGCGCATTCGGTGGCCTGTATGCCGTCCATTACGGGCATGTCGATATCCATGAGCACCACGTCGTGTCCGGTGCGCTCCATAAGGGCGAGACACTCCTCCCCGTCGGAGGCGGTGCCTACCACCTCGCATTCCGGGCGGCGCGACAGGAGCCCCTGCAATCCGGAGAGGAAAAGGGCGTGGTCGTCGGCGAGGATGACCCTATAACTTTTTTTCGCGTTCATCCGAATGTGCTACGTTTACGGTGATGCGGGCCGACATGCCCTTGCCGCGCTCGCTTTTTATCTCTACCGTCCCTTTGAGCGACTGGACCCGTGACGTGATGTTGGAAAGACCCATACCGGTGTCCAGTACGGCCGCCGTGTCGAAGCCCTTGCCGTTGTCGGTATAGTCGATGGCGATGATGTCGTCCGCATAGGTCATGCCGAGGGTGATGAGCGTGGCTCCGGAGTGTTTCATGCTGTTGTTGATGAGTTCGCCGATGACCCGGTACAGGATGACTTCCACGTTGGGGTCGAACCGTTCCGTCTTCAGGTTCGTATCGAAACGGATTTCCACTTTCCGGTTCGGATTGACGGAGATGGTCTTGTTGACGAAGTTGCTGACCGCGCGTGACAGTCCGAAGGCGCTGAGCGTGTGCGGACTGAGCTTGTTGGATATTTCCCGGATGCTGCGTATCGCCTCGTCGATGACGTACGTGGTGTTGGCAATCAGTTCCGCGTCCTGTTCCGAACGGCAGTTCCGGGCGAGTTCTCCCAGCGACATGCGGGCCGAGGAGAGCAGCGGCCCCAGACCGTCGTGCAGCTCCTTGGAAAAGTTGAGGCGTTCCTTCTCTTCGGTACGGAGCACCGTGTTGAGTATCCGGCGTTCGGTCAGCTTGCGCTGATAGTTGAGGCGGCGCGTGGTGTTGATGATTTTGCCGATATAGAACATGCCGATTGCGAAACACAGCGACGTGACGACACCTATCCATGCCATGAAATGCGGAGGCAGCCGCCATTGCTGCCCGCCCACGACATAGACGTACTGGTTCAGGCGTATCATGCACATCAGGACGAGGCCCAGCGTGAACAGGAGCCATGCGACGTTGTATTTCGTAACGCGCGTGAGGCGGATGGCCACCACTGCGGCGACCAGCTGCAAGGCGATGGATATGATAATGAGGATTTGCAGTACCATGGCGTATTCGTTTTTCCCGTTACGCAAATATAAAGGATATTCGTCGAAAACCGACTGTGCCGGTCGAACGAACTTCCGGTGCCCGTCGGCGAAGCGTTTCGGCCGCGGCGGATGGAAGCGACGTGCGTTGTCGGAAGGAATGGCGCGGGGCGGCTCCGCTTCGGCGGGATGGGCGAAGCCGATGGTACGAGGGCCCGGCGGCAGCGCATGTCGGAAAACGGCGTCGTCGTTCGGCTTGTGGCCACAGCTTTTCGTTGCGGCGGCGGGCCGGGGTACGGCGGCGCTGTACGCGCGGCATGCGTCGTGCGGGGGAACCGGAAAACGAACGGCGGGACTTTCATCGAGCCCCGCCGTGTACCGGTACAGTCTTCCGACCGTTATTCTTCTTTCTTGCCTGTCGCTCCTACGTAGCGTTTTTCCTTGATGCGGGCTTTCTTTCCCGTCAGGTCGCGCAGGTAGTAAATCCGCGCACGGCGCACGACGCCCACCTTGTTCACTTCGATGCTGTCGATGTGCGGAGAGTAGAGCGGGAAAATGCGTTCCACGCCGACGCCGTTGGAGATTTTACGGATGGTAAACATTTTAGTAATGCCGCGGCCCTTTATCTGAATGACCACACCGCGGAAACTCTGGATGCGCTCCTTGTTTCCTTCCACGATTTTGTAGGATACGGTAATGGTATCGCCGCTCTTGAAAGAGGGTACCTCTTTCTTGGTCCACATCGCGTCCTGCGCGATTTTGATAAGATTGTCCATGAGTGTAGCTCGATACTTAAAATTAAGCGCGGAATATTACGGACACCTGCGTTCTCATAAGAGATTCCTGCGCGGAGCGCAAAGATACTGTTTATTTTCCGAATTGCAAAAATCCTGCGGGCGAATGTATTCCGTCCTTCCGGCAGCAGGCGCGTTCCCGGAGTTGTTTTTTACGGATTGTTTATTAACTTTGATTTCGGTATTCGGAATGTGTTGTGCCTGTGGGTGCTGTCCGCCTGTGGCGGACCGTTCCGGATGCAACCTGTTGTTTAACCAATCTATGTTTGAATGATGAAGAAATTGATGGTAACGCTATGCTTCGCCTTGATGGCGGCAGGCATGTGCAGCGCGCAGTGGTATGTCGGAGGGGCGATTTCGTACGGCAGCCAGAGAAACGACAACGGCGAGCGACGCTCCTCATCGTTCTCATTCACTCCGCGTGTCGGATATGTGCTGAATGAGAAGGAGTTGGTCGGTGTGCGGCTTACGTATCAGAACAGTTGTTCAAAATATTCGGACGAATTGACGAGCAACAAGGGGGTGATTGCTCCCTATTACCGTTACAATGTGGTCAGCGTCGGACGGTTTACTTTCGGAATCGAGGCGGCATTAGGGGTCGGTTTCGGGAAAATGACGGGACAGCAGACCCGGAAAGAGTGGAGCATCGGACTTGAGGTGGCTCCCGTGGTCAGTTTCGGATTGACCGAGCATTGGTGGGTGGAGGCCTATATGGACCTCTTCTCGCTGAATTACTATAATGCGAAGGATGGCGACACGGTGCTTTCCAGTTCATTCAATGCCGGGTTTAATGCGGATGATATTTTCAGTTTCTCGGCGCTGCATTTAGGGGTCGTGTATCGTTTCTGACGCCCTGAAGCGGAAATGGGGGATGTCCCGGCAGATGCGGTCGTGCTCCGTAACTGCCGGGGCGTGTCGTTTGCGGCGGTTTATTCGTATCTTTGCACTTTGGAAATCAACGAAGGGAGAACGATGAAAAAACCGTTCATATTCATAACGAACGACGACGGCGTGAATGCACGCGGGTTGAAGGCGGTCACGGAAGTGGCCCTGCGTTTCGGCCGCGTGGTGGTGATAGCGCCCGAAACCACACAGTCGGGCATGGCCCATGCGGTGACCATGTACCAGCCGCTTTATCTGCGTACCGTCGAGCAGCGCGACGACCTGACCGTCTATGCCTGTTCGGGAACGCCGGTGGACTGCGTGAAGATGGGCTACGACCATGTCTTCGCGGGCGAAAGGCCTGCACTCAATATTTCCGGTATCAACCACGGTTCCAATTCTGCGGTCAGCATTCTTTACTCCGGTACGATGGGGGCGGCTGTCGAGGCGAGTTTCTACGGAGCGCCTTCCGTCGGATTGTCGCTAACCGACCACAGCCCCGATGCCGATTTCGAAGCATCGGCCCTGTTCGCCGAGAAAATCATCAGCGACCTGCTTACGGCCGACCTGCACGAACCCCTGTGTCTGAACGTGAATATTCCGGTGGGCCGCCCCGACCGGATACGCGACTACCGCGTCTGCCGCCAGAACCGGGGATACTGGAAGGAGGAGTTCTTCTGTCGGAAAGACCCCAGAGGGAAGGATTATTTCTGGCTGACGGGCGATTTCTACAATCAGGAGCCGGATGCGACCGATACGGACGAGTGGGCTCTGGCCAACGGATACATTTCCGTTGTGCCCGTGCAGGTGGACATGACCAATTACCGCCAGATAGAGACCATGAAGGGAATACTGAAATAGCGCGGCCTCTTTGCATTCTTATGTCTCTTCCCGTTTCTTGCCCCGCAGACCGTCTGTTGGAAACGGGCAGAAGCATGTTTTTGGAATCCGGAGGCGTGCCGAGAGCGGGGCGTTCGTTCGGAATGAAACGATTGCGGGACGTGTGCGGCGTGTGCGTCCGTGCAATTTCTATCGATGTTGCATCGTAGCCTGCCTGCTGCGGGCTGCCGGAGCCGGCGGAGTAAATGCCCGAATGATGTTGTCGTTCCTGTGGGGCATTTTCGGGGCCGGCATGTCTGGGTATTCTTTACGGAGCGGTGGCTGCGTCGCCGCGACCGGGTGTCGGCAGGAACTGGAAGTGCACGATAGAGGTTTGCCTGCAAGGTCGTTTCCGTAAGACTGCGAAAATTGCTTTTTGTGTTTTGCACCGGTTGGGAGGCGGGGAATCGGTCGGCAGTATGTGCGATGGAAACGGTTCGCGCTGCGGTCGAATGCCGTGCTGCGGTCAGAGAATTTTCAGTGCGATGGCGGCACATGCTTCGGCGTCGGCGAGTGCATGATGGTGCTGTTTCAGGTCATGCCCGCATGCCGCGGCGACCGTAGGGAGCTTGTGGTCGGGCAGCGCCCGGCCGAAGGTGCGGCGCGCGGCGCGGCAGGTACAGTAAAACGTATAACCGGGGTAGGGCAGCCCGTACAGCTCGAAGGCGGCTTTCAGGCACCCTTCGTCGAAAGGACTGTTGTGCGCCACCAGTGGCAGTCCGTGCAGCAGGGAGGCTACCTCGTTCCAGACTTCCGGAAAGTGCGGCGCCTCCACCGTATCGTGATAGGTCAGTCCGTGAATGCGGGTACAGAACTCCGAATAGTAATTCGGTCGTGGCCGAATCAGCCGGTAGGCCTCTTCGCAGACCGTGCCGCCGCGCACCACGACGATGCCGACGCTGCATACGCTCGTCCGCTTTCCGTTGGCCGTTTCGAAATCTATGGCTGCGAAATCCTTCATGCAGGCGATGGGATGCTTTCCGCCCCGGCGGGGCGGTTTCTTGTGCAAAACTAACGATAAAACGGAATCTTTCGGCAGTCCGGTATGTCTGCGGAGACGAAAGACGGGGACGCTCGCGAGCGTCCCCGTCGGTTCGTACCGGAAACCGGAGTGCGTTATTTTACGTCCACGATGGTGTTCCAGTTGTGCTTGTCTTCGATTTCGCCGTACTGGATGCCCTGAAGCGTCTTGTAGAGTTTCTGGCTCCACTCCCCGGCGGTCTTGCCGTCGCCGTAGACGATGGTCTTGTCGGTCTTCGGGTCGTACACGCTGCCGATGGGGGAGATGACGGCTGCCGTCCCGCAGCATCCCGCTTCGCTGAAGGTCGCGAGTTCTTCGACGCCCACCTTGCGCTGTTCCACCTTGAGGCCGAGGTCTTCGGCTATCTGGCGCAGGCTCTTGTTGGTGATGGACGGAAGTACCGAGTGCGAATCCGGGGTGATGTATTTCCCGTCGCGGATGCCGAAGAAGTTGGCGGCGCTGCACTCGTCGATATACTGTTTGGTGGCCGGGTCGAGGAAGATGACGCTGGCGAACCCTTTTTCATGTGCGATTTCGCCCGAATCGAGGCTGGCCGCATAGTTGCCGCCCACCTTGACGTGGCCGGTGCCCTTAGGCGCCGCGCGGTCGTGGTCGTAATCGATGATGACCTTGATACAGTTGAAGCCGTCCTTGAAGTAGGGGCCTACCGGCGTAACGAATACGGCGAACAGATAGTCGGCAGAAGGTTTCACGCCTACCTGCGGACCTACGCCGATGAGCATCGGACGGAGGTAGAGCGATGCCCCCGAACCGTAAGGCGGGATGTAGTCGGCATTGAGCTTCACCGCTTCGATGCAAGCCTTGGTGAAGAGTTCCACCGAAGGCACCGCCATCTTGAGGTACTCGCCCGAATTAATCATGCGCTTCGCATTCTCCTCCACGCGGAACAGCCTTACCTTGCCGTCCACGCCGCGGAATGCCTTGAGCCCCTCGAACACTTCCTGTCCGTAGTGGAGGCAGGTCGATGCCATGTGGATGTTCATATTGACGTCTTCGGTGGCGTAGAGTTCGCCCCACTTGCCGTCTTTGTACTCGCACCTTACGTTGTAGTCGGTTTTGAAATAGCCGAATCCAAGTTCTGACCAATTAATGTTTTTCATCTCGGTTTAAATGTATTGAGGTTTATAATCTCTTCTTTCCGTTCCTGTTCCCTGTCAGCCCACCGTGGCGCCTGCGGCCGTTTCGGCCGCGGGTTGCAGCAGCACCAGCCGTCCCGTCGGGTCGGAGCCCATGAGTATCATCCCTTTCGACTCGATACCTTTGATTTCGCGGGGGGCGAGGTTCACGAGCACGAGTACCTGCCGGCCGACGAGCTCTTCCGGAGTGTAGTATTTCGCGATGCCCGAAACGATGACGCGGGTATCGATGCCCGTGTCCACCGTCAGTTTGAGGAGCTTCTTCGTTTTGGCCACCTTCTCTGCGGCGAGGATTTTCGCTATGCGGATATCCATCCGCTGGAAGTCGTCGAATGCGACCGTCTCTTTCTGCGGTTCCGCCGCAGCGTTGGCGGCGGCATTGGCCGCTTTGGCCTCTTCGAGTTTCCGGAGCTGGCGTTCGATGACTTCGTCCTCGATTTTCTCGAACAGCAGTTCGGGCGTGCCCGTCCGGTGGCCTGCCGGGATGAGGTCGCTCCTGCCCAGCGCATCCCAGGCGAGGGGTTCGGCGGCCAGCATCCGCCACATCTTTTCAGCCGTGAAGGGCATGAACGGTTCGATGGCGATGGCCGTATTGGCTGTGATTTGCAGGGCGGTGTTGAGGATTGCGGCCACGCGCTCCGGGTCCGTCTTGATGACTTTCCACGGTTCCGTGTCGGCCAGGTACTTGTTGCCGAGGCGGGCGAAGTTCATCGCGTCCTTCAGCGCCTCGCGGAAACGGTAATGCTCGATGTTGTTTTCGAGCGATTCCCGGATGCGCGGCAGTTCGGCGAGGGTTTCGCGGTCGTAGTCGGTCGGCGTTCCGGCTTCGGGAACTGTACCGTCGAAATATTTGCCCGTCAGCACCAGCGCGCGGTTCATGAAGTTGCCGAGCACGGCGACGAGCTCGTTGTTGTTGCGTGCCTGGAACTCTTTCCACGTGAAATCGTTGTCCTTCGTTTCGGGAGCATTGGCCGTCAGCACGTAGCGCAGCACGTCCTGCTTGCCGGGCAGCTCTTCGAGGTATTCGTTGAGCCATACGGCCCAGTTGCGCGAGGTGGATATTTTCTCCCCTTCGAGGTTCAGGAACTCGTTGGCGGGCACGTTGTCCGGCAAGATGTAACCGCCGTGCGCCCGGAGCATGGCCGGGAAGACGATGCAGTGGAAGACGATGTTGTCCTTGCCGATGAAGTGCACCATCTTGGTCTGCCCGTCCTTCCAGTATTTTTCCCATTCCGGCGTCAGCTCCTTCGTGGCCGATATGTAGCCGATGGGGGCGTCGAACCATACGTAGAGCACCTTTCCTTCGGCACCTGCGACCGGCACGGGAATGCCCCAGTTGAGGTCGCGGCTGACGGCGCGGGGCTGGAGGCCTCCGTCGAGCCAGCTCTTGCACTGGCCGTACACGTTGGTTTTCCACTCCTTGTGTTCTTCGAGTATCCACCGGCGCAGGAACGCTTCGTGCCGGTCGAGCGGCAGGTACCAGTGGCGGGTTTCGCGCAGCACCGGCTGCGCACCCGATATGGTACTGCACGGGTTGATGAGGTCGGTGGCGTTGAGCGTACTGCCGCATTTCTCGCACTGGTCGCCGTAAGCCCCTTCGCTGCCGCATTTGGGACAGGTGCCCGTAATGTAGCGGTCGGCGAGGAAGATGCCCGCCTCCTCGTCGTAGTACTGCATCGTGGTCTCTTCCGTGAATTCGCCCTTGTCGTAAAGTTCGAGGAAGAAATCCGATGCTGTTTTGGCGTGTACGGGCGAGGTCGTGCGCGAATAGATGTCGAACGAGATGCCGAGGCCCTCGAACGACTCCTTGATGATTTTATGGTATTTGTCCACCACGTCCTGGGGGGATACACCCTCCCGGCGCGCCTTGATGGTGATGGGAACGCCGTGTTCGTCGGAACCGCAGACCCACAGCACATCGCGGCCTCTTTTGCGCAGATAGCGGACGTAGATGTCCGACGGTATGTAGACTCCCGCGAGGTGGCCGATGTGTACGGGGCCGTTCGCATAGGGCAGCGCCGAAGTGACTAAATAGCGCTTGTATTCTTTCATTTTGCCTTCCTGGGACATTGTATTGCTACAAAGTTATCGTTTATTTTTGATTCGAGCTTACGAAATGCAGGTTTTTATAGCGCCCCCGGAGCGCTGCCCCGTTATATGTGATTTGCCGGAACCGCCTCGGCGGTATCCGGCAAATCCGTCGCGCTGGCCGCGGGAGCGTTATTTGCGGAACGTGTCGAAACCTTCTCCGTAAACGCCCATGACGCTGCCCATCGTGATGAATGCCTTCGTGTCGAGCGCCTTGATTTTGGAAAGCATGTAGGTGGATTCGTTCTTCCGCACCACGACCATGATGACCTTGGTAGGCTTCTTGGTGTACCAGCCCGTACCGTCCAGAAGCGTCACGCCGCGGTGGAAGTCGTTCGCGATGAGGTCGGCGATTTCCTTGTAGCGTTCCGACATGACGAATATCTGCGACGACTGTTTGTTGCCGGCCAGCATGACGTCGGCCGTCACGCTGAAGGTAGCCGTCAGTACGTAGCCGTAAATCACCTGGGCGAGGTTGTGTTCGATGAAGTAGGTGCAGCCGATGATGATGCAGTCCACGACCAGTACGACACGGCCGTAGCTGATATTGCGGTATTTGTTGATTATCATTGCGATGATATCCGAACCACCGGTACTGCCGCCCTGCATGAGCACCAGACTGATACCCAGACCGGCCACGCCGCCGCCCAGAAGCGCCGAAAGGAGTTTGTCGTCTGCCAGACCGAGGATGTTGTTGGGAATGACGGCTTGCATGATGCTCATGGTCAGCGACATGAGGATGATGGAGTATATGGTTTTGATGCCGAACTTGGCCCCGATGATGAAGACCGCGGCCGTAATGAGAATCGCATTCACTACGAAGTAGCTGATGCCGATGGGGACGCCGCCGTCGGTACCGCCGGTGGCGTAGTAGACGAGCATGGCGACACCGGTCGCACCGCCGCCCATACCGTCCGCCGGCAGGATGATGCTTACCCATGCGAACGAATACAGCAGCACGCCGAGCGTGATGATGGTCCATTCCTTCACTGTCTGTCGGACGGACGTTTTGTCGATGTTAAGTTTTTTCGTCATAAGTCGTTGTCTCTTTTCTTATTCGCTTTTTCGACGCAAAACTAATACATTTTCCGATAGTTTATCCAAAATTCGGGCGGACATCCCGTTTTTTGAACGGGCTTCGTATCTTTGTAAGAGTAAATTAAGCGCATCGACCGTGGATATGTATGCAGATATAGTCGTTCCCGTCGCGCACGGGCCGTTTACGTTCCGGGTGGCGGAGGAGGATGCCGCCCGGCTGGTACCGGGCATGGGTATCGAGGTCGGCATCGGCGCCCGCAAACGGTATATGGGTATCGTATGGCGCGTCCACGGCGATCCGCCCCGTTTTCCCACCAGGCCTGCCGGTCGGACGATGACCGCCGAACCGCTCCTCGGCCGTGCGCAGATGGAGCTGTGGGAGTGGGTGGCGGACTACTACATGTGCACGCTCGGCGACGTGATGCGTTTCGCGCTGCCGGCAGCGCTCAAACCGGCGGGGCTTTCGGAAGAGGAGTTCCGACGGGACGAATACCGGCCTGCGCTCGTACAGTATGTACGGTTGGGCCCGGCGGCGAAGGACGAGGCCGGACTGGTCGCAGCCCTGGAGGGCCTGCGGCGTTCCAGGGCACAGCAGGCGGCGCTGCTTGCCTTCTGCGCCGCCTTTCCGGATGAAGGGTTGGGGGGCGGCGAACTCCCCCGTGCGTCGCTCGACGCATCGCCTGCCGTATTGAAAAAGCTCTCCGACAAGGGTATCCTCGAAATGTTCGGCCGGGAGGCGGTTCGCGGCGGGACGGCGCCTTTCGATGCGTCGCTGGTTCGGCCCGCGGCGCTCGCTCCGCCGCAGCTGCGGGCGCTGGAGGAGATACGCCGGGGATTCGCATCGCAGGACTGCGTGTTGCTGCACGGAGTAACGGGCAGCGGGAAGACCGAAATTTATATCCACCTGATTGCCGGGATGCTGGCCGCTGGGCGGAGCGTGCTCTATATGATGCCCGAAATAGCCATGACGTCGCAGCTTGTGGCACGTGTGCGGGCCGTGTTCGGCGACCGGGTGACGCTGTACCACTCCCGGCTCGGCGACCGTCGCCGTGCGGAAGTTTATCGGAAGTTGCTCGCTTCCGGGGGCGGCGAACTGGTGCTGGGGGTTCGGTCGGCGATGTTCCTGCCGTTTCCTGCACTCGGACTCATCGTCGTGGACGAAGAGCATGATGCGGGTTACAAACAGACCGAGCCGGCGCCGCGCTACAATGCCCGCGACTGTGCCGTCTGGATGGCCCGGAAGACCGGAGCGAAGTGCCTCTTGGCCAGTGCGACGCCTTCGATAGAGAGTTACGTGAACGCCCGGAGCGGCAAGTACGGCTACGTCTCCCTTGCGGAGCGGTACGGGGATGCCCGACTGCCGCATGTCCTCGTGTCCGATTCGCTGCGGGCCTTTCGGCGCGGCGAACGGAAGCTCCACTTCGACAAGGCGCTGCTCGACCGGACGGTGGCCGTGCTCGACCGGGGCCGGCAGGTGATGCTTTTCCAGAACAGGCGGGGTTTCGCTCCGTGGGTGGAGTGCCCGCAGTGCGGTTGGGTGGCGCATTGTCCGCGGTGCAGCGTGACGCTCACCTACCACAGGCAGGGCGACCGGCTGCGGTGCCACATGTGCGGTTATTCCGCTGCGTTGCCGGCGGCATGTCCGAAGTGCGGCACCCCTTCGCCCGGCCTGATGGGATGCGGCACGGAGAAGGTCGAGGAGGAAGCTGCGGCGCTCTTTCCCGCGGCGCGTATCCTGCGGCTGGACCGGGATACGGCTTCTTCGCCGTCGCGGTACGAACGCATCGTGAACGATTTTGAAAACGGCCGGGCGGATATGCTCGTTGGAACCCAGATGGTGACCAAAGGGTTCGATTTCCCCGGATTGGAGCTCGTCGGTATCCTGAATGCCGACAGCCTGCTGAATTATCCCGATTTCCGGGCCTGCGAGCGTGCCTATCAGACGATGACGCAGGTGGCCGGCCGTGCGGGACGCAGGGGGGCGTGCGGCGAGGTGGTGATACAGACCATGCAGCCCGACCATCCGGTGGTGCGTCAGGTGCAGGCGTTTGATTACGAGGGCATGGTGCGGTCGCAGCTGGCCGAGCGCAGCGTTTTCGGATACCCTCCCTACGGCAGGCTCATCGTGGTGCGGCTGCGCCACCGCGACGGTCGGCTGCTCGGACAGGCGGCGGAATGGCTCGCCGGCCGGATGCGCGCTGTCTTCGGCGACCGGGTTTTCGGCCCCCATGCTCCGGTGGTGGAGAAGGTGGGCGGAGAGAATTACTTGGAAATCCTGCTGAAGATAGAGAGCGGCGGGTCGCCGGCACGGGCGAAAGAGGCATTGTCGGAATTGTTGAAAGAGGCGGCGCGGCATGAGGAGTACAGGCGCGTGTATGTGTTCTGCGATGTGGACCCGCAGTAAGCGGTTACGATGCGGGGCGGCAGGCTCTGGGAACCGGAGCGAGAGCTGCCGTATCGCTGCCGGGGTACTGCGGATACCGTTTTGCGAAGGGAGCGGATGCGGTCTGCGCGGCAGTGCGGCTTGTCGGTAAGTGGCGTATCGGAATATGGGTAGGGTACGGTGATGCGGTACGGCGTGTCGTCCGGGATGCAGTGAAGAGCGGCCGGGTGATTCCCGGTGCGGTTCTTCGGAACAGGGAGTATGGAATGAACAGGATGGGAATGTTGCTGAAAGACCTGCGCGACCTTTTCTGGCCGCCGGTGTGTCCCGTATGCGGCGGTGCGATGTCCGAAGGGGCACGGACGGTCTGCACCGCCTGCCGCATGGATGCGCCGTTGACCGGTTTCTGGACGCAGGTGGACAATCCCGTGGTGCGCAGGTTCTGGGGGCTCGTTCCGGTGGTGAATGCGTCGGCATTTCTTTTCTTCGTGCACGGCAACGGCTATCGCGACCTGATTCACGGATTCAAATACCACGGCCGCTGGCGGCAGGCGCTCGAAATGGGGCAGTGGTACGGCGGGGAGCTGGCCGCCGGCGGATTATATGCGGACGTGGATGTCATCGTGCCGGTACCGCTGCACCTGCGCAAACGTTTGCGCCGCGGCTACAACCAGTCGGAATATATCGCCCGCGGGATTGCCGAAAGCCTCGGCGTGCCGGTGGATGTCCGTTCGGTACGCCGGCACCGGCACAATCCGAGCCAGGCGCTCAAGGAGCACCGCGAGCGTTGGGAAAACGTGCGGGACATCTTTTCCGTGCGTCGGCCGGAGCTTCTGCGCGGCCGGCATATTCTCTTGGTGGACGACGTGCTGACGACCGGGGCGACCATCACCTCCTGTGCCGAAGCCATTCTGGCCGCCGTGCCCGATGTCCGCATCAGCATCGCCGTGCTCGCCGTCTCCCGCCACAACCTCGAAATCGCCTGACGGCGTATATTCCTGTCGCAAGAACCGGAGCGGAACGACCGCCTCCAGCCAACGGCTGTATGGACTTTCGGAAGTGCCGGAGGCTGCGGGAGGCTCGCCGGTTATGCTGTAAATGCGGTGTTTCCCGCGTCGTTTCCCGCCGGGCGGATGACGGTTCGGTACCTTCCTTCCGGTGTTCAGAAAATATAGTTCAGGCCGATGTTGAGGCTGCCGGAACCGTCGCGGCGGTCGAAAGGCATGCCCCATTCGACGGATACGATGAAGTTGCTGTTCATGACTGCCTTCACGCCGAGTCCGGCGCTGAGGTGCGCTCCGTTGGACTCGCCGCTGTAAATCGCGGCATCGCCGGAAGCCTTCATCTCTTCCAGGCGGTAGGGCTGGACGACGGCCCCGGCATCGAAGAACGGATTGGCGGCGAAGTACCACTCCTGCCCGAAAAGGCGGAAGTCGAAAATACGCCAGCGGAGTTCGAAGTTTCCCCAGAGGTACCCGTTTCCGACGATGCGGTTGTAGAGCAACCCACGGACGGTGTTGATGCTGCCGAGCCCTTCGGAATTGACCTGCCGCAGATAAAGCGTCGTGATGGCCTGCTGCGTGTAGAACGGAGGACGTCCGGCGACCGTACCCTGGTAGGCGAGATGGTAGGCGAAGGTCAGCCGCCCGTGAACGATGGGGATGTACTGCCTGAAATGGGCCGACAGTTTGAGGTAGGCATTGCCCGTCCGCTTGATGAGGTCGGGCGAACCGTAGGCGATGAACTCCGTTCAGATGCCGCGGTTCGGTGCGGGTTCGTGGTCGCGCGTGTCATAGACGAGGCCCGCCTTGAATTCGAGGAGCGCTCCTCCGTGCGCCTCTTCCGGGCGGATGATGCCGTGGTCCACGTATTGCTGGTATAGCGAAGGTTTGCCTGCATACTTGGGAAGCCGCACGCGCCCCGTTCGGTAATCCCAGAACGAAATCCCTGCCGCCCAGCCGATTTTGTCTGTTATGTGCCCCTGGAAGTCGGTCATGATGCGCAGCAGGTTGCGGTCGATGGCGTAGTAAGAGGGATTTTCCGCGGCCGTCTGTGCGGAATAGGGCGAGGCATAACCGTTGAAACCGTAAAAGCTCATCATCTGGTTGGGCATGTAGGTCGCGGCAAAGGTCACGCGCGTCTTCGGGACGAGGTATTTCGAATCGTAAAACAGGTGGAAAACTCCGGAGCCTTTCGTGTACCACGAAGCCTCGACATTGAATTTGTGGAGGTACTCCGGAAAGCGGCTGCCGTCGCCGTAATAAAAGATGTCGCACAGGGCACCGAACTGGAAGCCGAGGTCGCTGTTGTAACCGATGGCCGGGAGCGGCCCGAAATTCCATCCCCGTTTGATGCGTTCCTCGCGCAGCTGCGGTGCGGATGCTTCCGGGGTCGAGGCGGGCAGGTGCGTTTCGTGGATTGCAGCGCTGCCGGCGGGCTTTTCGGGGAGTGCGGCTCCGGCTGCCGGAGCAGGGAACGATGCGGCGGAGAAGAGCAGGAGAAGCGTGAGTCGTTTCATGAAATGTATTTCGGTCGTTGGGTTCAGAGAGTCGATAGCAGTTCCGCGATGGCGAAACCGAGGTAATTGCCTATGGCATATCCGATGATGCCGATGCTCAGGCCGGTGATGATAACGTTCCTGTTTTTCATGGCCGCGGCCATCATCGGAACCATGGGCGGCGAGTTGATGAGCGCCACGGAGGAAATGACCATCGTGTCGCCGTCTATCCGGAACAGACGCGAGAGCAGGGTTTGCACCGCGAGCGAAAGGAAAATCACGAATGCGATGTACAGGAGCATGTAGATGCCGGCACCGAAGTCGAGGTGCGACAGGTCGGCCATGGATGCTACGGTCACGCTGAATATGTACACGAGGTACATGCCCGCGTCGTAGCTCTTGTCCAGCTTGCGGACACCGGGAATGAACGATGCGGCGATACCGAGCGTCGTGAGCGACAGGATAAGAAGCGCCATGAAGTATTTCCACTCCATGACCGAACCGAGACCTGCATCCGCCCGGCCGGAGGCAGCAATTGCGATGAGGGCGGATACTGCGAGGATGAATACCGACAGCAGGAATGCCCGGAGTATCTGGAGCATGCTTTTTTTCGTGAATATATCCGTATAGCCGTCGGGAGCGTGTTCCGAAGTCTGAAGGGAAGCGTTCGGGCCGACAGCCGCGGCTGCGCCCGTTTCGCTCGTGCCGGGCAGCAGCCTGCGGAACAGCCTGATGCCTGCGGTCATCAGGAAGACCAGGTAAAGAAAGCTGACCATCATGTCGTACGTATTGAGCAGGATATAGGTTTCGTCCTTCACCCCCAGCACGAGTTTCAGAGCCGCGAGGTTCGGCGTTCCGCCCGTATAAACGCCGGTGAGCATTCCCCCGATTTTGTAGCCTTCGCCGCCGAGGTGCTCCCTGAATACGAGGTAGCCCAGAATGACCGTAATCGTCACGGCGATGATACCGCACAGCAGCGCCGATAGCGATTTGCGAACGGAAAATTTCCGGAAATCGCTGTTGAAAAGCATCATGGGAATGGCTATCGGGATGATGGCCGAGGTCAGCAGTTCCTGTAATCCGTGGGCTCCGGCCGGAAGAAAGGGAAGGTTGCCGACGATGATACCTATTATATATAGAAGCAATATCGGCCCGATACGGTTGAGAAAAGCCGCTTTTCGGCATAACCGGATGACGGCTGCCGGAACGAGCAGGTGCTCAACAT
>DXFY01000049.1 GCA_019114205.1 Candidatus Tidjanibacter gallistercoris | reverse complement strand
TTCGATGCCGGTATCATCGAACCGGACCATGTGCTAAAATGAACGGCACGGTGCAGCATCCGAACAGCAAGAATTCCGGTATTCGCACATTCGTCCTAAAGACATTGCAAAATCACACCGATACACAACGGCCACTCGGAAAGCAATAAAATTTCCATCAGAGCACTCGATTCCAAGCCATCTTTTGCGTCCCGTTCCACGCCTTTCTTGACCTCGGACACCGGTGCGTAAAAGTTCCTTTTTTCTTCCCGTCCTGCTGTCGTTCCGTTCGGGGAAAATCCGGGCAGGAATGACCGGTGCGAGGAACAGTTCAGAGGGAATCGATTGCGGATTTGCCTATAATCGCCCGCTTTGCAGCTGAACGGTGCCTGCGGCATTTTCCCCGTTTCGGATTCGGCATCTTGTCTCGGAAGGTGTTACGTATTGCATCGACTGCTGCGGCAAAGCAGTCGCGTCGGTTTCGGGTGCATAGCGACTCGTTCGCCTGGGGCGCATTCGGGGTGGTACTACGAATCGCGTCACTATATGGGGGCGGGCAACATGATGTCCGGATGATATTACCCGGACACAGGGTTTCGTCGCACCTTTCTTTTTTATGGCCCGACGGTTGTTTTGCGCTCAGGGATATTCGTTTTTTTCGAGTACTATTCGCACAACGACCCTAAAAGAAAAAACCTTACATATCGTTGATACATAAGGCTTTTTGCTTTCTAAACCCCTCCTTTTCAGAAGGTTCAAGAGCGGAAAACGAGACTCGAACTCGCGACCCCAACCTTGGCAAGGTTGTGCTCTACCAACTGAGCTATTTCCGCGTTATCTTGTGAATGCTACCGGTCATTTCCGGATTGCGAGTGCAAAGATAGGCAACATTTTTTACTCTGCAAATTTTTTGCAAAAATTTTCGATGGAATTTATTTCATCTCTGCCGAACCATTTCATATCCACGTCTTTCCGGAACCAGGTCATTTGCCTTTTGGCATACCTCCGCGAATTGCGCTTGATGAGCCTTACCGCTTCCTCGCGCGAAATCGTTCCGTCGAAATAATCGAACAGTTCGCGATACCCTACCGTCATCAACGCATTGCATCCGCGCAGCGGGTACAACGCCCGCGCCTCCGCCTCCAGTCCTTCCGCAAGCATCCGGTCTACCCGCCGGTCGATGCGTTCGTACAACTCGTCCCGCGGCGTTTCGATTCCTATCTTCACAATCCGGAAGAGACGCTCCTTCGGTTCCCCGGAGCGCTGTTCGGAATAAGGCCTGCCGGTCTGAAGGCATACTTCGACCGCCCGCAAAATCCGCGAAGGATTGTTTCGGTCCACCGTTTCATAGTAAACGGGGTCGAGCCTGCGCAGCACTGCCAGCAGCGCATCGAGTCCTTCGTCCCGCAAACGGGCCTCCAACCGAGCCCTCAGTGCCGGTTCGGTCGGCGGCAGCGCATCGAATCCGCGGCAGAGCGCATCGATATACAACCCCGACCCGCCGACGGCAACCACCCAGGCATGCGTCCGAAAGAGCGTGTCCAACAGCGTAAGCGCCTCCGCCTCGAAACGCCCCGCGTTGTACGGGTCGGACACCTCCCGGTCGGCGATGAAATAGTGGCGGACAGCGGCCTGCTGCACCGCGGACGGCTGAGCCGTACCGATTGCCATGCCGCGGAACACCTGGCGCGAATCGGTGGAAATCACCGGCGCCCCCAACCTGAGGGCGAGCTCTACACCCACGTCGGTTTTACCCGAACCGGTCGGCCCGGCGATTACCACGAGCGTTCCCCTGTCAGAAATCATCGCCGTAACCGTCGTCTTCCGTGCCCTCGAAATCGGCGAATTCTTCCATCATGTCGCTGAACGGGTCCGCACCACCGTCGGTCTCGCCTCCCATGTCCGACTGCGCGGGCGGCTCGCCGACGGCACAGGCCACACGCGGATACGACAGCGACGGTTCTTCCGGCTTGAAATCCGCGACCTCCAGATACAGTTCCCGGCCGGAGAGCATGTCGAATGCGAAAATCAACCGCGACGCACCGGCAGCCAGCAGGCCGCCTAACTTCGTGCCCTCCATCGGCAGGGCCTCGATACCGGCGTCGCAGTCCTGCATGTCTCCGAGCGTATACTCCTGCAATTTGTTCCACCCGGCATCGGCCGTGAAGAACGAACTGAAATTGAACGGGTCGTAACCGAGGTCGCCGCAAATCAGGTTGTGCAGCCGCAACAGGTCCGTATCGTCCGGTACCTCGTATTCACGGACGAAAGCGTCCGACTCGTTACTGAGCATCCTCAATTTGAAAACCATACGAAATACATTTACATAAATGACACAATCGTTTCACGGACGGTCGCCGAGGGCGCGGAGAAACTCCATGACGTCCGTCCCGTCGGGATAGTCCCACGGGAAAGGCGTCTGCGCCTCCCCGAAGCCGACGGCGCGGGGATGGCCGAGGGCACGCCCCTCCACGCACTGTATCCTGCCGTCGTTCGCCTCCAGCCAGACACGTACTTCATCCATATCCCGATAGGGATACGCGACGATATCGCTCAGCACGGCCGGGAAACCCCGCCCCTGCGTAAGGACGAACGTGCCTGCATCCAGAAACGGTTCGCCTGCCGCCCGCAGCTTTGCCCGCAGGCTGCGGTAGTTGTTGAAATACTTGGGGTTCACCTCCTCCCGCCGCGGAGCCACCCGGCGTGCGAACCGGCCGAGGTCGTATCCCTGCGGTACGAACACCAAGCCGACGCTGCGGCATCCGAGACCGCTGTAACGAAACATGTCCCGCCCCAGTGCCTCCAGTTCGGCATCCGATTCGTCGCCGACGAGCACGGCAGCCGAACTGCGGCTTCCCCGGATGAGGGCAGGTATTTCCCCGAAAAGCGTACGGAAATACCGGCCCGTATTGTCGCTGCCGGTGGCTATCGCCGCATCGTAACGACCGCCGGGCACGTAACGTTCCACGACCGCATCCGGGGCCGTATCGCGCAGCAGGCCGATGACGTACTCCGTCAGCACCGCATCCTTGGAGGAGGGTTTGACGAAGGGCACATGCCCCGACGCCAGCACGCACAACAGGTCGTGGAACCCGACCAGCGGTATGTTTCCGGCCATAATCAGCGCCACGCATTTGCCTTTGCCGCCGGACGGTTCACCGCCGTACCGCGACAGCCAGCGGGAAAGCACCTCTTTTTGCAGCATGGTGCGCCTGAGAGCATCGACCGCGAAAAGAATATCGCCGACGGTAAACCACGGATTGGCCGCAACTGCCGCATCCGCAAGCGCACGCGTCCGTGGGGTGCAGCCGAAGTCTTCCAGCCGCTCTCCCAGTCGTGCGAACGAGTCGATACAATATGCCTGTTTCCGCTGCATAGCCCTGCAAATTTACAAAAAACCCGTTCCCCTGCCCTACACCGATGCGGACGAGTGCACATTTCATGCACCAGTTTCCGTTCCGACCCGTTTTCCGCGGGCCGTGCGGCAGGCCGGGGCGGGACGCGGCAGACAAAAATATCCGACACTTGGCAACACATCATTCCCAATGAACGTATCTTTGTCTTTTCAAAACGAACACGTACATGAAATTCATAGCCATCATTCCGGCGCGTTACGCATCGACGCGCTTCCCCGGCAAACCGCTCGCCGACATTCAGGGCAAACCCATGATACAACACGTTTACGAACGTACCGCACGGGTATTCGCAGCGTGCTGCGTGGCCACGGACGACCGGCGCATCGCGGATGCGGTGGAAGGTTTCGGCGGATGCGCCGTCATGACCTCGCCGGAGCACAGCAGCGGGACGGACCGTTGTGCCGAAGCACTCGACAGGTATGAAGCCGCAGCCGGCACGTCGTTCGACGCGGTCATCAACGTCCAGGGCGACGAACCCTTCATCGCGGAGGAGCACCTCACCGCCCTGCGCGATGCCTTCGATGACCCGGACGCCGAAATCGCCACGCTCGCCTGCCTCATGAAACCCGACGAGGACATCTTCAACCCCAATGCGCCGAAAGTTACCCTCACGCGCGAAGGATATGCGCTCTATTTCAGCCGCAGCGCCATTCCCTACGTACGGGGGGCGGAACCGTCCCGATGGGCGTCGCTCCATACCTACCTCAAACACATCGGCATCTACGGATACCGCGCCGACATCCTGCGCAGGCTGGCGCAACTGCCGCAGGGCAAGCTCGAAGCGGCCGAGTCGCTCGAACAACTGCGCTGGCTCGAAAACGGCTACCGCATCAAGGTGGGCACGGTGACGTCCGAAACGGTGGGCATCGACACTCCCGCCGACCTGGAACGCCTGCTGAAAAAATTGCACTGCTGACACGCCGCACGCTTGCCTGTCGGAAAAAGTTCCTATCTTTGCGGAAAGAATCCGCAAAACCCGTTCGCCGGCATGTTCGCCGGCAATTAATCTGAAAATTTATCATTCCTAAATCCCCTTATGCAAGATTTCGACGCATTACAGAGCAAGAGTCTTATACAACTGCGCGAGATAGCCAAGGCGTTGGGTATCCGCAGCACGACCCAGATGAAAAAAGAGGAGCTGATACAGGCCATCGTCGGGCCGCGCGACAATGGTAATACCGCACCCGTCGAAGCGGTCGGTGAACCGAAACGGCGAAGGCAGCGTCTGACATCCGACACGCCGGCACGGGAAACGGGCACGGTACCTGCAACGGGAGCAGCGCCGACCGAAAATACGGAACGGGAAATCCCTGAAAAACCGCGGCGCGGCAGGCCCCGCAAAATCGTGCAGCAGCCCGCCGGAGAGACACCCCATCCGGCAGAACCGGCCCCGACGACGGATTCGCCGGCTCCTGCGGAAGCACCGATACCGGCGACCGCAACCGCCCCGCAGACGATGCCGCCCCAAAGGACGGAACACCCCCTCCGGCAGCAGCCCGTCCGTTCGCCACGCCAGCACCACAGCCAGTCGCCCTCCGAACAGCAGCGCCCGACCGACCGCTATACCCCCACTCCGGAAGATGCCAACATCGGTTTCGTCGAGGGCGAAGGCGTGCTGGAAATCATGCCCGACGGATACGGATTCCTCCGCTCGCCCGATTACAACTACCTCAATTCTCCGGACGATATCTACGTCGCTTCGTCTCAGATAAAGACCTTCGGGCTCAAGCCCGGCGACACGGTGAAGGGCATCATCCGTCCGCCGAAAGAGGGAGAAAAATACTTCCCGCTGGTCAAGGCGGTGGAAATCAACGGGCTCAGTCCGGAATTCATCCGCGACAGGATGCAGTTCGAATACATGACGCCACTTTTCCCGAACGAAAAGTTCACCCTCACGGGCAACGGACACAACAACACGTCCACCCGCATCGTAGACCTTTTCGCCCCGATAGGCAAGGGGCAGCGAGGACTCATCGTCGCCCAGCCCAAAACGGGTAAGACCGTCCTGCTGCAAAGCATCGCCAACGCCATAGCCGACAACCATCCGGAAGTCTACATGATTGTACTCCTCATCGACGAACGTCCGGAGGAGGTGACCGAAATGGCCCGCAACGTCAAGGCCGAGGTGGTGGCCTCCACATTCGACGAACAGGCGTCGCGGCATGTAAAGGTGGCCGAAATGGTACTCGACAAGGCCAAACGCATGGTGGAATGCGGCCACGACGTGGTCATCTTCCTCGACTCCATCACCCGACTCGCACGGGCCTACAACACGGTACAGCCCGCATCGGGTAAGGTACTCTCCGGAGGCGTGGATGCCAATGCGCTGCACAAACCCAAAAGGTTTTTCGGTGCGGCACGGAACACCGAAGAACGCGGTTCGCTGACCATCATCGCCACTGCCCTTATCGATACCGGCTCGAAAATGGACGAAGTCATTTTCGAGGAGTTCAAGGGAACGGGTAACATGGAACTGCAACTCGACCGGAAGCTGGCCAACAAACGCATTTATCCGGCCGTGGACGTCGTGGCTTCGGGAACACGCCGCGAAGACCTGCTGCTGGGCAAGGATGTCCTGCAAAAAACCTGGATTCTGCGCCGATACCTCGCCGACATGAATTCGGTGGAAGCCATGGAGGAGATGATAAAGCACATGGAACATACCCGGAACAACGAGGAACTGCTCGTCACGATGAACAAATAGCGGTACGGTTCAAGCCGTCACTTCCGCGAAGCCGGGCATGTGCCCGGCTTTTCGTATTCCGAAGGCACCGTCTTCCATACGCAGCGCATCCGGAGAAAGGCAACCGCCGGGCCATAAAAAAGAAAAGTGCGACGAAATCCCGCTTCCGTGTAATATCCTCCGGACGCCATGCTGCCCGCTCCCATATAGTGACGCGATTCGCCGTACCACCCCGAATGCGCCCAGGCGAACGAGTCGCTATGCACCCGAAACCGACGTGACTGCTTTGCCGCAGCGGTCGATGCAATACGTAACACCCTCCGAAACAAAACGCCGAATCCGAAACGGGGAAAATATAGCAGGCACCGTACAACCGCAAAGCGGGCGATTACAGGCAAATCCGCAATCGATTCCCTCGGAACTGTTCCTCGCACCGGTCATTCCTACCTGGATTTTCCCCGAACGGAACGACAGCAGGACGGGAAGAAAAGGGGTTTTTACGCACCGGTACCTAAAGTCAAGAAAAGCATGAAACCGTTCGCCATGAGCTTACGTTCACAAATGCGCTTCCCGACCGAGAAGTCTGATGCGCGATTGTTCCCGTAGAGCGAATAACCTCCGTCGCATCCGGCCCAAGCAAAGTGTCATACGCCGGCGCGCGGTGCCGGAACGGGCTGCACGGCATAATAAACGAACCGTTCCGGACTTCCCGAAGCAAAAAACAGCGGGAAACGGAGGCCGCCCGTTTCCCGCTGCCTCCCGCTCTGTCCCGGCCACGGTACGCAACTCTGTGTTCGCTGTACGCTACCGCCCGCTGCCGGGAAGCGGCTCCAGTCCGTCCCGAAATCCGACCGACGCATGCGAACCGTCGCAAAACGGTTTGTTCCCCGATGCACCGCAACGGCACAGCACCACCCGGTTGCGTATCTCGTACGCTATGCCTTCCTGCGTCCGAACGGGTATTCCGCCGCGCACCCACACGCCGCCGCTCACGCCGAGAACAGGGTCTTCAATCAACCCCAGCGAGGGCGCGTATTCGGGTTCGTAGGGCTCCCCCGTTTCGTTCTCCCATGCGCTCAGCCGCCCTCCCGGACACATGCTCGCCTCGCGCACGGTCAGTGCCCGCGCATCTTCCTCGTCCGACCGCCCCACCAGATTCCATACCCTGCCGCCGGCATCGCAAAAGCGGGCGAATACACAGAAGGTCTCGTTGTCGGTCAGTCTCAGCGTCGGGCCTCCGAATGTACGTGCGCCGTCGAGCAACGGTTCGTCGGAAGCCGTAAGACGGGGGTCCCAGACCGCACGTATGTGGGAGCCGTCGCAATAGGGTTTCTTTTCCGATGCACCGCAGCGGCACAGGGCCGTCGGCTGGTCGTCGGTCGCATAACCTGCTCCTACGACGAATTCCCTGCTCTCCCCTTCCGTATCGGGTACGATGAACTGTTGTGCCAGCGGCGGACGTCCGAACACGAGTATCGGTCCTTTGCTGCTGACCGTAATTCGGAATGCGCCCTCCGCCCTGCGGCTCCCGCGCTGTATGTTCTCCTGCTCCATAATCATCCGATTTTCAGCCATGCCTGTTTCCGGAGCATCCGTTCAAACCGCATACCAAACCTTCGTCCCGAAACATGCGGAAAAGATGACGAACGCCCAAAGACAGGCATGCGACGGCCCTCCGTGCATACCGAACGGGCGCATGCCGCGATGGACTCAAATGCTTTCAGGAACGATATGTGCGCCGCGACAGGCCGGTCTGCGCCAGACATTGCATCCGCCCCCTATTCGATACCCGTTCTTCCGGGCAAGGCACCGGGCCGCACACGCTGCGCCCGTAAAGCCGGGACTGCACCTCCGCCCCGTCACGCACGGACTGCGGCAACGCCTTCCGATACCGACGGTCGTGCCGCCCGTCACGCGACGGGGCCGGACGTATTCCCGCCCGACCCCGTCGTTCGTATATCGTTTCCTGCAGACGGACGCGACCGTCCGGCGGTATGCAGCCCTACTCCCGTTTCTTCAATCCGTGCCGGGCCGCGAGTTCCTCCATCATGGCATAGGCCTGCGCGTAATCGTTGTCGATGCGCCCGTCCAGTATCGCCTCCTTGATTTCGGTTTTTATCTCGCCCACCACACGGCTGGGAGGAATACCGTACGTCTGCATGATGAGTTCGCCCGACACGGGAGGCTGGAAATTGCGTATCCGGTCTTTTTCCTCGATTTCCCGGAGCTTGCGGCGCACTATGGCGAAGTTCTTCAGATAACGTTTCACCTTCCGCTCGTCTCCGGAAGTGATGTCGGCCTCGCAGAGTGTCATGAGGTCGTCGATGTCGTCCCCCGCCTCGAACAGCAACCGCCGCACGGCCGAGTCCGTCACCCCGTCGTCGGAGAGGATTTGCGGCCGAAGATGCAGCAGGACGAGTTTGCGTACGTATTTCATCCGGTCGTTCAGCGGCAGTTTCATCCGACGGAAGATGTCGGGCACCATCCGTGCCCCCACTACCTCGTGCCCGTGGAAAGTCCACCCCGCCGCGGGGTCGTAAGCTTTCGTGGCCGGTTTGCCGATATCGTGGAGAATGGCTGCCCAGCGCAGCCACAGGTCGCCGCTGTTGAGCGCGACGTTGTCCAGTACCATCAGCGTATGGACGAAATTGTCCTTATGTCCGTGGAACCCTACCTTTTCCACCCCTTTCAGCCGGCTCATTTCGGGGAACACGAACGGCAGCAATCCGGTCATGTCCAGCAGCTCGAAACCGATGGAAGGGACGGGCGACAGCACGATTTTGTTCATCTCGGCGATGATGCGCTCACGGGATACAATCCGTATCCGCTCCCGGTTGCGCTCGATGGCCTCGAACGTTTCGGGGGCCATGTCGAAGCCGAGCTGCGCGGCGAACCGGACCGCACGCATCATGCGCAGCGGGTCGTCCGAAAAGGTGACGTCCGGGTCGCACGGCGTCCGGATGATGCACTCCCGCAGGTCTTCCATGCCGCCGAACGGGTCTTCCAGCGCACCGAACGTATCGCCGTTGAGCGACCATGCCAGCGCGTTGATGGTGAAATCGCGGCGGAGCTGGTCGTCGTGCAGCGTCCCCGCCTCCACGACGGGCTTACGCGAATCCTTCGAATAGGATTCGCGGCGGGCTCCCACGAACTCCACCTCCATGCCGTCGATGCGGAGCATCGCCGTACCGAACGTCTTGAAAACGGTCACACGGGCTCCTACGGCCCGTCCCAGCGCCCGCGCCACCTCGACGCCGCTGCCGACCACGACCACGTCGATGTCGGTACAGGGCCGGCGCAGGTAATAGTCGCGCACGTATCCCCCGATGACGTAGGCCCGCAGCCCCATCTCATCGACGATACGCGAAATCTTCCCGAATACGGGCAACTCCAGCGGATGCTCCATACGAATAAGGCGGTCAGCCCCGCACCCGGTCGAGATACATTCCGACCGTCCGTTCGAGACCGTAATACAGCGCATCGGAAATCAGGGCGTGTCCGATGGAGACCTCGTCCGTGAAAGGTATGCGCGAAATGAAATAACGCAGGTTGTCGAGATTCAGGTCGTGTCCGGCATTGAGCCCCAGTCCCAGCCGGTGCGCCTCGCCGGCCGCGGCGACGTAATCGCGTATGGCCGCTTCGGGTCCCGAAGGATAGGCCGACGCATAACCCTCGGTATAGAGTTCCACCCGGTCGGCACCGCATTCGGCAGCCCCGCGCACCATCTCCACGTCGGGATTGACGAACACCGACACGCGGATGCCGCGGCTGCGGAACAGCCCGATGCGCTCGCGCAGGTAATCGCGGTGCTTCACCGTATTCCAGCCTGCATTCGAGGTAATGGCGTCGCGGGCATCGGGCACCAGCGTCACCTGCGTGGGCACCACCTCCAACACCAGGTCTACGAACGGGTCGAACGGGTTGCCCTCGATGTTGAACTCCGTCGTGACCACACGCTTCAGTTCCCGCACGTCGCTGTAACGGATATGGCGTTCGTCCGGGCGGGGATGCACCGTGATGCCCTGCGCCCCGAACCCTTCGATACGCCTCGCCGCTTCGACGACATCGGGCATGTTACCGCCGCGCGAATTGCGTATTACGGCAATCTTGTTTATATTTACACTCAGTTTTGTCATAAGACGACCAATAAATTGCGTTCTACATACGGCGCCCGGAGCACGCCGCATCCTCCGGCAGGGATGTCTTTTCCGGCCCGTAAAGGTATGAAAAAATAGACGATGAATAAAATCATTCTGTTCGCCAGGCCGGACCTCGGCCTGGCAGACGACGGGATAAGAGGCATTTTCGCCCCGCTGGAGGAAAGCGGTTTCGACTGGGCGGTGAACGAAACGTTCGCCCGTGCGGCGGATGCCGCCGGAAGAACGATACCCGCCGACAAGCGTTATGCGACGATAGACGCAGCGCTGGCCGAAGGAGCCGTCATGCTCAGTTACGGCGGCGACGGGACATTCCTCGAAGCGGTGCGGCTCGCTTACGCCTGCGGCGTTCCCGTCCTCGGCATCAATTACGGCCACCTCGGTTTTCTGGCCAGTACGCCGCGCGACGACATGACGGAAGTGTTCGCCGCACTGCGCGAAGGCAGATTCGGCATACAGCCGCGGACCATGCTCCGCATCGAGGGCACCACGGAAATACCGGGCGGACATCCCTATGCCCTGAACGAATTCACCATCCACCGTACCGAAAGCAGCATGACCTACGTGGATGTCTTCGTGGACAGCGAAAAGCTCACCACCTACCGCGGCGACGGCGTGCTCCTCTCCACGCCGACCGGCTCGACGGCCTATGCGCTGAGCGTGGGCGGCCCGATTGTAGCCCCCATGTGCGAATGCTTCGTCATAGCCCCCATCGCCCCCCACAACCTTACGATGCGCCCGATGGTCATTCCCGACTCCGCGACGGTTTCGTTCCGGGCCAGCGGTCGGGCCAGCTCGCTCTCCGTCAGCCTCGACAACCGCTCCTTCGACATTCCGTGCGGGGAACGGTTCACCGTGCGCAAGGCCGGGAAGCCCATTTTTTTGATAACCCTGCAAAATATATCCTTTTACGACACGTTAAGGAATAAAATGATGTGGGGGCTCGACAGTTGGGAAAGCCGCCGGTAGGCGTTTCCGCATGCCCCCGGACTCCGAAACCGCACGGCCGGCACGGTTAAATTTTGTGCGATAACGCTCGTCCGCACAATAAGTATTATATTTGTGGGTTCGCTTGCAAACCTGAAACCGAATGGACAAGACCGACAAAATACCTGCCCATGTGGCGATTATCATGGACGGAAACGGCCGTTGGGCGCGTGCACGGGGCCTCGAACGCCATGAAGGCCACCAGGCAGGTGTGACCAGTCTGCGCAACATCATCTACCGGGCCGCACGGAACGAAGGTGTCCGTTACCTTACCCTGTACGTATTCTCCACCGAGAACTGGGGACGGCCTAAGGAGGAGGTAGACATGCTCATGGAACTGCTCTGCCGCAGCATCGTCAACGAGCTGCACGAACTGTTGCGGGAACGGGTGAAGGTCGTGGTCATCGGCGACCGCACGGGCATGTCGCCCGCCGTGGTGGAGCACATCGACCTCATCGAAAGGGAAACGGCTGCGGGCACGGACCTGACGATGCTGCTCTGCATCAATTACAGTTCCCGCGCCGAAATCACGCAGGCTGCGCGTACGCTCGCAGCGAAAGCGGCCGCCGGAGAGCTGGCGCCCGAAGCGATAACGCCCGAAGCGGTCGCCGGAGAACTCCATACCTGCGGGATACCCGACCCCGACCTCATCATACGTACCGGCGGGGAACAGCGGCTGAGCAACTTCCTGCTGTGGCAGGGAGCGTACAGCGAACTTTATTTCACACCGACCTACTGGCCCGACTTCAGCGGCGACGATTTCGACGCCGCCCTCGCGGAGTACGCCCGGCGCAACCGGCGGTTCGGCAAAGTAGGCGAAAACGAAAGGATACGATAACAGACACGAAATCGAACATATATTGTAGAAACCACGAGTAATGAGCAAAGCGATACCCCTCCTCGTTTCCATTCTTATGCTTTCCGTATGGAACGGCTATTCCCGGCAACAGACCGATGCACCGCAGGATGCCGACGGGGTGCCGATGATGGAATACGGCGATGCGAAACCCTATACCATCAACGATATCAAGATATTCGGAGTCCAATACCTCGACCCGGACATACTGACGGCTTCGACGGGACTGATACGCGGCGATACGGTTCTTATTCCGGGCAACGCCATTTCGCAGGCCGTATCGCGCCTGTGGAACCAGCGCTATTTCTCCGACGTGAAGGTCATCGCGGAACTGCTCCCGGACGACATGGTGAACATCGAAATATACCTCAAGGAACGACCGAGGGTATACCGGTGGAACTTCGAAGGAGTGCGCAAAGGGGAAGCGACCACCCTGCTCGAAGAGCTGAAGCTGAAACGGGGTTCCGAGCTCTCCGACTATGTTATCGACAAGAATATCAAGCTCATAAAGAAGCATTATTCCGGCAAGGGTTTCCGCAACTCGGAAGTGACGGCGCGAATCGAGAACGACTCGGTGATACAGAACGCCGTGAATGTCACCTTCGTAGTGAACAAGAACAAGCGGGTGAAAATCGGCGCCATTAATTTCGAGGGGAACGAGACATTTCCGGACAAACGGCTCCGCCGCACGATGAAGAAAACGCATCAGGTAAACCCCAACTTCTTCCAGAACTTCAAGCTGAACGAGGACGATTACGAAGAAGACAAGGAGAACATCCTCGACTTCTACAATTCGCAGGGCTACCGCAATGCCGTCATCGTCCGCGACTCCATGTACGTCATCAACGACAAGCGCATCGGCATCGACATCCAGATAGAGGAAGGCGACAAATTCTACATACGCAACGTATCGTGGGTAGGCAACAGCCAATATTCCACCGAACTGCTTCAGGCCATGCTCGGCATCGAGAAGGGCGATACGTACGACAAAAAGACGCTTCACAAACGGCTCGGTATCGGACGTGAAACGGACATCGAGGATATGTCGCAAATTTCGTCGCTGTATCAGAACAACGGCTACCTCATGTCGGTCATCGAACCTTCGGAAATCATCGTGGGCAAAGACTCGATAGACTTGGAGATAAAAGTCTTCGAAGGCCGTCCATTCACCATCAACAACGTGGAGATAAGCGGCAACCAGCGTGTGGACGACGAAGTAATCCGCCGTGAAATCTATACCCGTCCGGGAGAACTCTACAACCGGGCGCTGCTCATGCAGACCCTGCGGCAGCTGGCTCAAATGCAGCATTTCGACCCAGCCTCCATCATGCCGCAGATTCAGCCCGTAACCAACGAACTTGTGGATATCGGCTGGCCCCTCGCAGAAACGCCGAGCGATAAATTCGAAATTTCGGGCGGCTGGGGAGCCGGCATGTTCGTGGGCTCCGTCGGCGTCCAGCTGAACAACCTTTCGGTAAAGAATTTCTTCAAGAAAGGGGCATGGCGTCCCTATCCCCACGGTCAGAACCAGCAACTCGTCGTGCGGCTGCAAACGAACGGCTCCTACTACACCTCGTTCATGGGCAGCTTTACCGAACCGTGGCTGGGAGGCAAGAAACCCAATTCGCTCACCATCGCCGCATTCTATTCGAATCAGACCAACTCGTACAGTTTCGGCGGCGTATTCTACAAGAGCGACAGCCATTTCCGCACGACGGGCGTCACGGCCGGACTCGGACGCAGGCTTTCGCTTCCCGACCCGTACTTCACCATATACAACGAACTGGGATACACGCGCTACAACCTCCGAAATTGGGAAATGTTCTCCAACTTCGACAACGGCAGTTCGAACATTTTCACTTTCCGCACGATATTCGGCCGCAGTACGGTAAACAATCCCATCTATCCGAGTTCGGGTACGGACTTCTCGCTGACGCTCACGCTGACGCCCCCCTACTCCCTGTTCGACAGAAAGAACTACGCCGACATGGCCGACGACGACCCCGACAAATTCAAGTGGATTGAATACTACAAGTGGCAGGCGAAGGTGCAATGGTTCCTGCCGCTCACACCGGACCAGAAGCTCGTGCTTATGGCACGTGCCGAGATGGGTTACCTCGGCTACTACAACAAATACAAACAATCCCCGTTCGAACGGTTCGACGTGGGCGGCGACGGCATGACCGGATACAACGTGTACGGTTACGATGTCATCGGCCTGCGCGGTTACTCGGACGGCAGTCTGACGCCTTACGACCCCCAGGACCCGTACGCATACGCAAACGTCTACAACAAATACACGCTGGAGCTGCGTTATCCGTTCCTGCAACAACCCCAGACACATATCTATGGTCTGGTATTTGCAGAGGCAGGTAACGGATACAGGAACTGGCAGGAATTCGACCCCTTCAAACTGCACCGTTCGCTCGGTGTCGGCATCAGGGTTTACATTCCTTTCATCGGGATGATAGGTCTCGACTGGGGTTACGGATTCGACGGTACGGCCCGTTCGGACAAGCCTCACGGCGGCAAGCTGCATTTCTCGATGGGGATGGATTTCTGACGCACAGAGAAACTAAAAAGATAAAGCTATGAAAAAATTCGTGTTATTCGCAGCTATGGCACTGTTCGCGGCGGTCGGTTCGGCTTCTGCACAGAATTACATGGTGGTAAACACCGAAACGATTTTCAAATCCATTTCCGCCTACAACAAGGCCGTGGAAGAGATGGATGCAGCTGCCAAGCAGTATCAGCAGAACATCGACGACGCATACGCCGAACTCGAAGAGATGTATGAGACGTACATGGCTCAGAAAGCCTCCCTTTCGCAGAGCGCCCGGCAACAACGCGAGGAAACCATCCTCAACAACGAGAAAAGGATAACCGACTATCAAGCGGAAGTATTCGGCGAAAACGGCAAAATGACGAAGATGCAGGCGGAAAAGTTGGAGCCTTACCAGAAAAAGGTCATGGAAACCATTTCCAAATATGCCGCCGACCACGGTTACTCGCTCGTGCTGGACATCTCCACGAACCCGCTGGTGGTCTATTACAATCCCGCCGTGGATAAAACGCAGGACATCATATCATTATTAAAATAACGACCTGAACAATGAAAAAAATCATTCTGACCCTTGCGGGATTCCTGTTCTTGCTTTCGGCCCCGGCCGATGCGCAGCAGCCGAAATTCGGTTACATCAACCTCCAGGAAGTGGTGAGCCTCATGCCCGAAAGGAACGAAGCCCAGACACAGCTGCAGAAAATAAACGACGATTATGCGTCGATGCTCGAACTGATGCAGGTGGAATTCAACAACAAGGTACAGGAGTACCAGAAGAATATGTCTACCTATACCGACGCCGTAAGACAGGTGAAGGAACGCGAACTGCAGGACCTCGACACCCGCATGCAGGAACTGTACGCCACGGCCAACAAGGAACTCGAAACCAAGAGCAACGAATTGATGGCCCCCATCATCGAAAAAGCCGAGAATGCAGTGAAAAAAGTGGGACGCGACAACGGGTTCCTCATCATTTTCGACGAGTCGATGCGCCCCATGGCCTATTATGACGAAACGGTGCTCGTCAACGCCCTTCCGCTCGTAAAGAAAGAACTGGGCATCGCAGAATAACGAACCGTTCGGAAACCCGCAGCAAGAGCGCCGTCCACGGATTGGGCGGCGCTCTTGTCGTTTACTACGCCCACATCCGCCATCCGCATGTAACAATTCCTGCTGCTGCGCTACCTGCCGCATATCATCCGCCGAACCGAAAAATGAATACCGTTCGTTCATCGCTTCCATACAGGAGACTGGCCGGGCGAACCGCCATGCAACGGGGCAGCGGATGCTCCATACGGGATATTCCGTCCTTACCGCCGCTTCTCCGCGGCATAACGGTACGTCCCCTTCTGAGAGAGTATACGAACGTCGACGATTCACTTATGCTTCCTGCCACAAATTCATCCATCCGAACACCCACCCTGTCCTTTCAGCCCTGAACGGCAAGCCGTCTTCCATGACATGTTCCAACAAACGCCGATGCGATACGAACCGCACGGTCAGCCGCCGGTCACGCACGGCAGCAGACATCATGCGCCGCATCCGATGCACGCGCAGCACTAAAGAAAATACCTGTCCGGTATCCATAACTCCTCTTCGAACCGATGCGCACAAACCGAATCATGAAGCAATATTTTCCCGTTCTCACACATGCCGTCATAACACCGTCATCCCCGTAACTGTCATATCGGGACGCGGCTAATCGCTTTGGTGGCGTAAGCCGCATGTTAGCCGCGTTTTTATTTCTGCGCGGTTCAACGTTCAAGTAAGGGCGAAGCGTCAATCGCCCCGGTTGGTTCCTCGCTTGCTTTTCAATACGTCCGCCGCTCCCGCCTCCGGAATCCTTCCGACCTTGCACCGGTCACATCTACTCCCTTGCGAACGGAAGCGGCTGTCGTCTTTCCCCGCCCCACTTTTCTCTGCCGGAACGGACAGAAAGAAAATCACCGTACAGAAATACGGCACCGACGCGACTGCCTCCGGATACGCCGGGATGATTCCGCATCCTCCAGTCCAAAACCGGAAAAGCACGCTTCCTGCACGACCATAGTTTCCGATTCCCCTCAATACGGCATCTCCAAACGACAGGCAATGGGGGCATTTCGAGTACATTCTTTCGTAAAATCCCCTTTCCCCGAACGATACAGGCAGAACAGAAACAAACCGAGAACAGCAAACGACACGGCAAAAAAACACCGGTGCAGCGCTCCGAGCAGTCCCCTTTCCCCGAACAATGAAAGCAGAATATAAGCAGGCTGAAAACAACAAATGACACGGCAAAAAAACACCGGTGCAGCGCTCCGAGCAATCCCCTTTCCCCGAACGATGAAAGCAGAATATAAGCAGGCTGAAAACAACAAACGACACGGTAAAAAACGCCGGTACAACGCTCCGAGCAATTCCCTCTCCCCGAACAATGCTGGCGGAACGCCTTCCGGGGCAAACGAAAAATCCCCGCGGTTCGTTCTGAACCTGCGGGGGATTTCCCGGAACAATCGGGGATGGAGCGGCTTTAAAGCCCCTGCATCTGCAACCGTTTCACATATTCGCGGGCATCATACGTGATGTCGTCGTCGCGGTCGCGCCACAAACCGTCTTCGATAAGCCGCCGGCGGTATTCGTCGATACGCTCCGTCAACGGGAACGCCGGCTGCGGCAACTTTTCGTACTCGGCCCGTCGCGAAGCCCGTATCCTGCGGTCGAACACCTCTGTCTTGGACGGACGCCGCTCGCCTTCCCATACGAAATTCGGCAGCCGCTGCGGCTGGGATTCCGGAATCATGTTCATAGGATAGATGGAGTAAACGGGGTCTCCACGGAAAATAATCTCCTCTATTTCCTGGCCTGCAATCATGAACGTGATGTCGGCGCACTCCATCACGAGGAAACCCTGATAGGCTCCCGTCTCTTCGTCCTGCATGTAATAATAAGTCTGTGCATTGCCCACGACGTTCGTCCGATAAATCTCGTTGTCGCGGAACAGCGCCTCGATAGTCTTGCCCGTAATCTGGTTGTAATGGTCTCGGTCGAGCTCTGCGCTCATGACCGGATTTCCGTGCGCCTCGCCGCCCGTAAAAACGGCATGGTCGATTGCTTCGTTCACGATATAAACTACCGTCAGGTCGGACTTAATCTGGTTATCGCCGTTCCACATGACCGGGTCCCTGTGAAGATGGATGGTCGTATCGCGCGAGAAGGAAACCAGCGAATCGCATACGGCCTGCAGGTCGGAACGGAATATCTTCACGTTATGATAACCGACAATGACCCGTTCCTTCTCCTCTTCGGCTCCCGTGTTCTCCGCAGACGATGCTTCTTCTTCCGCCGTCATGCCGCCGTCGGATGACAGCGCTCCGGTATCCGCAGCATCCTGCTGTGGTGCATCGCCTTCGGTCGGGGCTGCTTCCCCTTCAGCCTGTACTTCCCCGTTTGCTTCGGCCCCGTCATCCGCTTTCCCGGCACGTTCCTTTCGTGCGGCCCGACGTTCCTCCCGTGCCCTGCGGCGTGCCTCGCGCCGTTCGCGGCGGAGCTCCCGTTTCGACAGAGCGGGCTGTTCCCCTCCGTCGGCAGCATCCGGGACGACCTCCTCTCCCGCTTCGTTCTCCGTACCGGGGGCCACGACAGGTGCCTCGGCCCCAGTTCCGAACGACAGGCTGTCCGACACGGCACCGCCGGGCAGTTCCGCAACCGCTCCCATATCGCTGCCGGCAGCAACGGTTTCACCGTCCGGTGCACTCCCGCCCGCAAGACCGACCTCCGTTCCGGCTTCCGTCTGTTCCGCTTCGCCGGGTATCTGCATACCTTCTTCGGTCGCAGCAGCATCCGGCCCGGAGCTTTCGGATTCCGGGCCGGCAGGCGCCGTAATCAATTCCTCGCCGGTATCCGCCTCTTCTTCCTCGACCTTGTTGCCTATGTAGTCGGCACTGTATATGCTCGTACTGTCGATGACGTACATGAAAATGGAATCCGAACGCATATACAGCGAATCGCCCTTCTGATAATAGCTGATGACCGAAGGATTCTCCGTCAGCATGGCGTCGCCGCGGGCACCCCAATACCGGCCGTAATCGCCGAAGGCCAGCACCTCCTGCCCTTCGTCCAGTATCTGTATGTTGCGCCTGAGAATCACGTTGTCGCTGTCGGCACGGTAATCCATGTCGTCGGCCCACACCTCCTGGTCTTCGGAAAGCACGTACGCATCGGACATGAAATGATAATGGTCGGCCCGCGTATCGTACCAGCCGTTCTCGGCGCTCAGTATCTCGTTCTTCTCGTTCCAGATATACGTCTTCCGGTAAAACGTCGCTATCTCGCTGTCCATGTTGAAGCCGAGCGAATCGGATGCAATCAGGTACGTAGAATCGCGCAGTTCGACATCGCCCACACAGACCGCATCGCGCGTGGCTCCGTAATAATACCCGCGCTCGGATTCGAGCAACATGCGCCCCTGGCTCATCGTGCCCCCGCCATAGTATTCGCCGACGTTGTCCAGCGTATTGTACCGGAAATTATAAGTATAGAGTATCGCCTGCCCGTCAATCATCTTGATGAGCGGCGAAAATACCTGTGCGGTGTTGGTCAGCCGGTTGTACACCACCCGGTCGCCGTAGACATAAGTACTGTCCTTGTTTATCAGTACATTGTCGAAACATTCGATTCGGTTCTCGTCGTACCGCACCGCACTGTCGCACAACATGACCGCACCGTTGTGGTATGCCACCACGTTGCCCACGAAGGCATGCACCGTGGAATCCTCCCCGATTTGTATGGGGAACATCCGCTTGGATTTGATATTGACGATAGTGCGTTCTCCCTGCGGGCGTTCCGCAGCAGCAGGGGCGGAAGCCGCCGTATCCGGCCGTTCCTCCTGCGGAGCAGGACGCACGGGCGCAGGCTCCTGTGCGAAAGCGGAAAAGAAAAGCAACCCTACACCCGCCGATATGATGACACTGCGCAGTTTCATCCGCTCTATTTTACCCAGTTCTTATTCTCGAAATCCCCGTTCCGGAATTCGGGCTCGATACGGATATACAGGCCGTCTATCTTCTTGTCGAGCCACTTGTTGAACTCCTCTTCCTGCTTGGTCTGAAGGGCAAGGGCCTCTATCTGGAGGTAGTCCTCGTTCAGACTGGCCGGATGCGCCGGGATGATTTCGATGAGTTTGACGATTTTGTTGAGTTCGTTGTTGCGCAGGTCGCGGGACTGGAAGGAGGGCGAAATCTCCCCTTCTTTCAGACGGCTGAGCGGCGGATAATCCTCCCGCAAATCCTCCCGCAGGAATTTCGTGGTCGAATAGCGCATGTCCTGCTGCTGCACGAGTTCCAGCAGTTCATGGTTGGTAACGATACCTCCGTTCTGACGGGAATACTTGTCTTCGGAATACTGCATCGCGGCAGCCTCGAACGTAATCGCCCCGTTCCGTATCTCGTTGGCCAGACTGTCCAGGAAACGCCCCCCTTCGGCCAGCTCGTCGGGCGTATATACCGGGCGCAGCAAAATGTGCCTGCATTTGTACAGGTCGCCCTTCTTTTCCATCAGCTGGATGATATGGAACCCGTACTCGGTTTCCACCACTTCGGACAACTGGCCCGGCTGCAATTTTTCGAGCGCCTCGGCGAACGGCGGAACCAGGCGGTCGAGCGACATCCAATCCATTTCGCCGCCCTGCATGGCTGTGCCGGGGTCTACGGAATACATCCTCGCCAGCAGGTCGAACCGTGTGCCGTTGATAATCCGCTCGCGCATGTCGAGCAGTTCTTCGCGTACCCGTTGTTTGGCCTCCTTGCTCGATGAGGGGTAGCGCACGATTTGGGCGTACACGTACTGTTCCGGCACGATGGGCAGGCTGTCCCGGTCGAGCCCCCGGTAAAATATCTCGACCTCTCCGGGCGTTATCTTCACCTTCGATATCACATCGCTACGCATCGCCTGAGCATAGTACATCTCCTCGTACTTACTTTTCAAGTCCTGCCTAATCTCGTAATAGGGCATGCCCATCTCCTCCTCCAGTGCAGCGGTCGACCCCGCCTGCGCCGTCATGGCGGCGAGCTGACTCTCCACCTGACCGCCGATGCCGTCGAGATTGATTTCCACGGAGTCTATCAACGCCTGATTGTAGAGCAGACGTTGCAGGAGCAGCCCTTCGAGCGCTTCGTTCAACGGGTCCCGGTCGGACGTATAACCCTGTCTGCGGCGCTCCTCGACGAGTATATTTCCGGCTTCCACCAGTTCGGAATACTTGATTGCCGAATTTCCGACGACGGCCACCACCTTATCGACCGTAAACCTCTCCTGCGCCGAAACGCTGCCCGCCCATAGCGCCATGCACATGCAGGCCGCGGTAATTCTCTTCAACATGCTTATTCTCGGTTAGTTTTCAAATAAATCTTCAACGTATTGTTTTCGAGGGCCGCACGGTACAGACTGTCTTCCATCTCCCGCACCGCATCGCTTCCCCGTTTGTTGTAAATAATGTTCCTCACCACCTGGGCCACCCATTCGAGGGGCGCCTGCTCCCCTTTGACCGCCCGGTCGGTAATTTGGACGTAATACCGATACTCCCCGTCCGAGAGTTCCTCGATGCGTGTCGCGCCCAGCAGGTAGTCGTAACTTTTTCCCCGTACCGTCGGCAGCCGGTTCAGAAAATCGTCGAAACTCACCCAACTGTCGAAAGTCGTCAGCTCCAAACCGTTCTTTACGGTCAAGTCGAGGAAGTCCTGCTGCCGCTCCGGATTCGGAGAGCCCATCAACCCTTTCAGCTTGGTACGCATCCGGAACGATGCCGGCAACCGGACTATCCGTCCTTTCACGATGTCGCGGTCGAGCCTGAATTCGGGCCGGTGCGTCGCATAATACTCCGCCACGAGCGAATCGCTCACCACCGTATCCACCATCCGTTCCATATAATAACGGTCCAGCCGGTAGGTAAGCAGCGAGTTCCGGTAGTCCTCGACCATCGCGTCTATATCGACGCCCGTCTCCGCCAACACCCGTTCGGCCTCCTGCAGCTTGACCTGTTTGCGTACCCATGCGTCCACATAGCCGTCCACCATCCGCAGGCTGTCCTCCGGTGGCATACCGGACGGAATCGCCTGCGCCACTTCGTTTTCCGACAGCAGCGCCTCGCCGACCTGCGCCACCGCACCGTACGACAGCAGTCCGCCGCGGCCGCGGCAGCCCGTCAGCAAAAGGGCCGCGACAAGCGCCGCCGAGAACAATATATGTTTTCCCGCCATCCTCCGTTATCCGTTTTACGGAACGGAACATTCCGTTCCTTTCACTTACAACGTACCGGAGCGTCCGATATTATTCGGTTCCGGTCTCATTATCGTCCGCCGCCGGTACATTCGGCTCCTGCTGCCGTTTCAGGCGCCGCACGATGACGACCGCTCCCACGACGAGCAGTACGGCACATACGCCGTACACCGCATAATACAGGCCGCCGTCGCCGAGCAGGTCGCGTACCGTCCGGTCGGCCTGCTCCGGTCCGAGCAGTTCGAGCATGAGGTAGGAGATGCCGTTGTTCAGGGCGTGCAGTATGATGACCGTGAGCAGCGAACCGGTTCGGAAATAGATGTATCCCAGAATGATGCCGACGAGGAAGGCGTTGATGACCTGCTGCGGAATCATGTGGAACACCCCGAACAGCAGTGCCGAAAGCAGGATGGATTTGGCCGCTCCGTCCCGTTCGTAAACAGACCCCTGTATCAATCCGCGAAACAGGGTTTCCTCCATGACGGGCGCCAGGACGACCGTCATCAGGATGGACCACCCGCCCGTACCGATATTCCGGTACAGCAGGTCGAGATACTCGTCTGGGAAGAGCGCGAGCAGAGGCTCGATGACGACGCCGGTGACGCTTATGAGCAGGATTCCCCACAGGATGAGGGGAGCGCTGAGCCTGCCCTTGTGGAAGCGCAACACGTCGGGGGGAGCATGACGCGAACGCCGCTGCAAAAGGACGAAGGCGATTGCCAGGCCCATTTGCAGAAAATAGGTCAGTGCCATCACCATGCCCGCATCCCACCGTGTGAACATGCCGAGCGCGCCGCCCACGAGACCGGCCGCAAGCGCCGAAACCAGAAGAATGCCCACAATGGCCAGTATATCCACGCCGTTGGGATACAGCTGACGCCTGGTCTCCCTGTCGGCCGCACGTGCGCCCCATCGTCCGGGGCCCGCATCCGGTTCCCCGCATCGCTTTTTCTTTGCGTCCATCGCGTTCCTTTCGTGCAAACAGTCTATAACGACGATTACGAAAGCCCCATACGGAAGAGGCTTTCGTAATCATCTTTCGTTTCCGGCCGGCAGCCTATTTATATTCCCCGGCAAGCGTAGCGACCATCACCGCCTTGATGGTGTGCATGCGGTTCTCGGCTTCGTCGAATACAATCGAAGCGGGGCTCTCGAACACTTCGTCGGTCACTTCCATGGCCGTCAGGCCATACTTCTCGTGGATATCGCGTCCGATTTTCGTATTGAGGTCGTGGAACGACGGAAGGCAGTGCAGGAACTTCACGTTCGGATTGCCCGTAGCCTTCATCACTTCCGCAGTCACCTGATAGGGCTTGAGCAACTTGATGCGTTCCGCCCATACCTCGTCCGGCTCGCCCATGGAAACCCATACGTCCGTATAAAGGAAATCGCAGTCCTTGACGGCTTCATTCACATCCTCGGTGATGGTTATTTTGGCACCGGTCTGTGCGGCCACCTCGCGGCACTTGGCGACGAGTTCGTCCGACGGAGCGCAGCTCTTCGGGCAGGCGGCACGGAAGTCGATGCCCATCTTGGCGCAGCCCACCATCAGCGAGTTGCCCATGTTGTTGCGCGCATCGCCCAGGTAGCAGAATTTCATCTCCTTGAACGGCTTGTCGGAATGCTCCTTCATGGTGAGCAGGTCTGCCAGTATCTGGGTGGGGTGGAATTCGGTCGTCAGTCCGTTCCATACCACCACGCCGGCATGTTTTGCCAGGTCTTCCACGATATCCTGCCCGTAACCACGGTATTCGATACCGTCGTACATGCGGCCGAGCACGCGGGCCGTATCGGCGATACTTTCCTTCTTGCCCATCTGGGAACCCGTCGGGCCGAGATAGGTCACCTGTGCGCCCTGGTCGTAGGCCCCTACCTCGAAAGCGCAGCGCGTACGGGTGGAATCCTTCTCGAACAGGAGCACGATATTCTTGCCCTTGAGCATCTGTTTTTCCTTACCCGCCTTCTTGTCCGCCTTGAGGCGTGCGGCAAGTTCGACGAGCCCGTTTATCTCTTCGGGAGTGAAATCAAGCAGTTTCAGAAAATTTCTTCCTTTGATATCCATTGTACTGTGGTTTTTGAGTGTTTTTAAAACGACCTCAAAGATACGCATTTTATGATAAGAAGCGGAAATTCTCCGAGAATTTGATTATTTTTGTCTGGTTTTACATCGACATCGAAATGGGAAAAATCGTCGCTCTGGCCAACCAGAAAGGAGGCGTGGGCAAAACCACGACGGCCATCAACCTGGCGGCCAACCTCGCCGTAATGGGTAAAAAAGTGCTGCTGGCGGATGCCGACCCGCAGGCCAACGCAACGTCCGGCCTGGGGTTCGACATCAACAACCGCGGCATCTACGAATGTATTACGGGCGAATGCGGCGCATCCGACGTGATTGTCGCCAGCCCGGACGTGAAGAACCTCTCCGTACTCCCCTCCAGCATCGACCTGGTGGGGGCCGACGCGGAGCTGCCGGGTCTCGAAGACGGCCATCTGAGGATGAAGAAGTGCCTCGACGCGGTAAGGGACGACTACGATTTCGTTTTCATCGACTGCTCACCCTCGCTCGGTTACACGACGGTGAACGCACTCGTGGCTGCCGACAGCGTGCTGATTCCCGTACAGTGCGAATATTTCGCCCTCGAAGGCTTAGGCAAGCTGCTCAGTACCATCAAAATGACCAAATCGCGACTAAATCCGGGGCTCGAAATAGAAGGGTTCGTGATGACGATGTACTCGCGTTCGCGGCTCGCCAATCAGGTGACGCTGGAAGTCAGGGAACATTTCAAACATCTGGCATACGACACAATAATCCAGCGGAACATCCGTCTTAGCGAAGCACCCAGCCACGGCAAACCCGTCATCCTGCACGATGCGGCATCGACGGGAAGCGCCGCCTACATGAACCTCGCCAGGGAGTTCATCGAACGAAACAGGAAACGGTAAACAGGGATACGCACGAGGCGGGGCCGCCCGCAGGCAACACAGGACACGATATGAAAAACAAAGGATTGGGACGCGGTCTGGACGCGATTTTCGAGAGCGAGGGGGCCAAATTCGGGGACGGAGCGGGGAAAATGGAAGAAATATCCATATCGCTGATTACCCCCAACCCGAAGCAGCCGCGTGCCGATTTCGACGAAGACGCGCTCGAAGAGCTGGCCGACTCCATCCGGACGCTCGGTCTGATACAGCCCATCACGGTCCGGAAAGACGGCGACGACCGTTACGTCATCATCAGCGGCGAACGGCGCTGGCGGGCCTCCAGGCTCGCCGGTCTGGAAACGGTGCCGGTGTTCATCCGCGAGGCGGACGACCGCACGCTCCACGAAATGGCCCTCGTGGAGAACATTCAGCGGGAAGACCTGAACGCCATGGAAATCGCCATCAGCCTGAACCGTCTGATGGAAGAATGCGGCGTCACGCAGGATACCGTGGCCGCACGGGTGGGCAAGAAACGCTCGACGGTGGCCAACTACCTGCGTCTGCTGGCGCTTCCGCCCGAAGTGCAGGCCGCGCTCAAATGCGATGCCATCAGCATGGGCCACGCCAAGGCCATCGCTTCCATACCGGAAGCCTCCCGCGTACCGGCCCTCAGGAAGGTCGTCAAAAAGGGACTGTCTGTACGGCAGACCGAAGAACTCGCCCGAAAGCTCGCCGAAGGCAGGCCCGCCCGCGAAGTGCTGGCCGACGACGAACTGCCCGACCATTACACCCGGTTGGTGGAATGCTGTTCGCGCATCTTCGGCGACGACATCAAAATAAAGAAGAGCCGCAACGGCGGAGGCAAGATAACGATAGGCTTCTCTTCGGATGAGGATATCGCCTATTTCCTCGAAAAGCTGGAAGAAAGATAACAGAATGGCCGCATCACGACGCACACATATCTTCGCTCTGCTGGCGGCAGCATTCCTGCTGCTGCCCTTGCGTGCGCTCGGCGCCGACCAGCAGCCCGGCGAAGACGGGCCGCCGCTCCAGGACGAATCGGCTCTGCCCGACTCGGAGGTGCCGGCCCTCAAACGCGACATCACGCAGCCGTTCATCGAGCCTGGTGAGGAAGCGGTGCTGGACAACCGGCTGCCTGCCCAGGACCAAATGGACGTCATCGACGGCCAGGACTTGAGGCCTGGACAGGAACCCTCTTTCAACGAACAAATGCCGGGATACGAATCCGAGGCGGCGCGCATGCTCGACGACCCCACCCCGCCGTCCTATAACAGTAAGGCTCCCGACGACGCTTCGCGGGCCGCACAGCCGCTTTCGCGCCGTGAACGCCGCAGGCTGCGCAAAGAAGCCAAGAATACACCGCTCGACCTGCCGGAATTGAGCAAGGATGCCTACCGGATAACGGGCGGCAAAAAGAGCGTGACATACAGCGGTACGGAAATCGTCATATCTACCGATTCACTGCTGACGGTAGTCAGGGAATCCGCCGACTCGCTGTCCGCAAGCATGCTGCCGCCGGCGGGTACCGATTCGCTTACGGTTGCAGCGGCCGACTCCCTGACCATGACCGACAGTCTGGCTTCCCTGACGGCAAGGCAGCGCAGGGAGATGGAGCGCATCCGGCGGCGGGCCGACACTACGCTCTACCGCCACACCCCCCTGTTCCGGGATACGCTCAAGATTGCACCGCTGACGGCCATTTCGGTCGCAGTGCCCGGCTTCGGCCAGCTCTACAACGGAGACTACTGGAAAATTCCCGTCCTGTATGCCACCACGGGTACCGCGCTGTATTTCGGCATCAGGCAGCACCAGCAATACAAGAAATACAAGAACGAGTACGAATACCTGATGAGCCGCACCGACTTCAGCGACAACCGGCTGCTCATCGACCCGGTACAGACCAAAATGATTCAGCACAACACCTGGCAGCAGGTGCTCTTCGGCACGGCCATCGCCTCGTACATCTATTTCCTCAGCGACGCCATCATCAATTACCCCGCAGCACAGGTCAATCCGGTGAAGACGGCAACCACCCTGTCGATGATTTGCCCCGGAGCCGGACAGATTTACAACGGCAGTTTCTGGAAGGTTCCGCTCGTGGTCGGCGGATTCGCCTCTTTCATTTATGTAATCGACTGGAACAACCGCGGTTATCAACGGTACGACAACGCCATCCGGCTCGAAACCGACGACGACCCCGATTCGCACAGCAGCGAATTCTGGGACCCGAGCGACAATTCGCTGAGCATGACGTTGGAGGAGATGCGCAACTACAAAAAGCTCTACCGCCGCAACCGCGACCTGGCCATCATCCTCACGGCAGCCTTCTATCTGCTGAACGTCATGGATGCCCACGTAGATGCCTACATGAAAGATTTCGACGTGAGCGGCGACCTGGCATGGCGCCTGCAACCGACCATCGAACCTCTCTATGCCATGAACGGCATGTACAATTATGCTTTCGGGCTCGGGCTCAGCCTGACATTTTAGCTCCGCAGCACACTGCGGGCAAGGCCCGGCACCACATACGATAACGACATAACAGCGAACCAATGAACATATTCACGGTCATCCCCCTTTTGGTGGCAGCCATACACCCGTTCGGAAAACAGCCGTCCGAACCTTCGCGCGCCGACAGCATATCCGTCTATTATACGGCCGAAGAACCGCAGCGGAACGCCTGCGACGACGAAATGACCATCGAGGAATTTCTCAGCGCAGGCGAAAACGGAAACTGTTTCCCGGATGCCTATGCGCAGCCGTACGACTCCCTGGTGGTAGCCATGCGGGAACGTGCCGCACGGGCCGCCTTCGACGACTTTTTCGACGAATTCATCGACATCGAAGCGATACCGTACGAAACGGGAGGCCAGCTTCCCGACTCCGTCTACGAAGCCCGGCTGCGGATGATACTCTCTCCCATCCAGATGCCCTACAACGACGTGGTAAAACGCTACATCATCGCCTATACCACCTCGCGCAAAACCATGATGGAGAACATCCTCGCACGCTCCCGGTATTATTTCCCGATGATAGAAGAGGAGCTCGACAGGGCCGGCCTGCCCATCGAACTGCGCATGCTGCCGGTCATCGAATCGGCCCTCTCCCCCACCGCCATATCCCGCGCCGGCGCCACGGGCCTCTGGCAGTTCATGTACACGACAGGGAAAGTTTACGGACTGGAAGTCAATTCCTTCATCGACCAGCGCCGCGACCCGGTGCTCTCCACTCAGGCGGCATGCCGTTATCTGAAAGACCTGTACGGCATTTACGGCGACTGGACTCTGGCGCTGGCTGCCTACAACTGCGGGCCGGGCAACGTGAACAAGGCGATAAAACGTGCCGGCAGCGGAGCGGAAAGTTTCTGGGACATCTATCCCTATCTTCCGGCCGAGACGCGCGGCTATGTACCGTCGTTCATCGCCGCAACTTATGCCTATACTTTCTCCTACCAGCACGACATCGCTCCGGCCGAAACGACCATGCCTCTGGCCACCGATACGGTGATGATTAGCAGGCCGATGCACTTCGAACAGATTACCTCCACGATGGACCTGCCGAAAGAGGTGCTGCGTTCCCTCAACCCGCAGTACAAAATGGACATCATCCCGGCGGTGAGCAAAAGCTATTCGCTGACACTGCCCCTGAGCGACGTTACCCGTTTCCTCGAAAACGAAGAACGCATCAACGCCAAAGATACCGTGTACATGGCGCAATACCTGAAACCGTCGCGTACCAATCCGACCCAAAAGGTCTTCTCACTCGAATCGTTCACATACCGAGTCAAATCGGGCGATACACTCAGCACCATCGCCAAACGGCATCATGTGACCGTCGCGCAGCTGATGAAGTGGAACAACATCAAGAATGCCCACAAACTCCGGATAGGTCAGAAACTGGAAATATACCGGTAAGACATGTTCAGGCACGGCGATACGATAACGGCGCCCGCGACGGCACCGGGAGGAGCGCTCGCACTGATACGCATCAGCGGTCCCGACGCCCTCGGAATATGCGACCGATGCTTCGTGTCGCCTTCCGGCAAAAAGCTGCGTGACCGGAAGGGCGGAACGGTACACTACGGCAACCTGCTGGATATCGAAGGGCGGTTCATCGACGAAGTGCTCGTCACCGTATTCCATGCCCCTGCATCGTATACCGGTGAGGATATGGCGGAAATATCGTGCCACGGCTCCCGCTGGATTGTATCGGAAATCATCCGCACGCTGACCGGGTACGGCGCACGTACCGCCGAAGCGGGCGAATTTACCGTCCGGGCCTTCCTCGCAGGAAAGCTCGACCTCGCACAAGCCGAAGCCGTAGCCGACATGATAGCCTCCGGCAATCGTGCTGCGCATGCGCTGGCTTCCGCACAGCTGCGCGGCCGGTATTCGGAAGCGCTCTCGTCCCTGCGCGGAGAACTGCTGCGGTTGGCCTCCCTGCTCGAACTGGAACTCGACTTCTCGGAAGAAGACGTGGAATTCGCGGACCGCAAGGAACTCGACACGCTACTCGCCCGCACCCAAACGGAAATCGACGCGCTCGCCGAATCCTTCGCATTGGGAAATGTGCTCAAAACAGGGATACCGGTCGCGATAGCCGGAAAACCCAACGTCGGAAAATCGACCCTACTCAACCGGCTGCTCGGCGAAGAGCGGGCCCTGGTGTCGGACATCGCCGGAACGACACGGGATGCCGTCACCGAAACCGTTACGCTGGACGGCATCGGCTTCCGCTTCACGGATACGGCAGGTATCCGCGAAAGCAATGACGTACTGGAACGCATGGGCATCGAACGAACCTACAAAGCGCTGACGCAGGCCCGCATCGTCCTGTACATAACCGAACCGGAGGACTTCGGCAACGGTATGGCGGAAGCGGCCCTGCGCGCCCTGCATATCGAAAGCGACTGTAAAATAGCGGTCGTCGTCAATAAATGCGATACGGACGCTCTGATGAACCTGTCCGGCAGCAATACCCTCCCCTGGCCGGTCGTCCGGATATCCGCCAAATACGACCGTAACATCGATGCCGTCAGACAGTATCTGGTCTCGTGCGTCGATACCGACAGGCTTCAGGACGGGCAAGCCGTCGTCTCGAACGCCCGTCATTACGAAGCGCTGCGCACGGCTTCGGAAGCACTGGCCGATACGCGCCGCAGCCTTGCGGACGGCCTTCCTGCCGACCTGACCGCCGCCGACCTGCGCCGCAGCCTCGACGCCCTCGGCACCATCACC
>DXFY01000048.1 GCA_019114205.1 Candidatus Tidjanibacter gallistercoris | reverse complement strand
GTAATCCGTACTGCCTTGTTTTTTACCGGATAGCTTTTGCTGCGGGAAGGGCGGGAGATACCTGCCCTTTTTTCTTTAATAAGTTAAACGACCGGATTATTCCTAATAAAAGATAGGTATACTTGCGTATTCTTGCGCAGTGCGGATTACATCTTGTCGGGTTGTGAAATCGTTCGCGCAATTAGCGTTTTGTATTTGATGGTCGGTATGGTTATCGACAGGCTGCGATTTGCAGTCGTATTTATCAATCGGAACCTCTTCCGCGTGGAGATACGGGAAACTCGTCACATTTATTATAATTGTACACCGTTGCCTTCGGGGTTCTGCGGAGAGGGCGGGATTCGAACCCGCGATACCCTTTTGGAGTATACGCACTTTCCAGGCGCGCCTCTTCAACCGCTCGAGCACCTCTCCCAACATGTTCCCGGTAAGAAAGACGACGGAACCGGGATGAAACGGCAGGCAAACGCCGCCCGCTCCCTTTTCAGCGGAGCGGTGCAAAAGTAATCAATAAAATCCAACCGTACAAAATCCGCACGCCAAAAAATCCGAATGGAGCGTTCCGCCCAAGGGAGCGGACCAGGGCGGGACGGTTCTTCCGCGCCGTTGCGGGTTGTCGGACGGCAGATGCATCATACCGGACGGGCTGTGCCGCGGGAACCTTTCCGCCGTTCCCGCCGGTGCTGCAGCTGAGCGGAACTCCCCGGAGCGATACCGCAGCGGATGCTGTACCGCAGTGCACAGCCCCGCGCGCTGCCTGTGTCCGAAATTCGACGTCGCCTGCATGCTGTCGCGCAGTTTGTGTGAGGCATGTCGGCCGGTGCGAAAAAACGCATAACCCGTACCGTGCACGCCTTTCGTATGTACCTTTGCAGAGTTATGGGTAGAAGAGGACATGCCGACCTGCCGCTGCATTACGGCACGGTACCGCACTGGCTCGCTGAGCGGATGAGCCTGCTGGGGGGCGCCATCGTGGAGGCGATTGTGACGGAGTACGGCCGCAGCGAGTTGCTCAGGAGGCTGAGCGACCCGTTCTGGTTCCAGTCGTTGGGCTGCGTGTTGGGCATGGACTGGCATTCGTCCGGTATCACGACTTCCGTGATGAATGCGTTGAAGCGGTCGGTAAACAGGCGTGCGGGCGACCTCGGCGTCTATATTTGCGGTGGCCGCGGGAACGCCTCGCGCAGGACGCCTGCTGAACTGTTCGACGTGGCCGAACGTACGGGACTGGACGGGGAGGCGCTGGTACGTTGCAGCCGGCTGTCGGCCAAAGTGGACAATACGGCGGTTCAGGACGGTTTCCAGCTTTACCTCCATTCGTTCGTCGTGACGGCGGATGGCGAATGGGCGGTCATCCAGCAGGGGATGAACGGAGAGAGCCGCATGGCCCGTCGCTATCATTGGCTGTCGTCTGCGCTGCACTCCTTTACCGAAGAGCCGCACGCGTCGGTCTGCGGGCGCAATCAGGGGCAGATACTGAATCTGACGCACGCGGATGCGGCTCCCACGAAGGATGCGGTGTTGGAACTGACGCACCTGCACCCCGACGAACTGCTGCACGAGACGGCGCTGGTTCTGCCCCGTCATCACGAAGTGAGGGCAGAAGACGTGAACCTGAAGCGTCTCGGAACAGCGTTGGTTCTGGCGCACGAAGCGAATACGGCGGACTTCGAATCGCTACTGCTGCTTCCGGGGGTGGGACCGCGTACCCTCCGCTCCCTGACGCTGGTGAGCGAAGTGATACACGGTACGCCTTCGCGTTTTTCCGACCCCGCACGCTTTTCCTTCGCCCACGGCGGAAAAGACGGTTATCCCTTTCCTGTTCCGCTGGAGGTCTATGACCGTACTGTCGGGCAGCTCGACAAGGCTGTACGCAGTGCCCGGCTCGGCGACCGCGACAAATCCGAGGCTTTGAAAAACCTGTACCGCCTGTCCGTTTCGATGGAACGCAATTATACGCCGGGGGATTATTTCGACCGATATGCTGCGGACGAACGCAGGAATGCGTGGCGGTGGGGCGGCAGGACGGTGTTGGGCGATGCCGTGCCTCCCGAACGGACGGAATTCGATAAAGGGGAAGAAGGCCCGCAGCAACTTACCCTTTGGTAGTACCTGCTGTCGGGGTCGGGTTCCGTCGGATGACATGCTGCCGCCCGGCCTTGTCCGTCACCGAAAATCTTTGTGAAGCGTTCCGGTTTTCCGGTTAGGCATCGAAATTGAATGGATGATGTCGTGTGTGCAACCGGAAACGGAATTTCTTAACTTAAAATTCATAGGATTATGACACATTATGAATCACTGAAAGAGAGCATATCCGCTCAGATGCTGAAAACGGCGACGGCTACCCTGCATGAAGATGAAAAGAAGGTATCGGCTGCGGTATCCATGTTGCTGCCTTCGCTGCTCGTCCGGTTCATCGACCAGGGAGAAACCGCCCGGACGAACGAAACCATCCGTGAGGCGGGCCGGGCCGGATTGTTCGACAGAAGGGCCGAACTGTTTGCCGGTCACGGAATCGAAGGAGGAATGAACCTCGGCGAACGGTTCGAAAACGAACTCGTGGGAGCCGACAACAAGGCGTATCCGAAAGCCGTGGCCGCCGCAAGCGGAATTTCCGTTGCGAGTGCCGACCGTCTTTCGGATTGGGTTGCGGCCGTCATCGCGGGTTACGTGGGAAGCAAAGCGGTCGAGGACAACCGGTCGGCGGCATCCGTGACGTCGGAGCTTCGGCCCGAACGGGATACGATGCTGCGGGATATCCCTGTGGAAGTGGGCCGTGCAGCCGGAATCAGCGGTATGTGCGCTGCGCGGGGGGCTGCCGCAGCGAAAGGGAACAAAAAGAGCAATTGGCTGATATGGCTCATCATCGTGGCCGTCATATTGATTATCATTATTCTGAGTGTCCGTTCCTGCAACCGCAACAGGGCAGGGGATGTCGTGGTCGTAACGGAAAGCGTGGCCGCCGTGCCTGCGGACAAAACATCCGCCGTAGCGCAGACGGCCGGTGAGGCTCGAACCGCAAACACAGCCTCTGCCGTCGCACAGACGACCGGTAGGGCTCAGGCGAACGCGAACGAACCGGTATTCGTGGAGCACCGGCTGCCCGACGGGCGGATGATGCGGGTAGCCGAGGGAGGCTGTGAGGACTGCATGTTGAAATATCTGCAATCGGACGCCTATCGGAATGCCTCGAACGAGGAACTGCGCAGAAATTGGATGCAGTTCGACAATATCGATTTTCAGCAAGGCAGCGGGACGGTGTTGGAAGGCGGTTCGATGGAGCAGCTCGAAAACATTGCGGCGGTTCTGAAGAATTATCCCGACGTCAAAATTCGTATCGGCGGTTTTGCGGACAATACCGGAACCCGTGCCGTCAATAACCGGATTTCCAGAGAACGGGCCGAGTATGTCAAATCCATTCTCGTAAAGGACGGAGTGAAGGCAGACCGTATCAGTACCGAGGGGTTCGGCAACGAATTTGCCACGGTACCTGTCGATGCGACGGCTGCGCAGCGGGCCGTGGACCGCGGCATCGCTCTGCGTTTCACGAAGTAAGGTATGCGTCATGGATATTGCATTCGGCCGGCTTCCGTACGGAAGCCGGTCGAATGCGTTCGTGCTGCTGCGGTTGCCGGTACCGGTCGGGAGACGTTTCTCCGTGCGGTGCATTCATCGGAAACGGACTGGCCTCGTCTTGCCGTAAGAAATGGAATCTCCGGCTTTTACGCCATTCCTTTCCGACACGGAATATGTATCCGGCGGACGACCGTGTCGGAGAGACAAATCCGTAAAAAATAAGGGAAACGTGTACGAGAATCGGACGAAATTCGTATATTTGCACTGCAAATGCGGAAGTAGCTCAGTCGGTAGAGCATCAGCTTCCCAAGCTGAGGGTCGCGGGTTCGAATCCCGTTTTCCGCTCGAATCGCCGGGTGCCTGCAAAATATTTGCGGGCACTTTTTTTATCGACATGCCTCCGAACAGGGAGAGCCGTATTTCCGATTCGGAGCGGGAAAAGCAACAGAGAAACGGACGTGTCCGCTGCTCTTCCGGCAAGGAAGCGGCGGTCGGAACCGTTGCTGCGAAAGGTTGCGTATTGATGCTCTTGTTCTGCCGGACAAATTCTCGGTCGTCCTTGCGCCGGTGCTCGCCGAAACTGAAGGAAAGGAAAAGGCCTTACGGCGACCCGAATAATTCGTATCTTTGTTTCATGAAATTCGTTCAGCGATGAAGGCATATACGTACATAGAGCGCGGAAAGTTCGGATGGCGCGAGAAGCCGAAACCCGAACCGGAGGATGCGCGCGATGCCGTCGTGCGGGTGACGCTCTGCAGTATCTGCACCAGCGACCTGCATATCAGACACGGAAGCGTGCCGCGTGCCGTACCGGGAATTACCGTGGGGCACGAGATGGTCGGCATAGTGGAACAGGTGGGGCCGGAAGTTGCGTCGGTGCGGGTCGGCGACCGGGTGGCGGTGAATGTCGAAACCTTCTGCGGCGAGTGTTTCTTCTGCCGCCGCGGATATGTGAATAACTGTACCGACCCTGCCGGCGGTTGGGCGTTGGGATGCCGCATCGACGGCGGCCAGGCGGAATATGTGCGGGTTCCCCATGCCGACCGGGGACTTACGCGCATTCCCGATACCGTGACCGATGAACAGGCGTTGCTGGCGGGCGACGTGCTCGCCACGGGCTTCTGGGCCGCTCGCATCGCGGAAATCGGGCGGGAGGATACGGTGCTTATTATCGGCGCAGGGCCTACGGGGATTTGTACCCTGCTCTGCGTGATGCTGAAACGTCCGAAGCGCATCATCGTCTGCGAGAAATCTCCCGAAAGAATCCGTTTCGTTCGGGAGCATTATCCCGAAGTGTCGGTGGTGGAACCGGAAGCGTGCCGGGAGTTCGTGTCGCGCAACAGCGACCACGGAGGAGCCGATGCGGTTCTGGAAGTGGCCGGTGGGGACGATACGTTTCGGTTGGCATGGGAGTGCGCCCGTCCCAATGCCGTCGTCGTGCTCGTGGCGCTTTATGACAAGCCTCAGCTGCTGCCTCTGCCGGAAATGTACGGGAAGAATCTGACGTTCAAAACCGGAGGTGTGGACGGGTGCGATTGCGCCGAGATTCTGCGCCTGATAGAAGAGGGACGGCTCGATACCACGCCGCTCATTACGCACCGGTTCCCGTTGAGCCGGATTGAAGAGGCATACCGTATTTTCGAAAACAGAACGGACGGCGTCATGAAGGTGGCCGTCGTATGCGAGGAATAGCGACCGAGGGGGCCGGTCTTCCGGGGCCGTCTCGCCCGGTTTGGGCGGGTAACGTGTGTCAAAGATAGCGCCTTACCCGCTGCATGTATTCCCTGTATGCAGTTCCGAACCGTTCCGTGCACCAGCGTTCCTCGCTCAGAATAATCCGATGGGCGGAAATTTGGAATAGGAGTATCATACCGAACAGGATGGCGGACAGTGTCGGCAAGGCGATGCCCGTGAAGCAGACGAAATAACCCAGGTACATGGGATTGCGGGACAGTCCGTATATTCCGTTCGTATTCAGCCCCTGTCTGTCGGGAGCGGAAAAATGCACGACGGCTGCCGTGCAGAGCGCTAACCCGGCCAGGTAGCCGACGACTCCTGCTGCGAACCATCCCGAACCGTCGGCATGTATCGTCAGAAACATCGGGTACAGGAGTATGCCGGCGTTCGAGAGTCGGTAGATGCAGCCGGCGGTTTTTTTCCCGCACAGCGGTGCGTAGCGGGCCGCACGCCGTAAGGCCTGTCTGCTCAGGGTGCCCATCCATACGAATCGGACGGCTGAAAAGGGCAGCAACAGAATAAACCGGTCATTCGGTAAGCTGGTTCCGTTTCTTCGGGTATCCTGTATCGGCTCCCGCACACTTCACCGAGGACGAAGGTAGTTATTTTTTCCGTTCAGGACGAAGGACGGAAAGGGGTTTCCGTATGGAAAAAGTTCGTGTCTCCGCAGCGGTCGGATGCTGCATCCGGTATGGCGAACTGCCGGCTACGGAAAGGGACGGCGGCTTCGGGAAGGTCTTGCCCTGCAAATCCGGAAATAGGGTATGAATTTCCGAAATCCGGATAACGGCGTGTCTTTCGGTTCCCGGTATTTTTGTAACGATGGTTCTGCCCTCGGCGGCGAAGGTCTTGCGGCAGTTTTGCGGAAAGCAGCGACGGCGGAGGCCGGCAACAGAACGAGGCGCATGCAACGTACCGTCGGAACAGACGTATGAATCTTATGATGAGGAAAGTCGAACTGAAAAACGGGGTGGAGATGCCGATGCTGGGTTTCGGCGTCTTTCAGGTGGAGGATGCCGCACGATGCAGGAAGGTAGTGGGCGAGGCCGTCGAAACAGGCTATCGTCTGTTCGATACGGCGATGACGTACCGCAACGAAGAGGCCGTCGGGCAGGCGCTGGCTGCTTCCGGAGTGAAGCGCGAGGAGTTTTTCGTCACGACCAAGGTATGGATTACCGACATGGGATACGACCTTACGCTGAAGGCTTTCGACCGTTCGATGCGGAGACTGCGGCTGGATTACCTCGACCTTTATCTGCTGCACATGCCCTTCGGCGATTATTACGGCGCATGGCGTGCGCTGGAACGGTTGTACCGGGAGGGACGGGTCCGGGCTATCGGGGTAAGCAATTTTTCTTCGGCACGGCTGCTCGACATGAGCTACAACTTCGAGGTGCTGCCGATGGTGAACCAAATCGAATTGCATCCCCGCTGCCAGCGGAGCGAAGAGCTTGAGACGATGCGCGAATTGGGCGTCCGCCCTCAGGCCTGGGCGCCGTTCGCCGAGGGGATGAAAGGAATGTTCACGGAACCCGTACTGACGGAAATCGCACGCAGACACGGGAAAACATCCGCGCAGGTGATGCTGCGCTGGAACATACAGCGCGGCGTGGCGGTGATTCCCAAAACCGTCCGCAGGGAGCGGATGGCCGAGAATTTCGATATATGGGACTTTGCACTCGACGAAGAGGAGATGCACCGCATCGCTGCGCTCGACAGCGGAAGGCCTTCCATGCTCGATACGGAGCGTCCCGACGAGGTACGGCGCCTTTACGGGTATCTGGAAAATCCGGTTCTCACAAGTTTGAAATGATAAGAAAAAACAGTAAATTCACATTGTTATGAAACAGGCGTTTAAGATTTTGTGCATCGCGGCGGCCTGCTGCCCTGCAGGAGCAGTCGGTGCCGCGAACACGGTTCCCAATGATGATAACACGATGAAAAAGCTATTGAATTTGACCGAAGCGTGGGACAAGACGTTCCCGCAGAGCGACAGGGTGACGCATTCGAAAGTAACCTTCCGTAACCGTTACGGAATCACGCTGGCGGCCGACCTGTACATCCCGGCGGGGGCAGCGGGCAGGCTGCCGGCCATTGCCGTGAGCGGCCCGTTCGGTGCGGTGAAGGAACAGGCGTCGGGACTGTATGCGCAGGAATTGGCTGAACGCGGCTTTCTGACCATTGCGTTCGACCCCTCGTATACCGGCGAAAGCGGCGGCGAACCCCGCTGCGTGGCGTCGCCCGACATCAATACGGAGGACTTCTGTGCGGCTGTCGATTATCTTTCGACGCGCGACGACGTGGATGCGGAGCGCATCGGCATTCTCGGCATCTGCGGCTGGGGCGGCATGGCGCTCAATGCGGCGGCTGTCGATACCCGCATCAAGGCGACCGTAACGGCCACCATGTACGACATGAGCCGCGTGAACGCCAACGGTTATTTCGACGCGATGGACGCCGATGCCCGTTACGAGTTGCGCAGGCAGCTCAACGCTCAGCGCACCGAAGACTACCGCAACGGTACGTATGCACTGGCCGGAGGCGTGGTGGACTCGCTGCCGGACGATGCACCGCAGTTCGTGAAGGACTATTACGGCTATTACAAGACACCGCGCGGCTATCATCCCCGTTCGCTCAATTCGAACGACGGCTGGAACGTGACTTCGGCGCTGTCATTCATCAACATGCCCATCCTGGCATACAGCGATGAAATCCGGAGCGCGGTGCTGATGATTCACGGCGAGAAGGCCCATTCGCGCTACTTCAGCGAGGATGCGTTCGGGAAGCTGCAGGGCGATAACAAGGAGCTATTGATTATTCCCGGCGCCAACCACGTGGATTTGTACGACAACCGGGAAGCGATTCCCTTCGACAGGATAGCGGACTTCTTCCGCGAATATTTGAAATAGGAGTGCAGTCCGACACGCGCATCGGCCGGCGCAACCGTTCGGGGCCTGGCTGCGGCTCGGTCGTGTGGCGGCGGAATCGGGTGGCATGCCGTTTGCCCGCAGGGGAGATATCCTGCGGCCGGGGGACATGCTGCATGAAGAAACATTAGCAATGGGAACGGGAATAGTTGCGGCAGCGGTCTTCGTACTGGCGGTCGGAGGGGCTGCCATCGCCCTGCGTCCGGGTTTCGGACGCCTGCCGCGCGGGGAAAGGTTGGAGCGCATCCGGCGTTCTCCGAATTACCGGGACGGTGCGTTCCGGAACCGTCAGCCTACCGCATTGATGACTTCGGGCGGCGGGCGGTTCCGGGCTCTGTGGAATTATCTGACAGCCGACAGAAAGGGGCGTTACCCCGAAAGGCCCGTCCCGGCGGTCAGGACGGATTTGCGCGGCATGCCTTTGTCGGACAATTGGATGGTGTGGTTCGGACATTCGTCCTATCTGCTTCAGTTGGACGGCAAAAGCATCCTCGTGGACCCGGTCTTCCATTGGGCGGCACCGGTCCCGTTCGTCAATCGGGCGTTTCCGGGGACGGAACTCTATGCGCCGGCGGATATGCCCGACATCGATTGTTTGGTGATTACCCACGACCATTGGGACCATTTGGATTACCGGACGGTCAAGGAGTTGAGGACGCGGGTGAAAAAGGTCGTGTGTCCGTTGGGGGTGGGGGCGCATTTCGAGTATTGGGGATTCGACCGGAACATGCTCGTCGAGCTGGACTGGCAGGAATGCGCCGCACTCGATACCGCCCCGGCGATTAGGGTGCATTGTCTGCCCGCCCGCCATTTTTCGGGGCGCGGACTGATTCCGAACAAAACCCTGTGGGCTTCGTTTCTTTTGGAGACGCCCTCGATGAAGGTATATATCGGCGGCGACGGCGGGTACGGCACTCATTTCGCCGCAATCGGCCGGGAACACCCCGGTATCGACCTTGCCATTTTGGAGAACGGGCAGTACAGCGATGACTGGCGGTACATCCACCTGTTGCCGCGCTGGCTGGGGCAGGCTGCCGCCGACCTGAAGGCGAAACGCCTTGTTACGGTCCATCATTCCAAGTACGCCCTCGCACGCCATCGCTGGGACGAACCGCTGGAGAACGAACTCCGCGCGGCGGAGGAGTATTCCCTCGACCTGACGGTGGCCCGTATCGGCGAAGCGGTTCCGCTGGCCGGAAGCCGTAGTGCCGCAGGGTCGGACGGCCGGGGCGAAAAACCATAATCGGGGTTGTACGAACAGCAATCCGTATCCGGGGAGAACCGCATCTTTTCCCGACCTTTGCGGCACGAACAGTATAGTACGATATGATGACATTCGATGTATTTCTGGAATGCGCGGAACAGCGCAAACCGTTCGACACTCCCGAAATTTGCGCGTTCATGGACCGGATGAGCGACCGGGCGCGTCGCATTACCTGCGAGCTGAACGGCCGTTATCATACGCCCGACGAAGTGCGCGCCCTGTTGTCCCGCCTTTTCGGTCGGGAGGTGGATGCCTCGCTGCGGGTATTCCCGCCGTTTTACACCGATTTCGGCAGGAACATCCATATCGGCCGCGGGGTGTTCATCAACGCCTGCTGTCATTTCCAAGACCACGGCGGCGTATGGCTGGGCGACGGCTGTCAGATTGGCCACAATGTGGTTTTCGCGACGCTGAACCATGCTCTTGCTCCTTCGCGGCGGCAGACGACCCGGCCGGCACCGATTCGGCTCGGCCGCAATGTATGGGTGGGTTCCAACGCAACGATTCTACAGGGAGTGACCATCGGCGACGATGCGGTCGTGGCGGCCGGAGCGGTCGTCACGCACAACGTACCTCCGGGCACGGTGGTCGCAGGGGTGCCTGCACGAATCGTAAAAACAATAACCGAAATCGAATAATACCATGTACAGCAAATCTTTTTTGTTTACCGTTTTAACAATCTTTCTTATGAATTGGCAGACAACGGCTCGGAATGCAGCAGCGCCGGATTCGGAACGTGCGCGGATACTGGTGGCCTATTTTTCGGCGACCGGAACGACCGCCCGTGTCGCCCGACAGTTGGCCGAGGCGACCGGCGGCGACCTTTATGCGATTACCCCCGTCGAACCCTATACGGACGACGACCTCGATTGGAACGACCGGCGGTCGCGCAGCTCGGTGGAGATGAACGACCCGAATGCCCGACCGGCAATCCGGGAGGTGCGGGATATGACCGGTTACGACGTGGTCTTCATCGGTTATCCTATTTGGTGGAACCTCGCGCCGCGAATCATCGAGACATTCATCGAGCGCCACGACCTGACGGGTAAAACCGTCATCCCTTTCGCCACTTCGGGGGGAAGCGGCATCGCCAACAGTGCGGCGGCGCTGAGGAAGGCGTATCCGGAATTGGATTGGCAGGAGGGCAGGCTGCTCCGCGCGGCTGACGGACAGACAGTCCGCGAATGGCTCGACGGGGCGGGTTACCTGCTCCCCTGAACGGACGTATCCGCCGCCTCCCGTTTTGTAAATCGCTCCTCGGAGCTGGTGAACAGACCGCAGTCTTTGCCGGAACATTCATTTCCGGGAGGCTGCGGTCCGTGCATCCGGGGGGCTCGAAGTACATGCCGAAAAAACAGATACGGTAGTTCCCGGATGGGGAATGAGCGCCTTCGTTCCGGCAGCGGGTACCTGCCGGCTTTGCAGAGGGAATGTGCATGCCGTCCGGCACGGAGGGTATGCCGGAAGCGGGAAGAAGCGGTTCCATCGCTTCCGGCGGTCCGTTCCGTGTGCCAAGCCCTTACGGAGGGGGTGCTCCGTGCTGCGGTATTCCGGAGAGCGATGAGGCAAAACAATACAGGACGGTACGGATGCTGTACCGCCGTGATTATCGCGTGCGCATTCCGGACATCCGGCTGCGTGCGGTTCGGGCAGGCGCCTGTTCCTTTCTCTATATTTGATTCACGCCGCCATATGCGGGGAGAGCCGCTGCTCCTGTACGGACTGCAATCCGTGCGGAATCCGGTGTATGCTGCCGGCTGCCGATGCGTCGGGTACCCGGCGGGATACATGTTTTCAGTTTCGTTAATTCATATTCCGGCTATGCGTTTCGTTTTCCCCGGCCGGGGGCAGCCGGGAATGCGTGCCTGGGATGCCTGTTTCCCGCCGCAGGGCGGTGACGGCTGGAGGGTGCGGCGGAAGGGAACGTTGGCCCGGAGTACGGGGATTCACCTTACGTCATACCGCATCCATACCGTACCGCCTGCGAACCGTTCCACGCTTTTGAGTTCGAGACGGACGGGAGCGCGTCCGGCCGGCAGACCGTCGAACGCTGCGGTCATTCCTCCGCGGCCGTCGATGCCGGGGGCATACATCATGCTCACTTCGTCCAGCAGTCCGGCTTCGAGAAAGGCTCCGTTGATGTGCCCGCCGCCCACAACGGCCATGCGTTCCACGCCGAATGCGGAATACAGCAGTTCCGCGGCGTGCACCAGGTCGATTCGTTTCTCGCCGGCGGCAATCCAGGAAATGCCCCGGTTTTCCAGCATGCGGAGGTATTCGACCGGAGCCTGTTGGCTGACGATACACAGCAGCGGTTTGTCATCGATGCGGGCTGAGGCGAATTGCAACGTTCCTTTTGTATCGACGCTCAGCGTATAACCTGCCGCCCGGACGGCCACATGGCAGGCCGGACGGCCAATCGGCGTCGGGTCTGCCGGCAGGTACGGTTCCGGTTCGGCATAGTGCATCGCCATGGTCGTCCGACCGTTCAGACATGAAGGTACGGCGAGCCGTTCGAGGGCTTCGTAATATTCGTTGCCCTCTTCTATTTGCTCGGTCATGGTGCAGTCGATGCGCCCGTCGAGCGATGCCATCATGTGGCAGATGATGTAAGGTCTCATGAAGCGTATGCGGTTAAGCTTTTACCGGTACGAAGTTAACGATGCCGTCTGCCGCACGTGGTACCCGAATTGAGGAGAAAATAACCGTTATCGCCCGGCTTCGTACCCGATGCGGAAAAAGGAAGGCCGCCTGCATCAAAAGCGGCGATGATGTTCGGGGCGTGCCGCGGTTCCTCCTGTAAAAAAAGCAGTACGGATTACAGACGTACAGGTTGGGGGCACTGACATCCGGGGGGATAAATCCGTACTGCGATTCTTTAATTTGTCTGCACCCCAAAGTTAGGTGCAAACTTACTAATTAGCAACAATATAATGCAAGAGCGATTTTTTGTTTTTTTTATTGAAATTGATGTTTTGACCAAAATTTATGAGGTGCTTCTTCATATATTTGTTTTTCGAGGTGGTGTACGGTGAAAAAATTTTCTATAAAGTCTGACATGCAAATATCGTGCATCTCTGTAAATCCAATATTTGTATGTGCCGGAAAAAACGTGCGGCAGCCATCGTCGCTGCCGGTCGGAGTATTCCGTTCGAGGTGCATTTGCAGCGTTATTCTGCCCAAAAGCATGAATCGAATCGTCGTTTTATTGATAAATAGTCATATATTCGATGTTATAAATTATATATTGGATATACCTTAAGGTCGTATAGCGGTTCGTACAGTCGAGAGCCGATGTCGTACGGTTCGTTTGCCTGTGTAGATAATATATTGATAGTTATTATGATAACAGGTTCGGAAAAGCTGTCTCGTGTGCATGCGTGAGAATTTTCCTGTGCGGGATATGAAATCGGGGGAGGTTTACGTTTTTTTAACAGGCACGTATGCAGACGTGCGGGGCTGCCGGAAGGCGGCCGTAAAAAAGAGAGAACGTATTTTCCCGTTGAGCGAGACCGGGCGACTGTACCGCCGGCATCCGATGGATGGCTGCCGGAAGAGAGGCGGTCGGGCATTTCAGGCTTTCCGGTCGGAGGAAGTATCCGTGCGGTACTTCCGATTCCAGCAATTCGTAGAAGAAGAGGATGCGGTCCGTGGGGGACTGCGGCAAGGCGTATCCGTTCGCGGCGGTCTGTCGGAAGTCGGACCGGGCCGTGGTGCGGTAACGGCCGACCGGACGGCGGAACGGATTTCCCTGCCTTACCGGTTAATGGACGGTGCGCAGTCCGGCGGCAGGAAGCAGCGGGGTACCGCCGTCGGCGGTTCTGCGGCCGGGATACGGACCGTCGTGCCATCGCGCTTACCGCCGAAAGCCTTTGGGCTTCCGTACAAACATTTAAAGATACTATGGTTATAGGATATTTGAGAGTCAGCACAGGGAAACAGAACCTGGCCAACCAACAGGATGAAATCAGGCGTTTTGCCGAAAGCCGGAATTTTACCGTGAACAGTTGGGTGACGGAAGTGGTGAGCGGGAGCAAAAACGAACGCGACCGGAAGCTCGGAGCCCTGCTGAAGCGTATGAAACCGGGCGATACGTTGATTGTGACGGAGATTTCCCGCCTCAGCCGAACATTGACCGACATCATGGCCATCATGGGCAAATGTCTCAGCCGGGAGATAAATCTGTACACGACGAAGGAAGGGTATTCGTTTGACGACAGCATCAACAGCAAGGTATTGTGTTTCGCCTTCGGTCTGGTGGCGGAAATCGAACGCAACCTCATTTCCATGCGAACGAAGGAGGCGCTGGCGCTGCGCAAGGCGGAGGGGGTGGCGCTGGGCCGCCGTAAAGGTAGCTATACGAAAACCAATGTATTGATTGAGAACCGCCAGGCTGTAGTGGATATGTTGAATGCCGACAGGTCTATTGCCGATATTTGCAGACGGTTCGATGTCTCGCGCGATACGTTTGCCAAGTTCCGGAAGCGGTATCCTTCCGTGCAGAAGGCTGTGGATGCGAAGGAGGAGCGGCGCATCCGTGCGGCAGGCAGAGGGGAGGCGGAGCGAACGTCCTGACGGCATGCCGGGAAGCGGGCGCAACGGACGGGGGAGGGAACGTCTTCGAGGCCGGTGCCGGAGGCTCGTGCATTCCTGAAAGAATGAGGAGGGGCGTGGAGTCGGAACACGACACAAGGGGGACGGTCGAGCAACCGTCCCCCTCGTGTGCGGATAACCGGTATCCGGTCTCAGGCCTTGCCTGCGCTGCCCAGCACCTTTTCGCACTTGTGCTTGTAGAGTTCTTTCAGCCACTCGCGGGCCGGGCCGAGGTATTTGCGCGGGTCGAACTCTGCGGGTTTGGTCCAGAGAACTTCACGCACGGCGGCGGTCATGGCCAGACGGCCGTCGCTGTCGATGTTGATTTTGCAGACGGCGCTTTCGGCCGCCTTGCGGAGCTGGTCTTCGGGTATGCCGATGGCATCCTTCACCGCACCGCCGTACTTGTTGATGATATCCACATATTTCTGCGGTACCGAGGACGAACCGTGGAGGACGATTGGGAAACCGGGAATGCGTTTCTCGATTTCTTCGAGGATGTCGAAGCGCAGGGGCGGCGGCACGAGCACGCCTTCGGCGTTACGGGTACACTGCTCCGGACGGAACTTGTTGGCTCCGTGCGATGTTCCTATGGAAATGGCGAGCGAATCGACTCCAGTCTTGGTGACGAAATCGACCACCTGGTCGGGTTCGGTGTAGGTGTGGTGTTCGGCCGATACCTCGTCTTCGATGCCGGCGAGCACGCCGAGTTCGCCCTCTACCGTGACATCGAACCGATGGGCGTATTCGACCACTTTCCGGGTGAGCGCCACGTTTTCGTCATAAGGCAGGTGGCTGCCGTCAATCATGACCGACGAGAAGCCCATGTCGATGCACGACTTGCAGAGTTCGAACGTGTCGCCGTGGTCGAGGTGCAGGCAGATGGGAATGTTCCGTCCCAGCTCCTTGGCATATTCGACGGCGCCCTGCGCCATGTAGCGCAGGATGGTCTGGTTGGCGTATTTGCGCGCCCCGCTCGACACCTGCAGGATGACGGGCGATGCGGTTTCGACGCATGCCTGTATGATGGCCTGCATCTGTTCCATGTTGTTGAAGTTGAAGGCCGGAATGGCGTATTTCCCTGCCATGGCCTTTTCGAACATCTCCCTGGTATTGACCAGTCCGAGTTCCTTGTATGATACCATAATATATCAGTTTTAAGGTTATGTGAATAATACTGTCATCGTTCCGACCGCATTCCGACCGCTCCGCTACTTATTTGTTGTTATTTTGATAACGTTGCGTACCCGTATATTGCGGCTAATTTTCTATCTTTGCAATCGGTATTCCAAAGGTAAGCAAAATCATCGAAGACGGACAAGGATTGGCGATAATTTTGTCCCAGACGGCCCGGATGCATGTCCGGCCGCCGTCCGTCCGAACCTATAAAACATAGTGACATGTCGGAATTCAAGTATCAGGAACCCTTTCCGCTGGGAAAGGACGAAACCAAGTACAGGCTTCTAACCAAAGATTACGTGCGTGTGGAGGAGTGCTGCGGCAGACGTATTTTGCACGTAGACCCGCGCGGGCTCGAAATGCTGTCGCGCGAGGCATTCGCCGAGGTATCCTTCTATCTGCGGGCCTCGCATTTGCAGCAGGTGGCCAATATTCTGAAAGACCCCGAAGCCACGGATAACGACAAGTTCGTGGCCTACACGATGCTGCTCAACCAGGTGGTCGCAGCGCAGGGGCAGCTTCCCACCTGTCAGGATACCGGTACCGCCATCGCCATCGGCAGGAAGGGCGAGGACGTATATACGGGGGTGAACGATGCGGAAGTCATTTCGAAAGGGGTGTATGAGACCTACCGCGACCGCAACCTGCGTTATTCGATGGTGGTGCCCTTTACCATGACCGAAGAGAAGAACAGCGGCAACAACCTGCCTGCCCAGATAGACATCTATTCCGAACCGGGCAACAGCTACAAATTCCTGTTCATCACGAAGGGCGGCGGTTCGGCCAACAAGACGTTCCTTTACCAGCAGACCAAGGCGCTGCTCAACGAGGAGTCGCTCACGAAATTCATTCGGGAGAAGATTAAGGACCTCGGAACGTCGGCCTGTCCGCCCTACCACCTTGCAGTGGTTATCGGCGGTACATCCGCCGAGGCCAACCTCACGGCCGTGAAGAAGGCGTCGGCCGGATATTACGACGCGCTTCCGACGAGCGGCAACGAGGGGGGCCGTGCCTTCCGCGACCTGGAATGGGAGGCGAAAATACTGAAGATATGCCAGGAGAGCGGTATCGGCGCCCAGTTCGGCGGCAAATACCTCGTGCACGACGTGCGGGTGATACGCATGCCGCGCCATGCCGCGTCGTGTCCGGTCGGCATCGGCGTGAGCTGTTCGGCAGACCGCAACATCAAGGCGAAGATTAACGAGGAGGGTATTTTCCTCGAAGAACTCGAACACAATCCCGCGCGTTTCCTTCCCGCCGACGCGCCGATTATGAAACCGGCGGTGGAGATAGACCTCGATGAAGGGATGGACAAGGTGCTGGCCACGCTTTCCAAATACCCGATAAAGACGCGCCTGAACCTGAAGGGAACGTTGATTGTGGCCCGCGACATCGCCCATGCCCGCATCAAGCAGATGCTCGACGAAGGGAAGCCGATGCCGGACTACATGAAGAACCACCCCGTTTACTATGCGGGGCCGGCCAAGACGCCGCAGGGGATGGCATCGGGCAGCTTCGGGCCGACGACGGCCGGACGCATGGACCCCTACGTGGACTTGTTCCAGAGCAAGGGCGGTTCGATGGTCATGGTGGCCAAGGGCAACCGTTCGCAGGAGGTAACCGACGCCTGCCGCAAGCACGGCGGTTTCTATCTCGGTTCCATCGGAGGCCCGGCGGCAATCCTCGCCAAGGAGAGCATCAAGAGCGTCGAGGTGGTCGATTTCCCCGAACTCGGTATGGAAGCCGTGCGGAAAATCTATGTCGAGAACTTCCCGGCGTTCATCATCGTGGACGACAAGGGCAACGATTTCTTCGCCGACTTCAAACACTGACCATAATCCCGTACAGCATTCGGCCCGACGGAAACGGCTCCGTCGGGCCGTGCTGTTTGTATGCCGTACTGTCGTTTGTATGCCGTGCGTGCATCTTTTCGTACCGGTTCCCTTTTGTGCGCTTCTTCCGTGCGCAGCATCTTTCTGCCGGCATGTTGCTGCCCCTTATCCCGTTTGTCCTTTGTGCCGTTTTGCTTGCTGTGTCCGCGTGCATTGCCGGGCAGGTTGTGTCGTTCCAGTGCTCCGGCTTCCGCGCCGTGTCTGTCCGGGGGTATGTTGCTGTGCATTGTTGTGCCTGTTTCGGATTTTTCTTCCTGGATGGAAACCTGTCCGTGTTACTGCGTATGGGTGAAACGGTTCCGCTTTTCTGTTTTCCTGCATCATGTGTTTCCCGTCCATGCGTGTATTTCTGTATCTTGCCGGGCCGGCTTCCGATGCCGTGTACCTGCCTGTATGCGTATTGCTGCGTCGGCGGGCGCTGTTTCCCGATACGTTCAGGTCGGCCCGGCAAACGTCCCGCCTTTGTGCAGGCTGCTTTCGGCTGCTCCGTGTGCTGTCTATCCCGATTGGGACGGAGAGAGGAAACGGGAACCGTCGGGCGGGATGCCCGACGGCTGCACGACCGTGCGGTGTGTGTGCAGTCTGTGCAGGATGCGGGAGTGCGGTATGGCCTGTGCAGGGACGGGCGTGGATTTTCTGTTCTGTCTTGGGCGGCGGTGCAGGGGGGCGGAACCGCATGGCTGCGGGCATGCGTGTTTGTGCCGAAGGGAGGGGCGGTACGGCAGGGCAATCCGCATGCGTTCCGCTCTCCATGCGTTCGGGTATACCGTTGCCGAAGCCGTGAGGTGAGGTGCGGGAAAATCATCGGCCCGTGGGACAGGAACTGCCGGTAGCGGACGGCGGAATAGAAACAAGCGGCGCACCCTATCCAGTGCGCCGCTTGGCAGTTGCAGTTGTGTGTGTTTAATTGAGGTCGGAATACGATGGGCCTGCGGTGTAGGTACCGTTGCGTTCCGAACCATTGACGGTCGTGTTGGTGTAGGTATTGTCTGTGTTGCCGGTATTTTCGTACCAGTCGTTGCCTACTATCGGTTTGGCCTGCTTGCCGGAACCGTTGCCATCCTCGACGCCTCTGATGGTGCAATCCGTTACCGTGCAGCCGGTGATGATGCCTGTGCAGCGTCCTGCGATACCGCCCGTGTAGATTTCCTTGTTGGTTGCGATTCCGATGGACGGACCGGAGGTCGAACCGCCGCGGGTGTTGGTGATGACAGCGGACGACACCGTACAGTTGGTGATGCGCGAAGCGCTGCCTGCCGTACCGCCCTGATAACGGTCGGTTATCGGGAAGTCGCCGTAACCGGTCTGGACTGCACCTACGATGCCGCCTGCATACGAGTTCTTTACCGATAGACTTGTCCAGAGAGCATCCTGGTCGATAGTTATGTTACCGGTAAAGGAGCAGCCGTCGGCGATGATTGCGGCGCCGTTCGGGACGAACCCAACAAGACCGCCTGCGAACAGGTGCGTTGCATCGTCATGTCTGCTGGCGGTGATGCTTCCCGAAGCATGTACGTTTTCGAGTGTCAGGGTACCGTCGTTTACCTGCCCGACGATGAAGCCGCCTTCGCTCATCTCAATGCTGCGTTCACCGGCTGTTACAGTGAGGTGCTTGATGGAGGCATCGCCCGTGGTAGTATTGAAAATACCGCCTTGCATCATCGGGTCGGAAGATTCGGCGTTCGTGAGGTCGATGGTGTGTCCGTTGCCGTCGAAAGAACCGCTGAAGCCGTTGATAACGGGTACCTCCGGCAACGCGATGTCATCGGTCAGGATAAAGTTGCCGTCGAGGTCGTTGTTGATGGCATCGGCGAAGTTATCGGCATCAAGGTAGGTTACCTCTTCCGTAGTTGCGGATGCTGCGGCGACCGTCACTCCGTAGCGCATGCCTCGTTCTATGTTCTTTACGGCGAAGCTGGCCGTGTATTTGCTGTCTGCCAGCACGACTACATCGAGTTTGCTCGGCTCGGTGGCGAGGTCGAGGGGCAGGAGTGCGAGCTGATATTCGGTGGCTTGCTGGGTCGGTTCGACGCGGAGCACCGTCACCGTTTCGCCGTTGGTGGCGGTTGCATCGGTCATGTCGAGGGTGGTGCCGACATTGAACGGTACCGTGCTGCCGTTGTCGGTAATGGAAAGCTGTATTTCCCGAATGTCGCCCTCGATACCGTCCAACTTGATATCCAGACGGGAGAAGAGGGGCTGGAAGGTGAGTGCGCCGGGCAGCTCTACGCTCTGGTCGGCGGCGCTGATGGTAAAGGGCTCTGCATGGATGCCGGCGCCGATGTTGTGGTTCGTGATATCGCCGTCCTGTGTCGCGGGGATGTTGAAAGCAAGGGTGCCGTTGCCCTCGTGACTGAAAGCCACGCCGCTCACGTTGTCGCCGTAATACCATACGAATACTTTGGCGATGTTGACATCGGTTTCCGGAACGCTGATTGTACCGGTGAATTCGGCGCGTTCGCCGCTGTCGGCGGTCGTAAACGTACCTTCGATAGTCTTCATGTCGTCGGTCACGAAGCAGGCGTGCAGCTGGTCGCCTGCCTCCCAGAGTGCTGTCAGACCGTCATATGCTACGCGCGTACCGTCGGCGGGCGCGAGGTCTGTTCTGTCGGCCGTGATGGTCATTTCAATGTTGCGAATCGTTGAAGAGACGTTCTCTTCTCCGCTCTTCGTGCAGGCCGAAACAAAGACGGTCGCACCGAAGCATATTGCACTCAAAATATAGTTCCTCATGTCGTTTCTGAATTTAATCGTTCGTAATCGTTGCTTGTGGTCGGACCGAAAGCGTCACATGGTTTCGGGCCAACTCTCCAGTTCGCCTCCCTCGTTCATGTTGCCGGCAGAACCGATGGAACTTGCGATTCCGGATTCCACTCCGATTGTCAATACTTCCACCGTGGGGGAAGCGTAGCTGGGCTTTTCATGTGTAGTCATGTGTCAGTGTTTT